>JBEVKG010000033.1:0-5770 GCA_040509765.1 Xanthomonas sp.
GGACGATGTGCGCGATCCCGGCCGCACCTACACGTGGATGACGACGTCGGCGGTGTACGTGGACACCACGCCGCAGACGGTGCAGGTGGCCTTCGACGACTTCTCGTCCAGCGACAACATCCTGTTGGATTTCTCCACGCAGATCCAATACCGGATCACCGCGCCGGCGCGGCTGCTGTCCGGCTTCGGCCAGGACTGGTTCAAGAACAACGTCGCTAGCCAGTACGCGGCGATCGTGCGCGACCAGGTCAAGCGCTACGACATGACCCGCATGATGAGCGACCCGGATACGGCGCGGAAGATCGACGACTCGGTGACCGAAAACGTGCGCGCCCTGGTCAAGGAGCAGGGCCTGCCGATCCAGATCCAGAACATCACCCTCGGCCGCGCCCGCCCCAACCCGGACGTGCTGCAGCAGATGAACCTGACCGCGGCGCAGCAGCAGCGGGTCAAGACGCTGGTGGAAGCCACCACCGCCGAGCGCCAGCGCGAGCAGGAGCAGGTGGCCAAGGCCGATGCGGACAACGCCTACCGCAACCGCATGGGCCTGACCCCGGAGCAGTACCTGGCCAGCCAGATCGCCGAGATCAACGCCGAGGCCTGTGCCAAGGCGCAGGCCTGCTACATGGTGCCGTCGGGAACGTCGGTGATCGCCAAGTAGGGCTGGTCGCGCCGCTGTCGCGCTGCCCTCCAATGGGCTGGTCGTGACCGGCCCGGCCCTGGCCGATCTACAGCGGCGTGGCGTCTAGCTGCTCTCCAGCCCGCAGTACACGTTGGAGAAGTCCTGCTTGGCGAGGTCGCTCTTGTGGATCACGAAATACACCTCGCCCGCGTCCCAGAAGCAGAAGCCGGGTTGCGGATCGGAGGCCACGCGCAGCAGCACCATGAAGTCCTCGGGCCGCCCGCGCAGGCGGTGTGCGGCTTCGCTCAGCGGGGTGTCGTGCTGCTTGAACACATGGCTGTTCACCCCATGCACCAGCTGCACGCCGGCCTGGGCGGCAAGCCGATCGCGCAGCGCGTCCACCAGCGCGTCGGCATCCTCCAGCGCTTCCATGCGCTCGAGATCCTGGTAATACTCCTGGTCGGCATAGAAGTGCGGCACGCTGATGCACGCGGCAGCGTTGGCGCGGTAGGGCCGGGTGTCCTCTTCCATGCCATCGATCTGCGCCCCGTCGTGGACGAGCTCGGCTGCCGTCTGCAGCGCGTCGCGCGGACCGTCGTAGTGGAGAACCCGTGGCACCAGGCTTTCCTGGTCGGAGATGAAGAAGTACAGCACGCCGGTCCGGGGCAGGTAGCGCTGCAAGGGGGCAAGCTGCGCGCAGTCCAGTTGCGCGATGAACTGCATGGGCCGAGTGCCGCCGTCGACCTGGGGATGCTGTGGATACGGGATGCCCGGCGGCAGGTCGGGCAGGCCGCCGAAGCGGGTGTTGCCGCGTTGCCGGTAGTCGTCCGGTGCGTCGGTGGCCAGTGCCACCGCATGCCAGGCCAGCGCCTGCATGCTTGCACGGTAGGGCGCCCACTGCGCATCGCTGTCCAGTGCCTGTTCCAGTTGCGCGGCCAGCGTGGGGTCGTTGTGCGCGAAGAACGCCGCATCGTCGAAGGCGATGGTGCCGTGGCCGTCGGCGCCCTGGTAGCGATAGTCGAGCAACGCATGCTTCTTCGGCAGTTCCAGCTCCAACTGCGCGATCCGCTCCAGCCCGGCCGGCAGCGTGGTCAACGGGTTGCCGGTGAGATCCAGCCGCTCCAGCGCCGGCAAGGCCGCCACGCTTGCGGGCACGGTCTGCAGCCGGTTGCGCGCCAGCGAGAGCACCTTGAGCGTGGGCGGGTAAGGCAGGTCCGGTAGCTGCGCGAGGGCGTTGTTGTCCAGCACGCAATACACCAGCGGCAGCGACAACAGCTGCGGCGGCAGCGTGCGCAGGCCGGTGCCGGTGATATGCAGGCGCTGCAAACGGCGCAGTTTGGCGAGGGTGGGCGGCAGTTGCGCGAGTGCGCTGGCGCGCACGATCGTCAGCTCCTGCAGATGCGCCAGGCCGGCCAGCGTGTCCGGCAGTTCCCGCAAGCCACTGGCGGCGATGGTCTCGTCGTCGTAATAGAGACTGAGCGAGCGCAGCGCCGAACAGGCGTGCAGCGCGTCAGGCAACGTGGGCTGGGCCAGGTTGGTCAGATGCACGTGATGCGGCACGTCCGGTGGGGCGCTGGACAGCTCCTGTAGCGAGGTGAAGCGGTAGTGCGACCAGTCCAGCGAAGTGGTTGCCAGCGCGCGGGCGATGCGCACGGGATAGCGGGGGCCTGCGCCGCCATCGGCCTGCAGGTAGCCGCTGAAGCCCACCCAGCCCTGCTCCAGCACCAGCTCGCCCCAGAGCTTCAGGTCGTCAAGCACGCCACCGGACCAGAGATAGGCGGCGTGGGCCGGTTCGCGGTCGTTTTCGAAGCTGATGCGCCCGGTCGGTACGCCGGCCCGGTAGACGCCCTTCACCGAGAAGCGGAAGTACACCTCGGCCGCGTCCACCAGGTGCGGGCGGGCAGCGGCGTCGGCCTTGCGTGCACGGGCGCGCAGTTCGATGGTCAACTCGGCGCCGGTATTGCCGGCGGCGGGAATGCTGGCCTTGGTGGCGCGGCCGAAGGCGAACGCGAGATCGTCGATCTGGAAGACATCATGGCCGTCGTCCGGAATGCGGAACGGCTCCGCGGGCGTGGTAGCAGGGGCGGGAGGCGCATCGTCCTGGTCCTCCTGCTCTTCGTCGTCGCCGAACATGTCCCGCAGCCAGGCGTCGTGCGCGGCCAGCGCGGCGGCCGGATTGCCGATCACGCGCAGGCTACGCAGCGCGGCCTCCAGCACCGGGACGTGCTCGGCCTCGGTGCCGGCCGGGCAGTCGCCGGCGATGTCGAGGTACAGCGAATCGTCCAGCGGCACGATCGCGAACAGATAGGTATAGCCGTTGCCCTGCACGGTCATCTGCAGTGCCGGGCGGCCGTCGATTTCCAGTGCCTGTTCTGCCAGGACGGCGACATCGCCGCGCCGTGTCAGGCACTCGCTGCGGAACTCTGTCCAGGGATTGGCATCTGGATCGAGCCGTGTCTTGCGCCGCCCGATCACGACACCGAGTGTCACCTCGTCGTCGGGGATCGGATACGCCGCCTTGATGGACTGGCCGATCCGCCGCACGTTGGTGAAGCGGTCGGACAGGTCGATGGAGAGGGCATCGGTCTGGACGTGGCGCATGGCGTGACATGAGATGTGGGAGATGGCCGCAGCTTATCCCGCTCGCCCGATCGGATCATTGCGTTAGCGTGAAGGCTGGCTGTTTCGGTGAGGGGCGCTACACGCGCAAGATCGCCGAGTGCCACGCAGCTGGCATGCGCGAATGGTTGGGCCTGTCGGGGTTTTTCCAAGCCAGGCGCACGCTGTGGAGCGCGCTGGTCAGGCGCGGATGCGGGCGCGGCACGTCGCCGCCATCGCGCGGGTCGTAAACAGGATCAGGTTCGAGGCAGAGAAACGGGGTGGTGCACCGCCTGCAGAACATGCGTCCCAGCAGGAACAGGCCTTTCCCGATGACCGGTCCTGTGCCGCCCATCCACCGTGTCTGCCTGAAGGCGAATGCCAGCATCATCGACGCCGGCACGATCCTGAAAAAGGACAAGATCCTCAACAGCACGATGATGGGATCGTGCTGCCGCCTTCGCAGACTTCGACCCTGTCCCCTACTTGCGCAGCGAGCGTGTGTCACGTGTGGAGCACGGTGGAGTCGTGTCCTGCATATGTGATGTTTCCGGGAGGGGCGCTGATCCGGGTCGTAGGGCGCGACCGGAGGTGTCTCAGCGAAGGCGAGCGCCGACACAGATTCCCTTGCCTGAATCTGCGATCTTGCATAACGTCGGGGCATCCCTGCGGCATCGGCCACGTAGACGACCTGCGCTGGCGGTGTTGCAGCTCGCTGTGCCAGAGTGACGTGGGCAGCGGATTGGGAGATGGAGAGATGGAGTGCGCCGATGGCGTTACAGGGTCGCGCCCGCCAGCGACCCGCCTGTTCGCCCTGCTGGCCCGCGATGCCCGCACCGGGGTGATCTTCCGCCGCGGGCCGAGCAAGCAGGTGCAGCTGATCCACTGGGATCTGCGCGACGACACGTTCGTGCACGGCCAGTGGTTCAAGGGCCGCATCTACGAGCGGCGCTGCGATCTGTCGCCGTCGGGGCGGCTGCTGGTGTACTTCGCCTCCAAGCAGCGCGGCGACTTCGGCACCTGGACCGCGCTGTCGCGGCCGCCGTTCTTCACTGCGCTGGCGCTGTGGCCGAAGGGCGACTGCTGGGGCGGTGGCGGGATGTTCGAGGACGAGCGGACGTTGTTGTTGAACCATCGGCCACGCGATGGCCGCGACTGCTTTCCGATGCCCACCGGCTTCCAGTTGCCGTACCATCTGCAGGTGCGGCCGTTCGGTGAGTATTCGGGGCGCGGCGAAGACGAGCCGATCGACGGCGTGTTGCGCGAACGCGATGGCTGGCAGCTGCACGATGACGGCGAAGGCGAACGTGGCGGACTGCGCAGCGACGCATTGTTCCGCTTCAGCCGCCCGCGCGTGCGCGAGAAACTCGGCGCCAATGGCCGCCGCCTGCAGTCGCTGCTGCATGCGGTCGGCCAGGAAAACCATGCGTGGTATGGCCTGGATCACCGTGTGCTGGACCGCGACGGCACAGTGCTGGTCGACCTGCCGTGCAGCGACTGGGCCGACTGGGACGGCGGCGACCTGGTGTTCGCGCGCGAGGGCAGGCTCTATCGTCTGCGCAAGAGCGACTTCCGCGAAGTGGCGCAGCGGGGTGAGCATGCCTTCCAGTTGCTGCACGATTTCAGCGGCGCGCGCTTCGTGCCACTGGCGCCGACAGCGGATGCGCTGAAGTATTGAGCGGCCGTTGCGCGGCGGCTTCAGTAAACCTCTACGACCAACGCGTCGCTAAATGGAGGTGCGCCTTCAGGAAGCCTGTAACAGCGGCCGGCGCGCACCTGTAGGAGCGGCTTCAGCCGCGACAAAGCCATCCGTGGAGATGCGGCATCCGCCCAGCCAGCGGCATGGGCGCCACCCCTCACTGCGGCGAAACACCGAGCAGGAACTTCAAGCCATGGGTAAGCCCGCGCGGCGCGACGCTCAGGTGATCCTCGTCGTCCAGCACGTCCAACTGCAGGCGCAGCGACGGATAGTGCCGTCCGCGCAAGGTCTTCACCATCTGCTGCGCATCGGTCACCATGTCGTAGTGCTTGCCGTAGCGGCGCTGTTCGTACTCACCGACATACAGGTAGACCTGCGCCGGCAGGTCGCGGTGACGGGAGGCGAAGCGCGCTTCCTCGGCGCGCATGGCATGCGCACCGAACCAGTACGACGGGCTGCCCAGGATGTAGCCGGAGAACAGCTCCGGCGTGCTCAGCAGGATCTGCGTACCGAGCAGGCCGCCGTAGGAGTGGCCAAGGAACAGGCGTCGCGCTTCGTCGGTGCGATAGCGCTGCGCGACGAACGGCAGCACCCGATCGCGCAGATAGGCGATGTAGGCGTCGGCGCGCCCATGCGTAGCGCCAGCGGATGCCGCGCCGCCGTCCTCGGTGGTGGGCGTGTAGTCGCGGCGCCGGCTCGGCATCGGCGCGTCGCCGAGCGCATACGACAAGCCCACCAGGATGAAGTCGTCGATGGCCGGCCCTTCGCCGTTCAAGCGCCGCGCGATCTGTCGCGCCACCGGAAACGCATAGTCGGCATCGGTGGCATAGAGCACCGGGTAGCGCCGTTCG
>JBEVKG010000034.1:0-7788 GCA_040509765.1 Xanthomonas sp.
CCGTAGCGCATGCCGCCGTCGCAGAACGCGGGGCTGTCGGCAAAACCAGCGTTCGCGATGCGCCAGGTGCCGGTGTGTCCAGCCACCTTTCTGCACCGCGAGCGGACGGCCACGTGCTTGTAGGAGCGGCTTCAGCCCCGACCGGCCTTTTCCCGTAAACCCCGTCGCGGCTGAAGCCGCGCCTACGGAAGGCCGACGCAGGCATCACCCACGCCCAAGCCTCGCCAGCGCTCACGCGTGCAGCGCCGCCGCCTCGCGTCGGGGCGGCCGTAGCGCGCCCAGCGTGGTCACCAGCTCGCGATAGCTGCGCGCCAGCTGCGCGAACAGCCCCGCGTCGCTGTTGCGGGTCTCGGCGACTTCGGCATAGGCGCCGCGGCCGAGATCGATGAAGTAGTCCACGCTGACCCGGCGCCGCGCCGCCACGCCAGGGAACAGCCCGGCGATCAGCAGGCAACCGTCGCCGACCTCGCGCAGCGCGTCGGCGCGCGCGCGTCCGACCTGGTCCTGCGCATGCAGCCACGCCAGCGCCTGGATGCGCGCCAGCAACTGCGCATCGCGCTGGTAGCGCAGCAGCACGAACACCAGATAGTGCTCGCGCGATTCGTCCAGCGGCCGGCCCAGGCGCTGCCCGGCCTCGTGCACCAGCGCCTGCCACAGTTCGGCCGGCGCCCCCTGTCTGAAAGACTCGTACATGCGTCCTCCTGCGTGGTGGGAACCCTCGCAGAAAGCTTATGCATAACCTGGGCCAGTGCGCTGGCAATGTGCACGCGCAAGTGCCAGCGTTTGCGCAATGGGCGGACATCGCCATGCGGCGGTTGCGCATGCGCGGCGCATGCCACCAACCGCTGCGCTCGCCGCAAAATCTCTCAGGACCTGCGGCGCTTGCGTGCGCCGCCGACCGCCTGCGCATCGCACTGGGCCACGATGCCGGCGAGGATCAGGTCGATCCCGGCGACGAAATCCAGGCGGTCGTCGTGCGCTTGCAGGGCGCCGGCCATGCTGCGCACGAACGGATACGCGAGCGGATCGAGCCGCGACCACATGCCCGCCATGGCGTCCAGGGTCTCGCTGCGGACCAGGCCCTGGGTGAGCGCCAGCTGCGTATTGGCCGCGTTCTGACCGCTCACGCCCAGCATGTAGTTGAGCAGGGCC
The DNA here is from genome assembly GCA_040509765.1 of Xanthomonas sp. Lineage (GTDB taxonomy): Bacteria > Pseudomonadota > Gammaproteobacteria > Xanthomonadales > Xanthomonadaceae > Xanthomonas_A. The sequence continues at coordinate 1,153 of JBEVKG010000034.1, forward strand.
GACACCGCCGCCCATTGCGCCGTGTCGGCCACCCCGAGCGCACGCAGCGGCTGGCCAAGGCCTTCGATGATGCGCACGATCGGCAACTGTCCCGGCGCCTGCCACAGGGCCGAGCCGATCCAGGGGTGCGCATCGATCGCGTCGAACATGGCCAGCGCCAGCGTGCGGATCGCCGCCTGCGGCGTGACGCCTGCCGGTGGCGCCGGCAGGCTGCGCGCGATGACGGCATCGCAGGCGGCCGTCAGCAGATCGCGCTTGTCGGCGATGTGTCCGTACAGCGCGCCCGGTCCGGTGGCGAGCCGTTCGGACAAGGCGCGGAAGGTCAGCCCGGCCTCGCCGTCGCGGTCGAGCAGGGCGATCGCCGCGTCCACGATCTGCGCGCGCGACAGTGCGGCGTCGCGGCGTGGCTGGCTGCGTCGGATCTTGGTCATGGCCGAGCTTGACACGAATGGAACGTCATTCCAAGATGATGGAACGACATTCCATCCGACTCGGCGCAGCAGTGTTCGCCGTGCCCACCCTGCATCGAGGCCCCATGCACACTCCCATCGCGATCATCGGTGCCGGGCTGGGCGGGCTCGCGCTCGCCCGCGTGCTGCACCTGCACGGCATCGCCGCGATCCTCTACGAAGCCGAGGCGTCGGCCGCGGCGCGCCCGCAGGGCGGCCTGCTCGACATTCACGCGTACAACGGCCAACTGGCACTCGAGGCCGCCGGGCTCTGCCCGCAGTTCCGCGCGCTGGTGCTGCCTGGCGCGGATGCGAAACGGGTCGTCGACCGGGATGGCACGCTGCTGGTCGAGCGGCCGGACAGCGGCGCCGGCACTCGACCCGAGGTGGATCGCGGGCAGTTGCGTCGCCTGCTGCTCGACGCCCTCCCCGCCGGCGCGGTGCGCTGGGGCTGCAAGCTCGCCGGCGTGTCGCCGCTCGCCGATGCGCGGCATCTGCTGTACTTCGACGATGGCACCACCGTGAGCACCGATCTGCTGGTGGGTGCGGACGGCGCCTGGTCGAAGGTGCGGCCATTGCTGTCCGCGGCAGTGCCCGCCTACAGCGGCACCACCTTCGTCGAGACCCGGCTGTTCGAGGCCGACACCCGGCATCCGGCCAGCGCGCAGTTGGTCGGCGGCGGCACGCTGATGGCGGTCGCACCCGGCAAGGGCCTGTTCGCGCACCGCTATGCCGACGGCACCCTGCACGCCTATGTATCGTTGGTCAGGCCGCTGGCGTGGTTCGCCGGCATCGACGTCGCCGTGCCGGCCAGCGCGATGGCGCGCATCGCCGCGGAGTTCGCCGGTTGGGCGCCGGCGCTGACGGCGTTGATCACCGCCAGCGACACAGCGCCGGTGCTGCGTCCGATCCATGCCTTGCCAGTCGCGCATCGCTGGGCGCGCGTCCCCGGCGTGACCCTGCTCGGCGACGCGGCGCACCTGATGTCGCCGTTCGCCGGCGAAGGCGCCAACCTCGCACTCTACGATGGCGCCGAGCTGGGCAAGGCCATCGCCGCGCATCCCGGCGCGATCGAGGCCGCACTGGCCACGTACGAGACCCAACTGTTCGCCCGCAGCGCGCCGTTCGCCCACGAATCGCAGCGCAACCTCGCCCTGTTCTTCGACGACGACGCGCCGCAGAGCCTGGTCGGCTTCTTCAACGGCATCGCCGCATAGCCGGCAGCGATCGCCCGCGCGGCGCGGCGGCAGACATCGCCATGGCGCACCGCTTGCCCATCGCACGCGAGGCTGCCCGCGCACGCCCGCCATCGCTGGCGCGGCGAACGCGCCTGGACGCGCTTACTCCACCGTCACCGACTTGGCCAGGTTGCGCGGCTTGTCCACGTCGGTGCCGCGCGCAAGTGCGGTGTGGTAGGCCAGCAACTGCACCGGCACGGTGTGCAGCACCGGGCTGAGCACGCCGGCGTGGCGCGGCGTGCGGATCACGTGCACGCCTTCGCTGTCGCGGAAGTGGCTGTCGGCGTCGGCGAAGACGAACAGCTCGCCGCCGCGCGCGCGCACTTCCTGCATGTACGACTTCACCTTCTCCAGCAGGGTGTCGTTGGGCGCGATCACCACCACCGGCATGTTGGCGTCGACCAGCGCCAGCGGGCCGTGCTTGAGCTCGCCGGCCGGGTAGCCCTCGGCGTGGATGTAGGTGATCTCCTTGAGCTTGAGCGCGCCTTCCAGGGCGATCGGGTAATGCAGGCCGCGGCCCAGGAACAGCGCGTTGTGCTTGTCGGCGAAGCGCTCGGCCCACACCGCGATCTGCGGCTCCAGGTTGAGCACGTGCTGCACGCTGCCGGGCAGGTAGCGCAACTGTTCCAGGTACTCGGCTTCCCGCTCGGCGCTCAGCCGCCCGCGGCGCTTGGCCAGCACGCAGGTGAGCTGGAACAGCGCCGCCAGCTGGGTGGTGAAGGCCTTGGTCGAGGCCACCCCGACCTCGGCACCGGCGCGGGTGTACAGCACCATCGCGCTGGCGCGCGGAATGGCGCTCTCGGGCACGTTGCAGATCGACAGGGTCTTGGCATGGCCCAGCGCCTTGGCGTACTTGAGCGCCTCCATCGTGTCCAGGGTTTCGCCGGACTGGGAGATGGTCACGATCAGCTGCCGCGGATTGGCGCAGGCGTCGCGGTAGCGGTACTCGCTGGCGATCTCCACGCTGCACGGCAGCCCGGCGATGCCCTCGATCCAGTAGCGCGCGGTCAGGCCGGCGTAGTAGCTGGTGCCGCAGGCCAGGATCTGCACGCCCTCCACGTCGGCCAGCAGCGCCTCGGCCTTGCTGCCGAACAGGGTGGTATCGAAACCGCCGGCATCGAACAACGCTTCCAGGGTGTCGGCCAGCGCGCGCGGCTGCTCGTGGATCTCCTTCTGCATGAAGTGGCGGTACGGGCCCAGTTCCAGCGAGGCCAGCGACACGTCGGACACGTGCGGCTCGCGCTGCACCGCCTGGTCCTGCGCGTCGTACACCTGCACGCCGTCGCGGCGCAGTTCGGCGGTGTCGCCTTCTTCCAGGAAGATCACCCGGCGCGTGGCCTGGATCACCGCCGAGACGTCGGAGGCGATGAAGTTCTCGCCCTCGCCCAGGCCGATCAGCAGCGGGCAGCCCATCCGCGCGCACACCAGCAGGTCCGGGCGCGACTTGCTCACCGCGGCCACCGCATAGGCGCCGGTCAGTTCCTTCACCGCCGCCTGCAGCGCGCCGAGCAGGTCGCGGCCCTGGGCGATGTAGTGGTGGATCAGGTGGGCGATGACCTCGGTGTCGGTCTGCGACTCGAACACGTAGCCCAGCGCGGTCAGGCGCTCGCGCTGCTGTTCGTGGTTCTCGATGATGCCGTTGTGGACCAGGGCCAGGTCGCCATGGCTGACGTGCGGATGCGCATTGGCCTCGGTGACGCCACCGTGGGTGGCCCAGCGGGTATGGCCGATGCCCAGCGGCGCATGCAGGCCCTCGGCCAGCGCGGCGCTTTCGGTCTCCGCCACGCGGCCGGTGCGGCGCACCCGGCGCACCTGCCCGTCGGCGATGGCGGCGATGCCGGCCGAGTCGTACCCTCGGTACTCTAGACGCTTCAGCCCTTCGATCAGGACCGGAACCACATCGCGATCCGCGATCGCACCGACGATACCGCACATAGCCAGCCCCTCCGACGAAAAGTCCGCCATTCTAGCCAAGTCCGCTGAATGTCTCGCGGCTGTCCGCTGCCGGACGCGGTGTCCGCGAACGTGTCCGCGGACACCCGGACACCTGTCCGCGCCGGCCACACTCAAGCAATTCAATGACTTGCAGTTGGCACGCGCTGTGCTTTGGAGTACCCGTCCTCACCGCTGCGACCGTACGATGATCCGTGACACCTCCGCCCAGGACCAGGTTCTCGCCCGCCCCCGCTCCGCGGCCTGGCGCCGCTGGCTGTGGCCCGGGCTGATCGCCACGCTGGTGCTGCTGGGCATCGCCTTCGCCGCGCGCGGCTGGATCGCCGGCAGCCGCTCGTTCGACGCGCAGCGCGTGCGCATCGCCTCGGTCACCCGCGGCGACTTGGTCCGCGACATCTCCGCCGACGGCCGCCTGATCGCCGCCAACAGCCCGACCCTGTACGCCATCTCCGGCGGCACCGTCACCTTGAAGGTGGTGGCCGGCGACGTGGTCAAGCAGGGCCAGGAACTGGCCGAGATCGACAGCCCCGAGCTGCGCAGCAAGCTGGCCCAGGAAGAGGCCACCCTGGCCGGCCTGGAAGCGGAGGCCGGCCGCGCCGATCTGGACGCGACCCTGGCCCGCGCCAACGCCAGCAAGCTGATCGACCAGGCGCAGATCGAGCGGCAGGCCGCCAGCCGCGATCTGGAGCGCTACCAGCGCGGCTACGAAGGCGGCGCGGTGCCGCAGGTGGAACTGGCCAAGGCGCAGGACACGCTGAAGAAGGCCGACATCGCGATGAGCCACGCGCAGAAGGATTCGGGCCTGCAGGCGCAGGGCGCCTCGCTGGACGCGCGCAACAAGCGCCTGCTCGCCGAGCGCCAGCGTGCGGTGGTGGCCGAGGTGAAGCGCCAGGTCGACCTGCTGACCCTGCGCTCGCCGTTCGACGGCCAGGTCGGCCAGGTGCAGGTCTCCCAGCACACCAACGTCGCCGCCAATGCGCCGGTGCTGAGCGTGGTCGACCTGTCCAAGTTCGAACTGGAGATCAAGGTGCCGGAAAGCTTCGCCCGCGACCTGGCGATCGGCATGCCGGCGCAGTTGACCAGCGGTGCCGGCGAACCGTTCGCCGGGGCGATCTCGGCGGTGTCGCCGGAGGTGGTCAACGGCGAAGTCAACGCACGCATCCGCTTCACCGACAAGCAGCCGCCGGGCCTGCGCCAGAGCCAGCGCATGAGCGCGCGGGTGCTGCTGGATACCCGCAAGAACGTGCTCAAGCTCGAGCGTGGCCCGTTCGTCGAACAGTCCGGCGGCCGCTATGCCTACGTCATGGACGGCGACTCGGCGGTACGCCGCCCGGTCGAACTCGGGGTCACCAGCCTGGGCGAAGTCGAAGTGCGCTCGGGCCTGCAGCCGGGCGACCGGGTGGTGGTCTCAGGCAGCGACCTGTTCGGCGATGCGCCGCAGGTGACGGTGCATTAGGAGCCGGGATTGGGGAATCGGGAATGGGGATTCGCAAGCCCCTCTCGTTTTCCCTTCCCGACCGCTGCTTCCAAACCCCCAATCCCCAATCTCAGCTCCACCACCACAGGAACTCACGCCATGCTCGAAATGCGCTCCGTCTCCAAGGTCTTCCGCACCGAACAGGTCGAGACGCATGCCTTGCGCTCGCTGGACCTGCATGTCCGCGAGGGCGAGTTCGTCGCCGTCACCGGGCCGTCGGGTTCGGGCAAGACCACCTTCCTCAACATCGCCGGGTTGCTGGAAACCTTCACCAGCGGCCAGTACCTGCTCGATGGCCAGGACGTCAGCAACCTCAACGACGATGCGCGCTCGCGCATGCGCAACCAGAAGATCGGCTTCATCTTCCAGGGCTTCAACCTGATCCCCGACCTCAACCTGTTCGACAACGTCGACGTGCCGCTGCGCTACCGCGGCATGGGCGCGGCCGAGCGCAAGCAGCGCATCGAGGAGGCGCTGAGCCGGGTCGGGCTGGGCTCGCGCATGAAGCACTATCCGTCCGAACTGTCCGGCGGCCAGCAGCAGCGCGCGGCGATCGCCCGCGCCCTGGCCGGCAGCCCGCGCCTGCTGCTGGCCGACGAACCGACCGGCAACCTCGACTCGCAGATGGCGCGCGGGGTGATGGAACTGCTGGAGGAGATCAACGCGCAGGGCTCGACCATCGTCATGGTCACCCACGACCCGGAGCTGGCCGCACGCGCGCAGCGCAACGTGCACATCGTCGACGGCCAGGCCACCGACCTGCAGCGCGAACCGGCGCTGGCGCACGGCAGCAACGACGCCGCGGCCGCGCGCTGACCGGCACGGCGACGGCGCGGAGACCGGCATGCTCGGCTACTACTTCCAGCAAGCGTGGCGCAGCCTGCGCCGCAGCCCGGTGCTCACCGCGCTGATGGTGCTGTCCATCGCCGTGGGCATCGGCGCGGCGATGACCACGCTGACGGTGATGCGGCTGCTGTCCGGCGATCCCTTGCCCGGGCGCAGCCAGCAGATCTTCTTCGCGCAGCTCGATCCGCGCCCCGGCAACGGCGCCAACCAGCGGCCGTACGACAAGCTCGACTATCCCTCGGCCATGGACCTGTGGAAGCGCGGGCGTGCCGATCGCCAGGCCATGGTCGCCGAGAGCGAGATCAAGCTGCGCGCGCCGGACAGCACCGCCCCGCCCTTCATGACCCAGTTGCTGATGACCCAGGCCGATTTCTTCCCGATGTTCCAGGTGCCGTTCGCCTACGGCAGCGGCTGGCGCGCGCGCGACGACCAGGACCGGGCGCGGGTGGCGGTGATCTCGGCCGATCTCAACGCCAAGCTGTTCCAGGGCCGCAACAGCGTCGGCCGCAGCCTGCTGGTGCGCGGCAGCGCGGTGCGCATCGTCGGCGTGCTGGCGCCGTGGCGGCCGTCGCCGCTGTTCTACACGCTGGCCGGCGGCAGTTTCGCGCATGGCGATACCGCCAGCTTCTACGGACGGCCGCAGGACGTGTTCATGCCGCTGTCCAGCAGCCTG
>JBEVKG010000035.1:0-5191 GCA_040509765.1 Xanthomonas sp.
ATCAGTTAAAAGCAAAGGCTTTCGCCCTTGCGGGCGAGTTACTTTTCTTTGCTCGCGCAAAGAAAAGGTAACCAAAAGAAAGCACACCCTGCCTTGCGCCCTCCGCGCTGCGCGCTCCGGGTCCGCGGATGCACCGGGGATTCGCGGAAGGGGCATCCTGCCCCTGCCGCGAATCCCCGGTCCATCCGCCGCTGCGGAAGGGCACCCGGTAAGTCAAAAGCCAAAGCAACGGCAACAGCAACAGCCGATGCTGCCGCCCTTCTTAACGAGCGAAACACCACATCTCACAACTTCGGTCAGCACCACGGCACAACGTGCGGCCAGCGCACGATGGACAGAAGCAACGTTCAAGAGATCGCAATGAGGCGTAAGACCGGACGCTCATTACGATCGCCCTGAAACACAGCGCACCTACTCACGACAAACCGTCATGCGCCTCGCGAAGGACGTGAGCCTCCAGCAGGAATGTCCCACACATCAAGGACAGGGAAAGGAGGGCTGGCGATCAGCTTTTCCGATTCCCCATTCCCATCTCCCCATTCCCGGCACTACAGATCAAACCCCAGCAACAACGGATCGTGATCGGAACTGCGCCACGGGCCAGGCAGATCGCGCTCGCGGTAGCCGTCGCTGTCAGGCAGGTCCGCGTTGACGTGCCATTCGGCGGCACCGCGCAACCGCGCCGCCAGCGCCGGGCTCAGCAACGCGTGGTCGAGCCGACCGCTGAGCCCGCGATAGACGAAGCTGTAAGGCTGCGCCACATGCGCCTCGTGCAGCGCGTCGCGCCAGCCGGCGTCGCGCAGCAGGCGCAGCGGATCTTCCATCGCGTAAGCGTTGAAATCGCCCAGCAGCACACTCGACGTGCTGCCGGTACCGGTGGGGTCGCTGCGTAGCCAGGCGTCCAGGCGTCGCGCCGACTCGGTGCGGGTCGCGTTCCAGCAGCCCTGACCATCGCCACGGTCGGCGTCGGCACCGCTGGCGTCGCCACAGCCCTTGGACTTGAAGTGGTTGGCCACCACCACGAACGGCGCCCCGCTGCCGTGGCGGAAGGCCTGCGCCAGCGGCACCCGGCTGTGTTCGGCGAACGGCCCGCCTTCCAGCACCGCCGGCTTGCCCACCGGGCTGACCCGCGAGGCGCGGTAGATCAGTCCGACCCGGATCGGGTTGTCGCCGGGGCCGCGCCCAGCATCGACGAAGCGCCAGTCGCCGCCGCCGGCATTGAGCGCGTCGACCAGGCTGGCGATCGCCGAGGTCGGACCATAGCCGTCGTTCTCCAGCTCCATCAGCGCAGCGACGTCGGCCTGCAGCGGACGGATCGTCGCCACCAGCTTGCGCAACTGGGCCTGGAACTCGGCGGCCGTGCGCGCGCCGCGCAGGGTCGGGAAACCGCCGCCGCGGCCGTCGCCGTTGAAGAAGTTCTCCAGGTTGAACGCGGCGATGCGCAGGGTGCCATCGACCTGCGGCGGCGCCGGTTCCGGCGGCGGTGTCAGTTGCAGCGCGGTGGTCGGGTACAGCCGCGCAGCCCCGTCGATCACCCCGCCGACGATGCCCTCCACGTCCTGCACCGCGGTGCCCACGCGCGGCGGTGCGGCGGCGCTGCCCAGGTAGGCCGGCAGTTGCGCCGCTGCCGGCGCATCCAGCGTGCCCAGCCGCAGCCCGCGCCGCGCATTGTCGGCGACGACCGCCGCCTGCTCGGCGCTGCCGGGCGCAGCCACTTCGCTGGGCTGCCACAGGCGCCCGCCGAAGGCCACGCCGAGTTCACCGGTCTTGCCAAGCGCGTCGTTGTCGACCACGGTCAGCGGCGCGGCGATGCGCACGCGCATGCCGCCCAGCGCCGACCAGTCGGCCGGCGCCGCGTCGAGCACCTGCAGCGGCAAGGGCTGCGCCCGCGCCAGCACGGTGTGTCCCTGCTCCAGCACGCTGCGCCCGACGAACGCCGTGCCGGCCTTGGCCGACGCCGCGGCCTGCGGCGCCAGTTCGCCCCACACCCGCACGCGGTCGCCCGGGGCCAGGCTGTGCTCGGCATCGCCGCGCACCAGCAGCGCGTCGGCGGTGAGCGGATCGTCGTCGCCGGCGTCCTGCACCAGATAGCCGCTGCCGCCGGCCTCCACCCGCGCGGTGACCACGCCCTCGAACACCACGCCCTGCGCCTGCGGCCCCGCGCGCAGCTGCCCGATCGGCAGCAACGTCGGCGGCGTCAGCGCCTGCGCGGCGGGGGCTGCGACCAGAAGCAGCAACGACAACAACGATGGCGGCGGCATGCGCATGCGATCACTCTCCTTGTTTGCGCCGGCACGCGACGGGCGCGGAAACGAATGCGCCGCCCGAAGGCGGCGCAAGGGCGTGCGGGAGGCGCAAGATTACTTCAGGTTGGCCAGCATCCAGTCCACGGTGGCGTGGATCTGCTCCTCGGTCAGCCCGGGATTGCCGCCCTTGGGCGGCATGATGCCGCCGTCGGGGCCGGTGTAGCCCTCGATGGCGTGCTTGTAGAGCGTCTCCTTGCCCTGCGCGATGCGCTTGTCCCAGTGCGCATGGTCGAGCGTCGGCGCCTTGCCCACGCCCGTCGTGTGGCAGGCGGTGCACAGGTTGGTGAAGATGGTCTTGCCGTCGGTGGTGCCGCCGTAGGCCGCCTGCGCCGAGGCCTTGGCCAGTGCCGCCGCCTGCGCGGCGGCCTGCGCGGCGGCGCCGGTGCTGCCGGCGTAGACCGCGCCGACCGGGGCGATGCGCTCCTCGGTGCGCTTGAGCGCCACCGGCGACACCTCCGGCGGGATGGCCCGCTGCAGGTAATGCGCGAACACGATCAGGCCGATCGTGATCAGCACCAGCAGGCCGATCACCATCGAGAAGCGCGTGAGAAATTCGAGGTCGTAATTCCGCACATCACACCCCTTTGGCACGTGGTAATCCGGACCACCGCTACGCGACCGAGTATAGCCAGCGTTTGCGCCGCGCGGCACGCCGGGAGGGCACGGAATCGCAGGCGATGCGTGCTGCATCGCAGCAGTTCGGCGCACGCCGCGCGGCGTGGGCTCAGCCGCTCCCCACCGCGCGCAGGCAGAATCCGCACACCGCCTCGACCAGGCGCTCGCTGTCGCGCGGGCCGTCGCGGCTGGGCGCGGTCGGGCCGACCAGGGCCTCGGTGTAGGCGCCGACCAGGCACGCGGCCGCCGCCTCCAGGTCCTGCGCGGGGAACTCGCCCGCGGCCACGCCGTCGGCCAGGATGCCCTTGAACACGTCGCCGAGCAGGCGCCGGCAGCGGATGCGCTCGGCGTCCACCTCCGGTTCCACCGGTTCGGCGATGAAGGCGTAGGCCAGCCCGGGGCCGGCCAGGGCGCGGCGCACGAACGAGGCAATGGCATCGCGCAGGCGCTGCGCCGCCGGCGCCGGCGCGGCGGCGATGGCGCGCAGGATGGTCAGTTCGTGCTCCACCGCCGCGGTCAGCACCTCCACGAACAGCTCGGCCTTGGACGGGAAATGCCGGTAGATCAGCCCGGTGGAGACCCCGGCCTCGGCCGCCACCGCGGTCACCGGGGCGCCACGGAACCCGTCGGCGGCGATCAGGCGGCGCGCCGCGAGCAGGATCCGCTGGCGGTTGCCGGCGAGGCGTTCTTCCATCAGGGCGGAGCGTTTGTAGGCCATGGCGTGATTCTAGGTTCAATTAATGAATTTCTGTTCACTTCTTTGCCGTTCCCGGCTACGCTGGCCGCTCTTGCCCGGCGCGGCTCCGATTCTAGGCGCCACCGGGCACCCGCCATCCCCGGAGCTGCCGCCATGCTGATGCCGTCGTTGAATTTCGAGTTGGGCGAGGAGGTCGACCTGCTGCGCGACAGCGTCGCCGCCTTCGCCGCGCGCGAGATCGCGCCGCTGGCCGAGCAGGCCGACCGCGACAACGCCTTCCCCGCGCCGCTGTGGCGCAAGCTCGGCGAACAGGGCCTGCTCGGCCTCACCGTGGAGGAGGAGTACGGCGGCAGCGCGATGGGGTACCTGGCGCACGTGGTGGCGATGGAGGAGATCTCGCGCGCCTGCGGTGCGATCGGCCTGTCCTACGGTGCGCACTCGAACCTGTGCGTGAACCAGTTGCGCAAGAACGCCAGCCCGGCGCAGAAGGCCCGCTACCTGCCCAGGCTGTGCAGCGGCGAGCACGTCGGCGCGCTGGCGATGAGCGAACCGGGCGCCGGCTCGGACGTGGTGTCGATGAAGCTGCGCGCCGAGGCCCGCGGCGACCGCTACGTGCTCAACGGCAACAAGATGTGGATCACCAACGGCCCCGACGCCGACGTGCTGGTGGTCTACGCCAAGACCGACCCGAGCGGCGGCGCGCGCGGCATCACCGCGTTCGTGGTCGAGAAGGGCATGCCCGGCTTTTCCACCGCGCAGAAGCTGGACAAGCTCGGCATGCGCGGCTCCAACACCTGCGAACTGGTGTTCCAGGACTGCGAGGTGCCGGCGGAGAACGTGCTGGGCGAGGTCGGCGGCGGTGTGCGCGTGCTGATGTCCGGCCTGGACTACGAGCGCGTGGTGCTGTCCGGCGGGCCGCTGGGGCTGATGGCGGCGGCGCTGGACGTGGTGCTGCCCTACGTGCACGAGCGCCGCCAGTTCGGCGAACCGATCGGCAGCTTCCAGCTGATGCAGGGCAAGCTGGCCGACATGTACGTGGGCCTCAACGCCTGCCGCGCCTATGTGTACGCGGTGGCGCGCGCCTGCGACGCCGGCCGCACCACCCGCCAGGACGCCGCCGGCGCGATCCTCTACGCCGCCGAGAAGGCGACCTGGCTGACCGGCCAGGCGATCCAGGTGCTGGGCGGCAACGGCTACATCAACGACTATCCGACCGGGCGCCTGTGGCGCGATGCCAAGCTCTACGAGATCGGCGCGGGCACCTCGGAGATCCGCCGCATGCTGATCGGGCGCGAATTGTTCGAGCGGACCAAGTGATGCGCTGCGAAAGCGGTATCGGCCGAAAGGCCGTTTCGACGCCATCGCGTCGGGGCTGATCCCGCAAAAGGGGAAAGAGCCCCTCCCACATCAGCAGCCTGCCCTTCCCTTCTTTCCACGGCCCAGCCATGAGCGCGATCCAGACCCAGTTGCAACCCGGCAGCGACGCCTTCGCCGCCAATGCCGCCGCGCTGCGCGCGGTGGTCGACGACCTGCACGCCACCCAGGCGCGTATCGCCCTGGGCGGCAGCGAAGC
>JBEVKG010000036.1:0-16230 GCA_040509765.1 Xanthomonas sp.
TCCCGCCCCGAAGCCCCGCCGCCATGACCGATTCCGCGCCCAACCGCTACGCCGAGACTTTGGAGCAGATCCGCGCCGACGGCCTGTTCAAGGCCGAGCGCATCATCACCAGCCCCCAGGACTCGGCGATCACCCTCGAAGACGGCCGCAGCGTGCTGAACTTCTGCGCCAACAACTACCTGGGCCTGGCCGATCATCCGGACCTGATCCAGGCCGCCAAGGACGCGCTGGACACGCACGGCTTCGGCATGGCCTCGGTGCGCTTCATCTGCGGCACCCAGGACCTGCACAAGCAACTGGAGGCGCAGATCGCCGCCTTCTTCGGCACCGAGGACACCATCCTCTACGCCGCCTGTTTCGACGCCAACGGCGGCCTGTTCGAACCTCTGCTGGGCGAGCAGGACGCGATCATCTCCGACGCGCTCAACCACGCCTCGATCATCGACGGCGTGCGCCTGTGCAAGGCCAAGCGCTTCCGCTACGCCAACTGCGACATGGCCGACCTGGAAGCGCAGCTGCAGGCGGCCGATGCCGCCGGCTGCAAGACCAAGCTGATCACCAGCGACGGCGTGTTCTCGATGGACGGCTTCATCGCCCCGCTGGACGAGATCACCGCGCTGGCGAAGAAGTACAACGCGCTGGTGCATATCGACGAATGCCATGCCACCGGCTTCCTCGGCGCCACCGGCCGCGGCTCGGCCGAAGTGAAGGGCGTGCTGGACCGGATCGACATCGTCACCGGCACCCTGGGCAAGGCCATGGGCGGCGCGCTGGGCGGTTTCACCACCGGCCGCCGCGAGGTGATCGAACTGCTGCGTCAGCGCTCGCGCCCGTACCTGTTCTCCAACTCGCTGCCGCCGCACGTGGTCGCCGCCGGGATCAAGGCCTTCGCGATGCTCGACGCCGCCGACGACCTGCGTGCGCGCCTGGTCGAGAACACCGCCTACTTCCGCGAGCGCATGGCCGCCGCCGGTTTCGACATCAAGCCCGGCACCCATCCGATCTGCCCGGTGATGCTGTACGACGCGCCGCTGGCGCAGCGATTCGCCCAGCGGCTGCTGGAGGAAGGGATCTACGCGATCGGCTTCTTCTTCCCGGTGGTGCCCAAGGGCCAGGCGCGGATCCGCACCCAGATCAGCGCCGCGCACACCCGCGCGCACCTGGATCGGGCGATCGACGCGTTCACCCGCATCGGCCGCGAACTGGGCGTGCTCGCCGCCTGAGATGCGCACCGCGCTGCGCCAACGGCTGTTGCTGGCGGCGCAGACCGACGCACAGGCGCAGCCTGCGGCTGGCGGTTGGCACAGCCGCTGCCTGCACTGCCGGCGGCGGCTGGATCTGCGCGGCGACGGCGAACCGCTGGGTCACTGCTCGCTCGAGCACGTGGTGCCGCAGGCCTGGTTCGGGCGCCGTGCCGCGGCGGCGCTGTGCGCCCAGGTCGGCGACGACCCCAACGATGCACGTAACCTGGCGCTGGCCTGTGCCGGCTGCAATCACGCCAAGGGCCGCCACCACGATGCTCGCGGGCCGCAGGATGCGCGCGCCCGTGAGGTGGTCGCCGCCCTGCTCAGCGCGCGGCTGGCACGCTGGCGTCCGCCGCCGGCGCCAACGCCGTGACTTCGGCGGCGCTGAGTTCGCGCCACGCGCCCTTGCCCAGGTCGCCCAGCGCCAGTTCGCCGATCGCCACCCGCACCAGCCGCAGCACGTCCAGGCCGAGCGCAGCGAGCAGCCGCCGGATCTGCCGGTTGCGGCCTTCGTCCAGCACCACTTCCAGCCAGGCATGGCGCTCGCCCTGGCGCAGCAGGCGCACCTGTCTGGCGCGCAGCGATTCGCCGTCGGCGACCACGCCGGCACACATCCGCGCCAGCAGCGCCGCGTCGGGCACCGCGTCCACCTGCACGTGATAGGTCTTGTCCGGGCCGCTGCCCGGATCGGTCACCCGCGCCGCCCACTGCGGGTCGTTGCTGAACAGCAGCAGCCCCTCGCTGGCCTTGTCCAGGCGCCCGACCGGCGCCAGCCACGGCAGGCCGGCCCCGTCGAAACAGCGGTAGACGGTATCGCGACCGCGCTCGTCCTGCGCAGTGGTGACCAGTCCGCGCGGCTTGTTGAGCATCAGGTACAGGCGCGCGGTGTCGGCCAACGGCGCGCCGTCCACGGCCAGCCGGTGGCGGCCCTGCACGATCGGGAACTCGGGATCGGTGACGATGCGCCCGTCGACGGCGACGCGGCCGGCGGCGATCCAGCGCGCGGCCTCGGTGCGTGAGCACAGGCCCAGTTTGGACAGGGTGCGGGCCAGGCCGTGGCGCGGCGCGGCCGGCGCGGCGCCGCGCGCGGGCAGGCGCGGACGCGCCGATGCCGCCGGGGGCGACGCCGGACGGCGGGAACGCGGCGGCTTGGCCCCTCGCACTGCGCGAACGGGCGCGGCCGCAAGCGGCCGCGCGCCGGACTTACTGCTTGTTGGCGTCGGCCGGAGCCGGCGCCTCGGCGGCGGCGGCAGCCGGTGCCGGGGCCGGACGCGCCTTGACCACGCGCACGCCGCGCGCCTTCATCCAGGCGTCGAACTCCTCGGCGGTCATGCGCTTGCCGTTCTGGCTCATGTCGAACCGCCAGGGCGTGTTGTCGAACGCGGTGGCCGGCTTGTAGGCGGCCGGATCGTTCGGCTTCACCGCGCCCGGGGTGGCGTTGGCCAGGCTCTGGCAGCCTTCGGCGCGCAGCCGCAGCAGCACGCGGTCCAGCGACTGGTCGCTGCTGTAGGACTGGGTCAGCACGCCGCTGGGCATGCCCAGCTGCACGTTGCGGCTGAACAGTTCGGAAGCGACCGGCGCGGCGACCGTGGCCGGCAGCGCCAGCGGCTTGGGCAGCAGATCGCCGGAGCAATCCGGTGCGGCGTGGGCCGCAGGAGTCAGGGCAAGCGCGAGCAGGCTGGCCGTCACGATACGCAGCATCGGTTTTTTTCCATTCAGGCGAGGCGACGAGCGAGTGTAGGCAGGCCCCGGCGTGCTTTCAACTGTTACCGGCACTACATGCGCTAAATAATTGGGATTGCTGAAAAAATTCAGCTTGGAGACGGCATGGGCAACGGTCAGCGTCTGTGTCTCGGCGGAGGAGCGGCTTCAGCCGCGACAGGCTCTCCCGGGAAAGCCCATCGCGGCTGAAGCCGCTCCTAGACAGAGCAGCACGGACAACGACACGGCCAGTCCATTGCCCCACCCCACAAAAACAAAGCCCGGCACGAGGCCGGGCTTTGCTTGAGACTGGAAGCGTCCGATTAGTTCTGGACGTTCAGCTCGGTACGACGGTTCTTCGCACGGCCTTCCGGATTGTCCGAACCATCCGGGTTGGTGTTCGGAGCGATCGGACGGGTCTCGCCGTAGCCGATCGGGCCGACCAGACGCGACGCGTCGACGCCGTTCTTCACCAGGTAGTCGTACACGACGCGGGCGCGGCGCTCGGACAGCTTCTGGTTGTAGGCTTCGGTACCCTTCGAGTCGGTGTGACCGGCAACCTCGACACGCAGGTCGGGGTAACGCTTCAGGATCTCGGTGGCCTCGCCCAGGATCGCCACGGCGTCCGGACGCAGGTTCGCCTTGTTGAAGTCGAAGTTGACACCCTTCAGGTCGATCGACACCGGCACCGGGCAGCCGTCCGGACCGATGGTCTGGCCAGGCTGGGAGTTCGGGCACTTGTCGTCGCAGTTGTTGACGCCGTCACCGTCGTCGTCCAGATCGGCGCAGCTCGGCGCAGCGGCCGGCGGCGGCGGCGGGGCGACCGGGGCAGCCGGCGGCGGGCCCAGCGGGATCACGACGCCGACCGAAGCCAGCACGTCGCCGAACCAGTTCTGCGACGGAGCGGCAACGCTCTGGTCGTCGAAGTCAGCGCGGTAGGCCACTTCGGCACGCACGGCAACGCGCTTGTCGAAGGTGGTCTGCAGACCGACGCCGGCCTTGGCGGCAAAGTTGCCGTCCTTGCGCTGGCCCGGGGAGACCGGACCGCCGGTGTCGAACTCTTCTTCCGAGCGCTGGTAGCCCAGGCCGAACAGCAGGTACGGGTTCCAGCCGCGGCCTTCCTGGATGAAGTGGCGACGCAGGTCGAACGAGATGCCGTACTGGCTCCAGTTCAGGTCCTGGTTCTTGTCGAAGTTCGGGTTCTGATAGTTCAGCTCACCGTCCAGCGACCAGTTCGGGTTGATGAACTTGCCCAGGCCCAGGGTGACGAAGGGCGCATCGTTGGTGGTGCGGTCCTTGTCCTGGAAGTTGAAACCAGCCGAACCGGTCAGGTACCAGCGGTCGTCGAATTCCTGCGCGGACGCTGCCTGGGCGACGGCCAGACCGCCCAGCAACGCGGCGGTGAGAATTTTCTTGTTCATTAATACAACTCCTTGTTTCGGGGAGATAGAAACCGGTAGAGGCATGGTTCAGTACAGATGTCTCGTCACATCCAGACGGCCGTTTCCGCACGCCATCGCCGCGCACATTATGCGCGGCATAGTGAAGATGGCGTTAACGAGCACGTAACATGTGAAAGTCAACGCCAGCCGCTGCCAGGCCGTGGATACACCCTATACAGCTTAATGAAATCCCGCAATGCGGCGGGGAGATGACCGTTTGCGGTCGTAGACAACGGTGCGCAGGGCGACCCAGGTCTCATCGGGGCCGCGCCCACGGTGGCGGGTCGGCCAGCTCGGCCTGCATGAACTCGACGAAGGCCCGCACCCGCGGCGGCACCAGCCGGCGCTGCGGCATGACCGCGTGGATGCCGGTCTCGGTCAGCGGGTAGTCGGCCAGCACCTGGCGCAGCCGCCCCTGCCGCAGGTCCTCGGCCACGTGCCATTCCGAATGCAGGGCGATGCCCTGGCCGTTGACCGCGGCATCGCGCAGCACCTCGCCGAAGTTGGTCTCCAGCGGCCCGGCCACACGGACGGCGATCTCGCCGTCGGGTCCCTGCAGCCGCCAGGTGTCCTGCCTGCCGTCGCTGCCGGTCAGCAACAGGCAGGCGTGGGCGGCCAGGTCCGCCGGCGTGGCCGGGGTGCCGTGGCGGCGCAGGTAGTCGGGCGAGGCGCAGAGCATGCGTCGGTTGCCGGCCAGGCGCCGCGCGACCAGGCTGGAATCGCGCAGCGTGCCGATCCGGATCGCCAGGTCGAAGCCTTCGCTGACCAGGTCCACGACGTTGTCGCTCAGGTGCACGCTCAGCCGCACCTGCGGGTGCAGCGCCATGAAGCGCGGCAGCAGCGGCGACACGTAGAGGCGTCCGAACGCCGCCGACATCGTCACCCGCAAGGTGCCGGCGGCGGCGACGCCGGCCTGGCGCAGGCCGCCGGCCAGCGATTCCAGGTCCTCGACCAGCGGCCGCCCCTGCTCGGCCAGTTGCAGGCCCTCCGGGGTCGGGTGCAGGCGCCGCGTGGTCCGGTGCAGCAGGCGCACGCCGAGCGCGCGCTCCAGCCGCTGCAGGCGCTGGCTGGCCACCGCCACCGACAGGTCCAGGCTGCGTGCGGCGGCGCTGATCGAGCCGAGGTCGAGTACGCGCAGGAACAGGGCGATGTCGCCGATCCGGTCCATTGTGTGGATTCCATTGAAAGTCGTTCAATATTTTTACTGTTTTTGCTGAGAACCTGCAGGCCTAGGCTGCCGTCCTCCCGTCACTGTCGGAGCCGCCGCATGGCCGCCTCGCTCGCCCCACCTCCCCACCCGCCCGCTGCCGGGCGCACACCGATCGCGCTGTTCGCACTGACCGCCGGCGCCTTCGGCATCGGCACCACCGAGTTCGTGATCATGGGCCTGCTGCTGCAGGTCGCCGCCGACCTGCAGGTCAGCGTCCCCGCCGCGGGGCTGCTGATCTCCGGCTATGCGCTGGGCGTGTTCCTCGGCGCGCCGCTGCTGACCGTGGCCAGCCGGCGCTGGCCGCGCAAGCGCGTGCTGCTGGCGCTGATGCTGGTGTTCACCGCCGGCAACCTGGCCTGCGCGCTGGCGCCGAGCTACGCGGCGCTGATGGCGGCGCGGGTGGTGACCTCGCTGGCGCATGGCACCTTCTTCGGCGTCGGCGCGGTGGTCGCCACCACCCTGGTGCCGCCGCAGCGCAAGGCGTCGGCGATCTCGACCATGTTCACCGGCCTCACCGTCGCCACCCTGCTGGGGGTGCCGGCCGGCGCCTGGCTGGGCCTGCACTACGGCTGGCGCGCGACGTTCTGGGCAGTGGCGGCGATCGGCGCGCTGGCCACCGTGGTGATCGCCGCGCTGGTGCCGGCCGACCGCGACGCCACGCCGGCGCCGCCGCTGCGCGAGGAACTGCGCGCGGTCGGTCGAGCCCCGGTGCTGCTGGGCCTGGCGACGACGGTGCTGGGCTATGCCGGCGTGTTCGCCGTGTACACCTACGTCCAGCCGCTGCTGACCCAGGTCACCGGGGTGGCCGACAGCGCGGTGTCGCCGCTGCTGCTGGTGTTCGGCGTGGGCATGATCGTCGGCAATGTGCTGGGCGGACGCCTGGCCGACCGCCGTCCGCGGCAGGCGCTGCCGCTGAGCCTGGGCGTGCTGGCGGTGGTGCTGGCGGCGCTGACCCTGGCGCTGCCCTCGGTGCCGGCGATGACGCTGGGCATCGGCCTGCTGGGCGTGGCCGCGTTTGCCACGGTGGCGCCGCTGCAGGTGTGGGTGCTGGGCAAGGCCGGCGCGGCCGGCCGGCACCTGGCCTCGAGCCTGAACATCGGCGCGTTCAACCTGGGCAATGCGCTGGGCGCCGGGCTTGGCGGCCTGGTGCTCGGCCATGGCGGCAACCTGTCGCAACTGCCGTGGGTGGCGGCGCTGCTGACCCTGGCCGGACTGGCGGTGGCGCTGGCCGCGCTGCGGCTGTCGCCGGCCACCGCCGCACCCGCGGCCAGCACCGGCGCCGGCTGCGCCGCCGGCGGTGCCGCATGAGCCCGGCGATGGCGCGGGCCGCACTGGCGACGGCGCTGCTGGGCACGCTGGCATTGCCGGCCGACGCGGCGCCGCGCGACTGGGTCGCGACCTGGCAGGCCAGCCCGCAGCCGCTATGGGCTGCGGACTTCCCGTTCCCGACGCAGACGCCGTTCCACCTGTGGCGGCAGACCGTGCGCCAGGTGGCGCGGGTCAGCCTGGGCGGCAGCGAGGTGCGGGTGGAACTGAGCAACGCCTATGGCGACACGCCGCTGCACATCGGCGCCGCGTCGCTGGCGCTGGCCGGCGACGGCGCGGCGACCCTGCCCGGCTCGCAACGCCAACTGCGCTTCGGCGGCAGGACCGAGGTGATCGTGCCGCCGGGCGCGCCGATGCTCAGCGACCCGGTGGCGCTGACCGTGCCGGACCTGGCCCGGCTCAGCATCAGCCTGTACCTGCCGCAGCCCACCGCGCCGTCCACCTTCCACTGGGAAGGCCTGCAGAGCGCGTGGCTGGCCGCGGGCGAGCGCACCGCCGACGCCCCCCTGACCGACGCCACTGCGCTGCCGGTGCGGCTGTTCGTCAGCGGCATCCAGGTGCGCCGCGCCGACGCCGCCGGTGCGGTGGTGGCGCTGGGCGACTCCATCACCGACGGCGCCGCCTCGACGCCGGGGCAGGACCGGCGCTGGCCGGACCAGTTGGCCACGCGGCTGGCGGCGCAGCGGGTGGCGGTGCTCAACGCCGGCATCTCCGGCGGCCGCGTGCTGCGCGACCGCATGGGCGGCAACGCGCTGGCGCGGCTGGACCGCGATGTGCTGGCGCAGCCCGGCGTGCACACGCTGATCCTGTTGATGGGCATCAACGACATCAGTTGGTACGGCACGCCGTTCGCGCCGGACGATGCGCCGGTGTCGGCCGAGGACCTGATCGCCGGCTACCGGCAATTGCTGCAGCGCGCGCAGGCGCGCGGCCTGCGGGTGATCGGCGCCACCCTCACGCCGTTCGAGGGCGCGCTGCCGGACTCGCCGATCCCCGGCTACTACAGCCCGGAGAAGGAGGCCGTGCGCCAGCAGGTCAATGCCTGGCTGCGCGCCGGCAACGGCTTCGACGCGATCCTGGATGTCGATGCGCTGCTGCGCGATCCCGCGCATCCCACGCGGATGCGCGCGGACTTCGACTCGGGCGATCACCTGCATCCCGGCGACGCCGGCTACGCGGCCATGGCCGAGGCCGCCGCGCAGTTGCTCGGCGCGGACGCACCCGCGCGCCCTGCCACTCCCGCCACTGCGAACGCGGTCGACACCGACGCCGCGGCGCGCTGACGCCTTCTCCCCCATCCCTTTCCCACATCAGGAGCGTCTCCCATGGAATACCGTCATCTCGGCGCGTCCGGGTTCAACGTGCCCGTGCTCAGCTTCGGCACCGGCACCTTCGCCGGCACCGATCCGTTCTTCGCCACCTGGGGCACTACCGACCTGGCGCAGGCGCGCCGGCTGATCGATCTCTGTCTGGAGGCCGGGGTGACCCTGTTCGACAGCGCCGACGTCTACTCCGGCGGTGCCGCCGAATCGGTGCTGGGCGCGGCGATCAAGGGTCGCCGCGACCAGGTGCTGCTCTCGACCAAGGCCGGTTTCCGCTTCGACCGCGCCGCGCCCAACAGCGTCGGTTCCTCGCGCTTCCATCTGGTGCGCGCGGTGGAGGCGGCGCTGACCCGCCTGGGCACCGACTACCTCGACCTGTTCCAACTGCACGGCTTCGATGCGCACACGCCGGTGGAGGAAACCCTGTCCACGCTCGACGAGCTGGTGCGTGCCGGCAAGATCCGCTACCTCGGCGTATCCAACTTCTCCGGCTGGCAGTTGATGAAGTCGCTGGCGGCGGCCGACCGCCACGGCTGGTCGCGCTATGTCGCGCACCAGGCCTATTACTCGCTGATCGGGCGCGACTACGAAGAGGAACTGATGCCGCTGGGCCTGGACCAGGGCGTCGGCGCGCTGGTGTGGAGCCCGCTGGGCTGGGGCCGGCTGACCGGCAAGCTGCGCCGCGGCCAGCCGTTGCCGGACCGCAGCCGCCTGCACGACAAGGCGGTCACCGAGGCCGGCCCGCCGGTACAGGAAGAGCGCCTGTACCGGGTGATCGACGCGCTGGAGGCCATCGCCGCCGAGACCGGCCGCAGCGTGCCGCAGATCGCGCTGAACTGGCTGCTGCAGCGGCCGACGGTCAGCAGCGTGATCATCGGCGCACGGACCGAAGCGCAGTTGCGGCAGAATCTGGGGGCGGTCGGCTGGACCCTCGATGCCGCCCACGTGCGACAACTGGATACCGCCAGCGCAGCGGTACCGGCGTATCCGTCCTGGCACCAGCGCGGCTTCGCCGAGCGCAACCCGCGGCCGGTCTGAGCCGCGGCCGTGCCCTCCTTTCCCTCACGTCCAGGAGCCTCCATGAAAGCGGTCGCCACCCTCCATCCCCTGCCGATCGACGATCCGCAGTCGCTGCACGACCTCGACCTGCCGACGCCGCCCGCGCCCGCCGGCCACGACCTGCTGGTGCGGGTGGAGGCGGTGTCGGTCAATCCGGTGGACACCAAGGTCCGCGCCAAGGGCACAAGCGACGGCCAGCCCAAGGTGCTGGGCTACGACGCCGCCGGCGTGGTCGAGGCGGTCGGGCCCGAGGTCAACGGCTTCGAGCCCGGCGACGAGGTCTACTACGCCGGCGACATCACCCGCGCCGGCAGCAACGCGCAGTACCAGCTGGTGGATGCGCGCATCGTCGCGCGCAAGCCGGCCACGCTGGACTTCGCCCAGGCCGCGGCGCTGCCGCTGACCACCCTGACCGCCTGGGAGCTGCTGTTCCAGCGCATGCCGTTCGACTTCGACGACACCCGCAACCGCGGCCGCCGCCTGTTGGTGATCGGCGGCGCCGGCGGGGTCGGCTCGATCGCGATCCAGTTGGCGCGGCATGCCGGCTTCGAGGTGATCGCCACCGCCTCGCGGCCGCAGACCCGCGACTGGTGCCTGCAGCTCGGCGCGCACCACGTGATCGACCATCGCCAGCCGCTGGCGCCGCAGCTGCAGGCGCTGGGCATCGAGCAGGTGGAGGCGGCGCTGAACCTGGCCGACACCGACCGCTACTGGCAGGCGCTGGGCGAGCTGCTGGCGCCGCAGGGCCACGTCGGGCTGATCGTCGAGCCGAGCGGCCCGCTGCACATCGGCGACCCGTACAAGGCCAAGTGCATCGGCATCCACTGGGAAATGATGTTCGCCCGCGCCCGTTTCGGCACCGAGGACAGGATCGAACAGCACCGCATCCTGGCGCGCACCGCCAGCCTGGTGGATGCCGGCGAACTGCGCACCACCCTGACCGAGACGCTGACCCCGATCAACGCCGCCACCCTGCGCGAGGCGCACCGGCGCCTGGAATCGGGCAGCACCATCGGCAAGCTGGCGCTGGTCGGCTGGGGCTGAGCAGGCGGCGCAGCGATCGGAACATTGGTGCGATCGCCCCGCCGTCCGTAACCGCTCCTGCTGGTGCTGTTGCTGTGCTTTCGCTGTGCTTTTGATCTACCGGGTCCCCTCAGCGCGGCAGACGCGGCGGGGAAAAACCCGAAGGGCGGCGCACATGGATGTGCGCCGTTCGCGGCAGGGGCAGGATGCCCCTTCCGCGAATCCCCGTCGTGGCTGCGAACCCGGAGCGCGCTAGCGCGGAGGGCGCGCTGCGGGGTGTGCTTTCTTTTGGTTACTTTTCTTTGCACAAGCAAAGAAAAGTGACCCGCGCCAGCGGAAGCTGTTGCTCTTGCTTCTAAGCGTCATGCTTCAAAACTCCAGAGCGATGTGAAGGCGGCTCAAGGCAACTTCCCTCTTGCCGTAGCCTAAGTTTCACGGCACCCTGCGCCCTTCCGTACGCCTGCGTATCCACGCCATGTCGCCCGCCTCCGGCCAGCCCGAATCCGCCTCCGCCGCCTATCCGCACCTGTTCGCCCCGCTGGATCTGGGCTTCACCCAGCTGCGCAACCGCATCCTGATGGGCTCCATGCACACCGGCCTGGAGGACCGCGCCCGCGACTTCCCCAAGCTGGCCGCGTACTTCGCCGAGCGCGCCGCCGGCGGCGTCGGACTGATCGTCACCGGCGGCTTCGCGCCGAACGTGGTCGGCTGGCTGAAGCCGTTCGGCGGCAAGCTGTCCTGGCCGTGGGAGGTGCGCCCGCATCGGCAGGTGACCGCCGCGGTACACGCGCACGGCGCCAAGATCTGCCTGCAGCTGCTGCACGCCGGGCGCTACGCCTATCACCCGCTGTCGGTGGCGCCGTCGAAGCTGAAGGCGCCGATCAATCCGTTCACTCCGCGCGCGCTGTCGGCGCGCGGCGTCGAACGTCAGATCGACGCCTACGCGCACGCCGCGAAGCTGGCGCGCGAGGCCGGCTACGACGGCGTCGAGGTGATGGGCTCGGAAGGCTATCTGATCAACGAGTTCATCGCCCCGCGCAGCAACCGTCGCAGCGATGCCTGGGGCGGCGACGCCGCCAAGCGCATGCGCTTCGCGGTGGAGATCGTGCGCCGCATCCGCGCCGCCTGCGGACCGGACTTCATCATCGTCTACCGCCTGTCGCTGGTGGACCTGGTGGAGGACGGCAGCGACTGGCAGGAGATCGTGATGCAGGCGCAGGCGATCGAGGCCGCCGGCGCGACCCTGATCAACTCCGGCATCGGCTGGCACGAGGCGCGGGTGCCGACCATCGCCACCTCGGTGCCGCGCGCAGCCTTCGCCGCGGTCACCGCCAAGCTCAAGCCGCACGTACGGCTGCCGCTGATCGCCACCAACCGCATCAACATGCCCGACGTGGCCGAGCGCATCCTCGCCGGCGGCGGCGCCGACATGGTGTCGCTGGCGCGGCCGCTGCTGGCCGACCCGGACTGGGCGAACAAGGCGCAGCGCGGTCAGGCGCAGGCGATCAACACCTGCATCGCCTGCAACCAGGCGTGCCTGGACCACGTGTTCGAGAACAAGACCGCCAGTTGCCTGGTCAATCCGCGTGCGGCGGCCGAGACCGAACTGAACTACCTGCCGACCCGCGCGCCCAAGCGCATCGCCGTGGTCGGCGCCGGCCCGGCCGGCCTGGCCTGCGCCACCGTGGCCGCGCAACGCGGCCACCGCGTCACCCTGTTCGACAGCGCCAGCGAGATCGGCGGCCAGTTCAACGTGGCCAAGCGGATTCCCGGCAAGGAGGAATTCCACGAGACGCTGCGCTACTTCCGCCACCAGCTCGAGGCCACCGGCGTGGAGCTGCGCCTGCAGACCATCGCCGATGCGGCGTTGCTGGCCGACTTCGACGAGGTGGTGCTGGCCACCGGCATCGTGCCGCGCGCGGTGGACTTCCCCGGCGCCGACCATCCCAGCGTGGTCAGTTATCTGGACGTGCTGCAGGGCCGGGTGCAGGCGGCGGACAAGGTGGCGATCATCGGCGCCGGCGGCATCGGCTTCGATGTCGGCGAGTTCCTGGTCCACGCCGGGACGTCGACCGCACTGGACCCGGCCCGGTGGATGGCCGAGTGGGGCGTGGACCCGCAGTTCGAAGGCCGTGGCGCGCTGTGCAAGCCGCGCCCGGAGCCGCCGGCGCGCAGCGTGTGGTTGCTGCAGCGCAGCCCGGGCCGCCCCGGCGCGCGACTGGGCAAGACCACCGGCTGGATCCATCGCGCCACGCTCAAGGCCAAGGGCGTGACCATGCTCGGCGGCGTCGAGTACCTGGGCGTGGACGACACCGGCCTGCGCATCCGCGTGGATGGTGCCGAGCAGGTGCTGCCGGTTGGCACGGTGGTGGTCTGCGCCGGCCAGGAACCGCGCCGCGACCTGCACGCGGCGTTGCAGGCCGCCGGTCGCAGCGCGCACCTGATCGGCGGCGCCGATGTCGCCGCCGAACTGGACGCCAAGCGCGCCATCGCCCAGGGCAGCCGGCTGGCCGCGCAACTCTAGCGCGGGCGCCGACCTGGGGCGCCGTCGGCGACCATCGCCGGCAACGCCGCGTCGAGGCACGCGGCGCTCTGTCCGGCGCAGTCGGCGCTCGTGCGCGATCCCGCCCCGCGCGAGGTCGGGGCCGCCTGCCGCGGACATCCGCGGCGGTCGCGGACGGGTCGCCACGCCTCAACGTGCCGTGCAGGGGAACGCCGCGTGCCGCGCCTGTCCCACCGGAGCGGCAGCGCGCTGTCGCAACTGCGCCGGCGGCAACGCGGCCAGCGCGGTGAACACGCGATCGACCCGTTCGTGCGCCAGGACGCCCTGCTCGCCGGCGCACCACTGCCTGCCTTCGCTGGTGTCGGCGACGCCGGCGATGGACAGCCGCGCCATCGCGCCAGCCTGGGCGCGGCGCTGTTCGACGCTGCCGGCGAGCGGCATCGCCGCGGCCTGCGCATCGCCGCGCAGCAACCGCAGCAGGTCGGCGGCGGACAGCTGATACAACGGCTCCGGGCGCGCGGCCACGGACGCGGCGGCATGCGCTGCAGGTGGCAGGACACAGGCACCACCGCCGCGGCAATGACGATGACGGCGACATCGGCGGACGCCTCGGACAGCCGGGACCGGCGCCCCGATCCTGGCAAGCCGGCGCAGCGGACTTGGTGCTGTCGCATCCTGCGGCTATAAGCCTGGGCATGCCGCGCCCCGCGCCCCTGCCCGTCCTGCCCCGCCTGCCGCAAGCGGCGCTGGCGGCATATGCCGGCGCGCATTTCGGCAAGAGCCTGCTGTGGTACGCCGGCGAACTGCTGCTGATCTATTCGCTGACCGAACATGCCGGCCTGCGCGCGATCGCGGCCGGACTGGTGCTGGCGCTGGGCCTGCTGCTCAGCGCCGCGATCGGCCTCGGCGCCGGCTGGGGCCTGCGCCGGCGCCTGCGCGACGTGCGCAGCGCCGGGCGCCTGCAATGGCACGGTCTGGCCGCCGCGGCGCTGGCGCTGTTGCTGGTGTTCGCCGCGCCATTGCTGCCGCTGCCGTGGCGGCTGGGCTACGTGCTGGCGGTGAGCCTGCTGTTCCGGTTGGCCTACGCTGCCTGCGACGTGGCCCAGAACACCTTGCTGAGCCTGGCGCAGTGGCCCTGGCGCGGCCACGACGGCGCCAGCGCGCTGCGCCTGGCCGGCAGCGGCGCCGCGGCCTTGCTGATCAGCGGCGTGGTCGGTGCGGTGCTGGCGCGCGGCGCCGATGGCAGCGGCCTGGCGCTGCAGGCCAGCGCGGTGCTCGCAGCGGTGGCGATGCTGTGCGCCTGGCAGTTGCAGCGGGTGCTGCGCGGCACCGCGGTCCACCCGTCACCAGCCGACGCCATGGCACTGGCCACAAACGACCCGGCGCCCTCCTGGCGCGCGATTCCCTGGCAGCCGCTGGCGCTGATCGCCGCGGTCTCGCTGACCCTGCCCGCGTTCACCAAGCTCGCCCCGTACGTGGCCGCCTACGGCCTGCTCTCGCCCGGCTGGGGCAGCGCGGTCTTGATTGCCTACGCGCTCGGCACGGTGCTGGTGCAGCCGCTGGCCGCACGCTGGGGCCGGCAGCGCACGCCGGCACAACGGCTGGTCTGGCTCGGCAGCGCCCTGCTGCTGTGCGCGCCGCTGTTCGCGCTGGCGTTGCCGGGGCAGCCGCTGCTGAGCCTGGCGGCGGCGGCCTGCATCGGCGCCATCGGCGGCAGCGGCGGACAACTGGTGTGGGCCTGGCATGCGCAGTGCACCGCGACCCGTGCGGTCGCCGAGCACGCGCTGTGCTTTGCGGCGCTGACCGCCGCCGCGCAAGTCGCGCTGGCCGCCGGGGTGGTGCTGATCGGCCTGCTGCTGGAGACGCTGGCGTACCGCGACGGGCACTGCCTGCTGCTGTGCTGGGCCATGGCGGCGGGTCCGCTGCTGTGCGGGGCGCTGTGCCTGCTGCTGGCCCTGCTCACCGGCCGCCGCCGCCCGCTGCCGATCGGCGCCGGCCTGGCGGCGAACGCCAGCCGCGGCTAGGACATCGCGCCACGGCCGGCGCGCCGATCCGGCCGACGCCGTTGCGACGCGACGCCTATTCGACCAGGATCGCCCGCAGCCCGGCGCCGTGCCGCCAGCTCGAATGCGGCGCAGCGCACCGTGCCCGAGCGTGCGTGCGTCAGGCGAAAAACGCCCGCTGCAGCGGCATCAACGCCGCGCCCAGGGTCACCGCGTCGCCGACGGTGCGGGCGATGCATAGCTGCGGCAACGGCGGTGCCAGACCGTGCCGGTTGGGCGCGCGCGGGATGCGGATGCGCTCGATCAGGCGCGCGCCGATCGCTGCCGGCAGGCGCCCGCCGATCACGATCGCCTGCGGATCCAGCGCATAGGCCAGATAGGCGCACAACTGCGAGAACGGCGCCTCGGCCATGTCCAGCCACGCGTCCACGCCCGGGGTGTGCGCCTCGATCGCGCCGAGCATCTGCTCGACCCCGGCATAGTCCTGGCCGGCGGCGCGCACCAGCGACAACAGCGCGTCCAGATTCGGATAGGCCATGCCGCCGATGGTCCAGATACCGCCGAACTCGCCTGCATTGCCGCGATGGCCGCGGAACAGCCGGCCATCGGCGATGATGCCGCCGCCGAAACCGTTGGTCAGATGCAGGTAGACGAAGTTGCGGCAGTCGCGGCCGACCCCGTACAGGCTCTCGGCCACCGCCGCCGCCGCGCCATCGTTCTCGACCGTGACCGCGCGGCCCAGCGCCTCTTCCAGGATCGGCACCGGGTCCAGTTGGGTCCAGTCCTCCAGCGCCGGCGGCCCGGCCATCTGCCGGCCCTGCCCGGTGAAGAACGCCGAGATCGCCATGCCGACCCCGACCACCCGCGCCGGGTCCACCCCGGTCTCGGCCAGCAGTTCGGCACGGAAGCGCTGCAACTGCGCCAGCACCGGCGCGCGGCGCATGTCGGCCAGGCCGATGCGGCGCTGGCCGCGCACGTTGCCGGCGAAGTCCACCAGCGCCAGCGCCACCACGTCGCCCATCAGGCCGATGCCGAAGGCGTAGGCGTAGTCCGGCGCCAGCCGCACGTCGACGCTGGGATTGCCGCGGCCCTCGGCGGCGCGGGCGCTGAGCTGGACCATGCGGTCCTGCACGAAGCCCTGCAGCAGGCGCGCCACGGTGGGCTGCGACAGAGCCAGATCGCGGCTCAGCGCCGCCTGGGTCTGCACCCCGGTCTTGAACACGCGGTCGAGCAGTTGGCGGCCGCCAGCGCTGACGCGCGGCGGGAAATCGGGATGCGGCATAGGCGGGCGGAAAGCGTGATGGATGCACGAGACGCTCAACCTAGCATGTGGACACAGAAGTTTCATACATGATAAATAGTATTAACCCCACATTCTTTTACTGGGGGTCTTCATG
>JBEVKG010000037.1:0-12302 GCA_040509765.1 Xanthomonas sp.
AGCGCGAACGGCCGGCGCTACAGCACCTGGCCGGTCACCGCCACGAAGTGGCAGACGCTGCCGGCGAGCACGAACAGGTGCCAGATCGCGTGGAAGTAGCGTTGCGTGTCGCGCTGATAGAAGTAGGTGCCCAAGGTATAGAAAAGCCCGCCAGCGAGCAGCCAGCACAGTGACCAGGTGTCCACCGCAACCAGCAGAGGCTTGATGGCCACGATGATCAGCCAGCCCATGGCCAGGTAGAGAACCGTCGACAGCAAGCGAAAGCGGCCGGTGAAGAACAGTTTGAAGATCACGCCGGCCACGGCGATGGTCCAGATCGCCGCGAACAGGCCCCAGCCCCACGGGCCACGCAGGCCGATCAGGGTGAACGGGGTGTAGGTGCCGGCGATCAGCAGGTAGATCGCACAGTGGTCGAAGATCTGCAGGCGCGCCTTGGCGCCCGGATGCGGGATGGCGTGGTACAGCGTCGAGGCCACGTACAGCAGCAGCAAGGTGACGCTGAACACGATGGCGGTGGCGAGTTGCCAGCCGTCGCCGTAGATGGCGGCGAGGGTGATCAGCACCGAGCCGCCGGCCAGCGCGGCGATCGCGCCGAGGCCGTGGGTCAGCGCACTGGCCAGTTCGTCGCGCCAGTCCGTGGAAGGCGGCGCGTCGGCGTTCGAGTAGGCGGGCGACCGGTCTGCATCCATGGGCCCGCACGGTAGCGCAATTGCGAGCGGTTCGCATCCGCTGCGGCGCCAGCGGACACCGCCGTTGGGCGTGCGCTCAGCCGGCGCACGCCCACGGTCGCGCCAGACTCACTCCACCGCGACGCTGTACGCGTGTTCGCGGGTCGCGGCGAAACGCACGTCCGGCGCGCGTTCCTGCGCCAGTTGCAGGTTGACCCGGGTCGGCGCCAGATAGACCAGTTCGCCGGCGGCGTCGATGCCCAGGTTCATCGCGTTCTTCTCGCGGAACTCTTCCAGCTTCCTGGGGTTGTCGCAGTGCACCCAGCGTGCGGTGACCACGCCGACCGGCTCGAAGCTGGCGTCCACGCCGTACTCGTCCTTGAGCCGGTAGGCGACCACGTCGAACTGCAGGGTGCCGACCGCGCCGAGGATCAGGTCGTTGCTCATCAGCGGGCGGAAGAACTGGGTGGCGCCTTCCTCGGACAGCTGCGCCAGGCCCTTCTGCAGTTGCTTGAGCTTGAGCGGGTCGCGCAGGCGCGCGCGGCGGAACAGCTCCGGGGCGAAGTTGGGAATGCCGGTGAACGACAGCGACTCACCCTCGGTGAAGGTGTCGCCGATGGAGATGGTGCCGTGGTTGTGGATGCCGATGACGTCGCCCGGATAGGCCTCGGCGGCGATCTCGCGGTCGCTGGCCATGAAGGTCAGCGCGTTGGCCAGCTTGACCTCCTTGCCGGTGCGCACGTGCAGGGTCTTCATGCCGGCGGCGAAGCGGCCGGAACAGATGCGCATGAAGGCGACGCGGTCGCGGTGCTGCGGATCCATGTTGGCCTGGATCTTGAACACGAAGCCGCTCAGCTTGTCCTCGCCGGCCTGCACCTGGCGGCCGGTGGTGGCGCGCGGCTGCGGCGGCGGTGCGTGCTCGGCGAAGAAGTCCAGCAACGGCTGCACGCCGAAGTTGTTCACGCCCGACCCGAAGAACACCGGGGTCTGCTTGCCGGCGCGGTAGGCGTCCAGGTCGAAGGCATGGCTGGCGCCCTGCACCAGTTCCAGTTCCTCGCGCAGTTCGGCCAGCATCTGCGCGCCGATCTTCTCGGCCAGGCCGGGCGCGTCCAGCGACGGGAAGATGGTCGAGTCCTGGCGGGTGAAGTTGCGGCCGGGCTCGTACAGATGCACTTCGCCGGTCACCAGGTGCACCACGCCCTTCAGGCGCTGGCCCATGCCGATCGGCCAGGTCACCGGCGCACACTCGATGCCCAGGACGGTCTCGACCTCGTCGAGCAGGTCGATCGGATCCTTGCCCTCGCGGTCGAGCTTGTTGATGAAGGTCATGATCGGCGTGTCGCGCAGGCGGCAGACTTCCATCAGCTTGATGGTGCGCTCTTCCACGCCCTTGGCCACGTCGATCACCATCAGCGCCGAGTCCACCGCGGTGAGCACGCGGTAGGTGTCCTCGCCGAAGTCGGCGTGGCCCGGGGTGTCGAGCAGGTTGATGATCTTGCCTTCGTACGGGAACTGCATCACCGACGAGGTCACCGAGATGCCGCGCTCCTTTTCCAGCGCCATCCAGTCGGAGGTGGCGTGGCGCGCGGCCTTGCGGCCCTTCACCGAGCCGGCCATCTGGATCGCCCCGCCGAACAGCAGAAGCTTTTCGGTCAGCGTGGTCTTGCCGGCGTCGGGGTGGGAAATGATGGCGAAGGTGCGGCGGCGCGCAGCTTCGGTGGCGACTTCGGACATGGGCGGCACGCCCGCGAAGGGCGTCATCGGCAACGGAGGAAGCCCGCGATTATAGCGGGCTTCCCGCCGCGGCCGTTCAGTTGAGCAGCCAGGGATGCGGGCGCTTGCTGGACTGGCGGGCCACCAGGTTGTAGGCGATGACCGTGCCGAGCAGCAGCAGGCTCCAGGCCGGCGCCAGCCAGTGCGGCGCCACCGCGCCCGGCAGACCGACCTGGCCGATGCTGATCCCGCCGAGCGTGGCCAGGACGAACTGGGTCACGGTCAGCAACAGCGCCCCGCGCGGCCAGCGCATGCAGACCAGCAGCAGGCTGCTGGCCGACAGGGTCGCGGCCAGGGTGATCGACACGGTCAGCGGGTAATACGCCGGCGGCGCATGCTTCAGCGCGCCGAGCAACCAGGACAGGCCCAGCCAGGGCAGCATCGCTGCGATCGCGCGTTTCAGGATCACCTGGTTGAACAGCTTGCCGGCTTCCCCGGGGGCGCCCAGGCCAGGCAGCAGCGCGCTTTCCATCAGCCCCAGGTTGCCGTGCTTGCGCCACAGCCACAGCCGTTGCACGAACTTCACGCTGGCCAGGTTGGCCATGACGTTGGCCATGACCAGCGGCAGCGTCGGCGATTGCGTGTGCAGCAACAGCGGTGTCCACAACACCAGCAGCAGCGCCGGCGTGACCAGGGCGGCCAGGAGCGTGCCGGCCGCGCTGCCGGGGGCGAAGCCGGGGCCGAGCGCGTAGCGCATGGCGCGTTCGGGTTGATGGCGCAGCTCGGTCGGAAAGGTGGGGCGGGCGATGCCCTGGATCCAGCCCAGGCGTCCGCCCTGCGACTCGACCGCCTGCTTGGTGGTGCCGTCGCCAGGCTGGCGCTGCTGCAGGCCGATCCACATCGGACGCGCCCATGCCGACAGCGCATCGGCCGGGCGACCCCGCAGGTAGCGGTACGACCACAGGCTGGTCAGGCCGCAGGCGAGCGCGGCGAGCAGCATGCTGGCGCGCGGATGCGCGGTCAGCGGCGCGAAACTGGCCCCGGGCAACAGGCCGCCGAGCGTCCCCGGCAAGATGCCGATCAAGGGTGCGCACCATGCCGGCAGGGTGGCGACCAACATGCCGAAGCTCGCGCTGAGCAGCAGCACCGACAGGGAGAGGCCGGGCTCGACGTCGCGCACGGCCAACAGCAGCGTCGGCAGCAGCACCGTCAAGGCCAGTGCGCTGCCGAACAGGCGGACGAAGCGCGCTGCCAGGCCCGGCAGGCGGAGCTGGCGCGCCTGCTCGAGCAGGCTCAGCAGGCGAGCGCCGAGCAGCATCCACACGAACAGCGCCAGGATCGCGATGAGGATCGGCGGCAGGATGGCGGCGGCTTTTTCAGGAAGCCAGGTGCAGGCGAAGGCGGCGGCGAGGACGGGCGGATACAGCCACCCGGTCACGCCGGATGCTCGGTAGAGCAGACGCAGATCTCCAGGGGAACGGTTCATCCGACCACCTCGATGAACAGATCTTCCAGGCCGAGCCGGTCGATGCGGATGCCGGGGAGGGTCAAGAGCGCGGACGGCAGGTCGGTGGCATGCACCACCACCACGATGCCGCCGTCGGCGCCTTGGCGGCGCGCCAGTTCGCCGCGCAGCGGTGCCTCCAGCGCCGCGGCCGCCGGCGCCGGGACGCCGATGCGCAGGACGCGGTCCTTCAGCTCGTCCAGCGGCTGGTCCAGCAGCAGCCGGCCACGGTCGAGGAAGGCCACGCGCGAGGCCACGCGTTCCAGGTCGCTGACGATGTGGCTGGAGAACAGCACGGTGGTGCCGGCGTCGCAGGTTTCGGTGACGATCTCGCGCATCAGGTCGCGACGCGCGACCGGGTCCAGCGCCGAGGCCGGTTCGTCCAGCACCAGCAGCGCCGGCCGCGCGGCCAGCGCGCGCAGCAGCGCCAGGCGCTGGGCCTGGCCGGGCGAGAGCTTGCCGATGCTCTGGCGGGGGTCCAGTTCCCAGCGGCGCAGCAAGGCGTCTGCGCGCTGCGCGTCCCAGTGCGGGTAGAGCTGCGCGGCGAAGGCCAGCAGTTCCTCCACGCGCATCCAGCCGAACGCCTGCGGTTGCTGCGGCACGAAGCCCAGCTGCGCCTTGCGTGCGTCGTCCAGGCGCAGCGCCGGGCCGCCGAACACCCGGGCCAGGCCGCGCTGCGGCTGCAGCAGGCCGAGCAGGCAGGCCAGCAGGGTGCTCTTGCCGGCGCCGTTGCGGCCGATCAGCCCGACCACGTCGCCGCGCCCCATCTGAAAGTCCACGCCTTCCAGCACCGTGTTGGCGCCGAAGGCCAGGTGCAGGTCGTGCGCCGCCAGCGGCAGGTCCAGGTCCAGGTCGGTCCGGATTGCGGTCTGCATCACCACGCTATTCATCGCCAGGTTCTCCAAACAACTGTTCAAGACGTTCGATCACGGGGGGCGCCGGCAGACCCAGTTCCCGGCAGTGCCGGACCAGTTCCTGCAGGCGCGGTTCGATCAGTTCCAGGCGCTGCCACTGCCGCTGCGGTGCGGCGGCGGTCGCGGCGACGGCCATGCCGCGGCCGCGCAGACGCTCCAGCACGCCTTCGGCCTCGAGTTGGCTGTAGGCGCGCGAGACCGTCATCGGGTTCACGGCGTGGACGGCGGCGACCTCGCGCACCGAGGGCAGGCCGTCGCCCGGACGCAGTTGCCCGGCGGCGACCAGGCGGCGGATCTGCTCGGCGATCTGCCGGTAGATCGGCTCCGGGGCGCTGGGTTGCACGTGTAGGTGGCTTGCATCCATGTGTATTAATACATCAATACACTTGGTGCTTGTCAACGCCTCTGCCGACGAACGGCATGCCGGTCGCTCAGGGGCCCTCGGGATGGGCGAAGTGCAGCTCGCCCAGCGGGCCGGCCATCCGAAACGGCACCGATTCCAGGCGCAGGCCGCGGTTGAGCTGGAGTGCGAAATGCAGGTGCGGGCCGCTGCTCAGGCCGGTGTTGCCGGACAGGCCGAGGCGTTCGCCGCGCTGCACGGCCTGGCCCACCCGCACCTGCACGCCGCCGGCGGCCAGGTGCGCGTAGATCGCCATGCTGCCGTCGCCGTGTACCACCCGCACCAGGTTGGCGGCCTGGCCCAGGCGCGGGTCGGTGCCGGACTCGCGGAAGTCGTCGCGCACTTCCATCACCACGCCCTCGCGTGCGGCCAGCACCGGCGTGCCTTCGGGCAGGGCGAAGTCCAGCGCATAGGCGTTGGCCGGATCGCGATGGCTGAACGCGCCGCCGAAGCCCTGGTCGATGCGTACCGGGCGATCGGCGAAGGGCAGGGCATACAGCACTGCGTCGGCATGGGCGCGCGGCGAGCCCGGGACCGCCTCGATGCGCAGCCGGGCGCCGTCGCCGCCGGTCTCGGCCTGGTCGTTGGGCGGATACAGCCGCGCGACCACGCGGCGCTCGCCGGCAGCCAGCTCCACGGTCAGCGGCAGCGCGGGCACCGCAGTGAAGCCGGCGCCGTCGCCCAGCAGGCGGATCTGCACCGGGCCGCCGAGCGGATTGCCCAGCGCGACCTCGCGCAGGCCGCTGTCGCGGGCGCTCACCTCCAGCCATGCCGGTGCCGGTCGCGCGACCGGGCGCGGCGCATTCCAGCGCAGCAGCGGCTGCGCGGGCGCGGCGGTCGCCGCCGCCAGCGACAGGACCACGGCAAGCCAGCGGCGGGGACGGCGTCGGCGCACGGACAAGGGGAGCGATGGGGGAAGCGGAGTATGGCCGAGCCCGGGGATCGAAAAATCATATCGCTTCATCCGAATAAAGAGATTGACATGGCCGAAAATCGCTGGCATCGTGGCTCCACCATCGAGACCGGCGGAGGGACAGGCCCTTTGATGCCGGGGCAGCCAGCGGACGCGCAAGCGACCGTGTAGGTGCCAAATCCTGCGGGGACCACCGCGTCCGCCGAAAGATGGTTCGATCCATGCCCTCCGCATGGCGAACGCGAGCTCCGCGAAGCTCGATGGCCGTTCCTCCCCGGATACCGCCATGCGCCTCGTGAACACATCTCCTCGCCCCACGTCCTCCATTTCGTCCTACGACCGTTCTGCCGCACCGGCAGCGCCTGCCGACGGCGTGCACGCGATGCGGGGCGAGATCGCGATCGCATTGCCGCTGCGCCACGCCGGCGTGCAACTGCTGCGCCTGCGCTACGAACTGAGCGGTCCTGCCGCCGCGCCGGTGGTGTTCGTCGCCGGCGGCATCTCCGCGCATCGTCATCTCGCCGCCAACGCCAGCTTTTCCGAGAAGGGCTGGGCCGAAGGCCTGGTCGGGCCGGGGCGGGCGCTGGATCCGACCCAGCGGCGGCTGCTGGCGTTCGATTTCGTCGGCGCCGACGGCAGCCTGGATGCGCCGATCGACAGCGCCGACCAGGCCGATGCCATCGCCGCGCTGCTGGATGCGCTGGACATCGCGCAGTTGCATGGGTTCGTCGGCTATTCCTACGGCGCGCTGGTCGGCCTGCAGTTGGCGGTGCGGCATCCGCAGCGCCTGCAGAAGCTGATCGCGGTCAGTGGCGCGCATCGCGCGCATCCGTATGCGGCGGCCTGGCGCGCGCTGCAGCGCCGCGCGGTGGCGCTGGGCCAGCTGCAATGCGCCGAGAGCCACGGGCTGTCGCTGGCGCGGCAGTTCGCGATGCTCAGCTACCGCACCCCGGAGGAATTCGGCGAGCGTTTCGACGCGGCGCCGGAAGTGATCAACGGCCGCGTC
Organism: Xanthomonas sp.; assembly: GCA_040509765.1. Classification (GTDB taxonomy): domain Bacteria; phylum Pseudomonadota; class Gammaproteobacteria; order Xanthomonadales; family Xanthomonadaceae; genus Xanthomonas_A. Next base: position 7,119 of record JBEVKG010000037.1, read on the forward strand.
CGCGTCGCCGCCGAAGACTACCTGGATGCCGCCGGCGCGCAGTACGTGGCGCGCACCCAGGTCAACGCCTATCTGCGCCTGTCCGAATCCATCGACCTGCACCGCATCGATCCGGCCGCCGTCGCCGTGCCCACGGTGGTGGTGGCGGTCGAAGGCGACCGCCTGGTGCCGCTGTCGGACCTGGTGACCCTGGTCGAAGGCCTGGGTCCGCGCGGCAGCCTGCGGGTGCTGCGCTCGCCCTACGGCCACGACGCCTTCCTGAAAGAAACCGATCGCATCGACGCGATTCTCGCCACCGCCCTTCGCCCCACCGGAGTTGCCGCATGAGCACTGCCCACGACACCGATCTGCCCTGTAGTGCCGCCACCGCCGCGGTCCGCGCCGGCATCGACCGCGATACCGCCTACGGTGCGGTGACCCCGCCGATCGTGCTGTCGTCGAACTTCAGCTTCGACGGCTTCGGCAACAAGCGCCAGTACGACTACACCCGCAGCGGCAACCCCACCCGCGACCTGCTCGGCGAAGCGCTGGCGGAGCTGGAAGGCGGCGCCGGCGGCGTGATCACCGCCACCGGCATGGGCGCGATCAACCTGGTACTCAATGCGCTGCTGCAGCCCGGCGACAAGCTGGTGGTGCCGCACGACGCGTACGGCGGCAGCTGGCGGCTGTTCAACGCGCTGGCCAAGAAGGGCCACTTCGAGCTGATCACCGCCGACCTGACCGATCCGCGCTCGCTGGCCGATGCGCTGGCGCAGGCGCCGCGGCTGGTGCTGATCGAGACCCCGTCCAACCCGCTGCTGCGCATCACCGACCTGCGCTTCGTCATCGACGCCGCGCACAAGGCCGGCGCGCTGGCGGTGGTCGACAACACCTTCCTGTCGCCGGCGCTGCAGACCCCGATCGCGTTCGGTGCCGACCTGGTGATCCACTCCACCACCAAGTACGTCAACGGCCACAGCGACGTGGTCGGCGGCGCGGTGATCGCCGCCGATGCCGAACTGCACCAGCAACTGGTGTGGTGGGCCAATGCGCTGGGCCTGACCGGCTCGCCGTTCGATGCGTTCCTGACCCTGCGCGGCCTGCGCACGCTGGACGCGCGCCTGCGCGCCCACCAGGAGAATGCGCAGGCGGTGGTGGAACTGCTGACCACGCACGCTGCGGTGCGCCAGGTGTACTACCCCGGCCTGGCCTCGCACCCGGGCCACGCGGTGGCGGCGCGGCAGCAGCGCGGCTTCGGCGCGATGATCAGTTTCGAACTGGCCGGCGGCGAGGCCGAGGTGCGCGCCTTCGTCGACGGCTTGCGCTACTTCACCCTGGCCGAATCGCTGGGCGGCGTGGAGAGCCTGATCGCGCATCCGGCGACCATGACCCATGCGGCGATGACCGCCGAGGCGCGCGCCAAGGCCGGGATTTCCGACGGCCTGCTGCGCCTGTCGGTGGGCATCGAATCCAGCGCGGACCTGGTCGCCGACCTGCAGGCCGGCCTGCAGCGCGCGCAGCGCGCCGGCGAGGCGCTGGCGCGCAAACGGGTGGACGCGTGAGCAGCGGGGTGGCCGATGCGCCGTCGGCGCTGCTGCGCACGGCGGCTGTGGCGGCAAGCCCACGGCTGGGCCTGCTCGGCACCGGCACGGTAGGGCGCGCCTTCGTCGCGCGCTACCAGGCGCTGCAGCAGCGCCGCCCCGGCCTGCCGGCCTTCGCCTGGCTGGCCAATTCGCGCACCGTGGCCGATTGCGCGGTGGCGCCGGCACAGGCGCTGGCCGCGGCCAATGCCGCCGCGCGCGGCACGCAGCCGGTGACACTGCCGGACGACCTCGGCCAGGGCGACATCGTGGTCGACGCCACCGCCAGCGAGGCGGTGGCGCAGCGCCATGCCGAGTGGCTGCGGCGCGGCGTGCACGTGGTCACCGCCAACAAGCTCGGCCAGGGCGCCGCGTTGGCGCGTGCCGAACAGATCCATGCCGCGCGGCATGCCGCCAATACCCACTACGGCGACAGCGCCACGGTCGGCGCCGGGCTGCCGTTGCTGAGCAGCCTGCGTGCGCTGGTCGCCGGCGGCGACCACATCCACGCGGTGGAAGGGGTGTTGTCCGGCTCGTTGGCCTGGCTGCTGCATCGCTACGACGGCCGCCGCGCCTTCTCCGATTGCGTGCGCGAGGCCGCGGCCGCCGGCTACACCGAACCCGATCCGCGCGAGGACCTGTCCGGCGAGGACGTGCGGCGCAAGCTGCTGATCCTGGCCCGCGCTGCCGGCCTGCCGTTGCGCGCCGAGCAGGTGCAGGTCGCGTCGCTGGTGCCGGCCGAGCTGGCGGCGGTGCCGCTGGCGCAGTTGGATGCCGCGTTGGGGCAACTGGACGCGCCGCTGGCGGCGCGCCTGGCGCAGGCGCAGGCGGAAGGCGCCTGCCTGCGCTTCGTCGGCCGCTTCGATGCGCATGGCGCATCGGTGGGCCTGCGCGCATTGCCGTCGACGCATCCGCTGGCCAGCGGTGCCGGCACCGACAACCGCGTCGCCATCCACAGCGACCGCTATCTGCAGCAGCCGCTGCTGATCCAGGGGCCGGGCGCCGGTGCCGATGTCACCGCGGCGGCCTTGCTCGACGACGTGCTGCGGATCGCGGTGCGCTGAGCGACGCCGGCGACGCCCGCCATCCGCTGCGGGCGTCGCGGTTCGGGCTGGACTGGCATCGCCGCTTGGCTGACGTGGTGCCGGCACTGCCCGCAACGCCGATGCCGAGACGTGCGGGCCGTGCGGTGCGGCCGTCGCGCGTAGCGCGGCGGCCGACGCCTGGACTCATTGCAGTCCCTGGCCCATGGTCTTCAGCAACTCGCCCTGATAGTCGCCGCTGAACTCCCAGAAGAACGCGCCACCCAGGCCCTGGGTCTTGACGTAATGCATCTTCTCGGTGACCAGCGCCGGATCGTCGTAGCTCCAGAAGGTGCTGCCGTCGTACTTCCAGTGCGCGTGCGCCTGCGCGTCGACGTAGTCGGTGCCGGCGCGGCCGCGCAGCACCTTGTAGTCCTCGATCCCCGCTTCGTAGGTGCCCGGCGCGGCGCTGCCGCTCTGGTACAGGCCGTGGTTGACGTTGGGCACGTTGGTCCAGCCGCGCCCGTAGAAGCCGATGCCCAGGTTGAGCTTGGCCGCCGGCACGCCGCGGTCGAGGAAGGCCTGGAGGGCATCGTTGCTGTTGTAGTAGCGCTGGTCGCCGCTGGATGGATCGGCCGACGAATCGAACAGCGCCGAGTGGTGATTGGTCTGCGGATCCCAGGCGCCATGGAAGTCGTAGGTCATCACGTTGAGGTAGTCCAGGTACGGCGCGTACAGGTTCGGGTCGGTGACGCGGATCTTGTCGATGCCGGCGCCGACGGCCACGGTCAGCAGCAGGCCGGGCCGCACCTGGTCGAGCTGGCGACGGAACTCGGCCAGCAGCGCGGTGAAGTTCTGCCGGTCCTCGGCGCTGCCGCAGGCGATGCCGCAGGCCACCGGATACTCCCAGTCGATGTCGATGCCGTCGAACACGCCGGCCGCGGCGGCGGTGCCGCCGGCGCCGTCGGTGACCGGCAGGTTGCCGCGGATGTAGGCGTCGATGCACGAGGCGACGAAGGCCTGGCGGTTCTCGGCGCGCGCGGCGCTGGAGAAGCCGCGCGACCAGGTCCAGCCGCCCAGCGAGATCAGCACCTTCAGTCCCGGATGCGCGGCCTTGAGCTTCTTCAACTGGTTCCAGTTGCCGCGCAACGGTTGGTCCCAGGTGTCGCCCACGCCGTCCACGCTCTGCGCGGCGGAGAACGCCTTGGTGTAGTCGGCGAAGGCGTCGCCGCCGGCGCCGGTGCTGCTGTCGGAGGGCTGGGTGACGCCGACTTCGCAGCGGTTGTTGCGGACGTTGCCGAAGGCGTCGTTGATGTGGGTCAGGTAGCCGGCCGCGCCGCTGGCCTGGATGTCGCGGACCTGGTAGTTGCGGCCGTAGATGCCCCATTGGGTGAAGTAGCCGATCACGCGCTTGCCGCCGCCGGCGCTGGCGGGCAGGGTGCGCACGCTCAGCGCTGCGCTGCTGGCCGAGACGTTGCCGGCGTTGTCGCGGGCGCGCACCGTGTAGGCGTACGCGGTGTCGGCGGTCAGCGCCGAATCGGTGTAGCCGGTGGTGGTGGAGCTGCCGACGCGATTGCCGTCGCGGACGATGTCGTAGCCGGCGATGCCGCTGCCGCCGGCATTGTCGGAGGCGGCGTTCCAGGTCAGGGTGATGGCATTGCTGGCGCGCGTGGCCGCGGCCAGGCCGGTGGGAACGCTCGGCGCGGTGGTGTCGGTCGACGGCGCCGCGACGGTGATCGCGACCGCGGCCGAGGTGGTGCGGGCGCCGGCGTTGTCGGTGGCCACGGCGGTCAGGCTGTAGCTGCCTGCCGCCGCACCGCTCCAGGCGAGCGTGTAGGGCGCGCCGCTGACGCTGCCCAGCGAGGTGCCGCTGCGGAAGAATTCGACCCGCGCCACGCTGCCGTCCGGATCGCTGGCCGATGCCTGCAGGGTGATGGTGTTGCCGACGACGAAGCGGGTGCCGGCCGCGGGCGCGGTCAGGGCCACGCTCGGCGGCTGGTTGGTCGAACTGCCGTCGCAGGTGCCCAGGTCCTGATACCAGCCGCAACTGGTGCAGTAGGTCGGCGCGGTGTTCCAGATCGGACCGTTGGCGCGGTACAGGTGGCCGGCGTAGGTCAGGGTATCGCCGGCGGCGTAGATCGTGGCCGGATTCCAGGCGGTGACGCCGCTGCACGCAGCGGCCCAGGTCTGGCCGGGCACGAGGCCGGCCAGGACGAGACAACAGAACAGCAACCACGATCCAGCGGATTTCGTGTTCATGGTGACGCCTCCGATGCGGTAGGTAGCGCGACTGAGGAGCGGCGGGCGGTGCCGCTGTCTGGTGCTGCTTGGATCCGATCACCCGGGCGTGGGGACGCGTGGCGCCGACGTCGACGTTGCTTGGCGTTGCGTACAGGCCGGGCAGGCGCAGGGTTCGCGTCAGGAGACAACGTTGTCAACAGACAATTCCGTCGAATGCGAGACAGATCCAGAATTGCTGCGATGACAACGTTTTCATGGAAGCCCCGGATGCTGCAGCGCAGTGCTGGCGCGTCGGGTGCGCTGGAGCGCGCGGTGCCGGGCTGACGGGCGCGCTGCCGGACAGGTCCGGGCAGCGCGCGCTG
>JBEVKG010000038.1:0-10038 GCA_040509765.1 Xanthomonas sp.
TTCCTCCAGCGCCTGGGTGCCGCCGGTGGAGGTGCCGATCGCCACCACCCGTTCGGTGGTCTGCGACAGCGGGCGGCCGCCCTGCGCGGGCAGGATCACGTCGGCGGTGTGCTTGATCTCCGGCTCCGCCGGCGCCACCGCCGGACGCGCCGACAGGCGCTTGACGTTGGCGCGCGCGGCGCTCTTCACCGTGGCGATCATTTCCTCGGCCGCATCGGTGAGGAACTGCTTGAGGCCGAGCTTGGGCTTGGTCACCACCGCCACCGCGCCGGCGGCCAGTGCGTCCATGGTCACCCGCGCACCCTTCTCGGTGAGCGTGGAGCAGATCACCACCGGGGTGGGGCGCTCGCTCATGATCTTGCGCAGGAAGGTGATGCCGTCCATCTTCGGCATCTCCACGTCCAGCACGATCACGTCCGGCCACTGCTGGCGCATCTTGTCCATCGCCAGCAGCGGGTCGGCCGCGGCGGCGATGACCTCGATGCCGGGCGCGTCGTTGAGCACGGCGACCAGTACCTGGCGCACCACCGCCGAATCGTCGATCACCATGGCCTTGATCGTGGTCATGCGGGGTTCCCTCCTGGGACGTCGTGGTTCATGGCTTGCGGTACACCGACGGCGCGATCTGCACCACGTCGCTGTTGACGTCGTTGAGGCTCTCGGAGTGGCCGATGCAGAAGATGCCGCCGCGCTTGAGCGCGCCGAGCACCCGCGTCACCACTTCGCGCTTGGTCTGGCCGTTGAAGTAGATCATCACGTTGCGCAGGAACACCACGTCGAACTGGCCCAGGTTGGGCAGTGCGGTATTGAGATTGGCGTGCAGGAAGCGCACGTGGTCGCGGATCTTGCGGTCGATCAGCAGGCTGCCTTCGTACTCGCCGCGGCCCTTGAGGCAGTAGCGCTTGAGCATGGCCGGCGGCATGTGCTCGATGCGCAGCAGCGGGTAGTGGCCGGTCCGCGCCTTGTCCAGCACGCGGGTGCTGATGTCGGTGCCGACCACCTCGTAGGGCCGCCCCTGCAGGGTGTCGTCCAGCACCATGGCCATGCTGTAGGCCTCTTCGCCGGTGGAACTGGCCGCGCTCCAGCAGCGGAACGGCGCGCTGCCGGTATGCGCGGCGGCGATGCTGCGCAACAGGTCGAAGTGCTTGGGCTCGCGGAAGAAGTAGGTTTCGTTGGTGGTCAGCAGGTCGATGGCGGTCTGTACCTCGCCGCTGCCCTCGCGGCTTTCCAGCAGCTTGAGGTACTGGGTATAGGTCTGCAGCGAATGCGCCTTCAGGCGCTTGCCCAGGCGTCCGCACAGCATGGCCTTCTTGGCCGGCGAGATGGTGATGCCGGCAGCGTCGAAGATGAAACGCTGGAACCGGCCGAATTCCTGCTCGGTGATGGTGTCGTGGCTGGTCATGGTCGTGGCCGGTCAGTGGGTGGAGGCAGCAGCGGGGGCGCTGGCGTTGCCGGTGGTGCCGTGTTCCTGCAGCAGGCGCTGGTGCTCCAGCAGCCAGGCGTGCAGCGCGCCGCCCCCCAGCGGGCGCGCCAGCAGGTAGCCCTGGCCGAAGTCGCAGCCCAGCTCCTGCAGCAGGGTCCAGTCCTCCACCGTTTCGATGCCCTCGGCGATGGTCTGCAGTCCCAGCCGCTGGGCCATGCCCAGCGCCGATTCGAGGACCGTGCGCAGGTTGCGGCTGCGGTGTGCGCCGTGGACGAAGATGCGGTCGATCTTCAATTCGGTGAAGGGAATGCGGGTGAGTTGCTGCAGCGAGGAGAAGCCGGTGCCGTAGTCGTCCAGCGACAGGCCGAAGCCCTGCAGGCGCAGCCGCGCCAGCATGCCCAGCGCGTTGCCGCAGACCAGCGAGCTTTCGGTGATTTCCAGCACCACGTCGGACGGCGCCAGGCCGTGCCGGCGCAGAAGCCCGAGCAGTTCGTCGAGCAGGTTCGGATCCTGCAGCATGCTCGGCGACAGGTTCAGCGCCAGAGTCAGCTGAAACCCGTCCTGCTTCCAGGCCGCCAGCCGCGCCATCGCCTGGTCGGCGACGCAGGCGGTGAGCGCGTGGATCAGACCCTCGCGCTCGGCCACGGCGATGAAGCGGTCCGGCGCGATCGGCCCGGCGCTGGGATGGCGCCAGCGCGCCAGCGCTTCCACGCCGCCGACCCGACCGCTGCGCATGTCCACCTTGGGCTGGTAGGCCACCTCGATCTCGCCGCGTTGCAGCGCATCGCGCAGCATCGCGGCCATGGACGCCTCGCCGGGCGCCTCGGCGTCGTCGCGCGGTGTCTGTGCCGGCGGCGCGTGGGCGCGCAGCGCGGCGGCGAGCTGCGCGGCACGCAATGGCTTCTCCAGTCCCGCCAGCACCTGCAGGCCGTTGCCGCGGCCGACCTGCAGCACCGAGTCGATCAGGGCCGCGCCGCGCTGCGAGGCGACCACGATCGGCACGCGCACGCCGCAGCGGGCCAGCGCATCGAGCAACTGCACGCCGTCCATGCCGGGCATTTCCAGGTCCACGATCAACAGCCCCAGCGGCGGACCCTGGGTCACCCGTGCCAGCGCGGCGTGGCCGTCGACCGCGCCTTCCACCGCCGCTGCGCCCATCCGCTGACACAGGGCCAGCGCATGCTCGCGCTGGACCTGACTGTCGTCGACCACCAGGACCGTGTCGAAGTGGTGCAGCGCGGCGGTGTCGGGGGCCGTGGGCATGCGGAGTCCGGTGCAGGGAAGGGGCAGGGCGCTGTGCGGCGACGGCCGCTCAGGCAGCGATGCCTTCTTCCAGGTGGGCGTCGAGCGCGGTCATGCTGGCGAACTCCTGGGGCGCCAGCACCGCATCGGCGGCGAGCAGGATCACGAAGCGCTCGCCGACCTTGCCCATGCCGTGGATGAAATCGCGGCGGATGCCGGTCCCGAATGCCGGCGGCGGCGCGATATCGGCGGTGGCGATCTCCAGCACCTCGCTGACCGCGTCTACCAGCAGGCCGAGCACCTGGCGCTCTTCGCCGGCGGCCACCTCGATGATCACGATGCAGGTGCGCTTGCTGATTTCGCTGGGCGCGCGGCCGAAGCGTTGCTGCAGGTCCACCACCGGCACCACGGCGCCGCGCAGGTTGATCACCCCGCGCAGTGCGGGCGGCATCATCGGCACGTCGGTCGGCGTGCGGTACTCGATGATTTCCTTGATGCCGAGGATGCCGACGCCGAACATTTCCTTGCCGAGCAGGAAGGTCAGGAACTGGTCCGTCGCCAGGTCGCCGGCGTCGGAGGGTGAGAGCGAAGCGGGAGCGTTCATGGCCATGTCTCAGAAGGTTTCGAAGTGGGCTTCGTCGAGCGAGTCGGCCAGGACCAACTGGCCGTTGGCGACGCGCGCGATCGGCTTGGCACCGGCGTGCCCGCTGCGGCCGCGCCCGGCGGCAGGACGTCGCGCCGCGGTCCTGGCCGTCGGGGCGCCGTGGACCTTGAAGAAGCTCATCAACTGCTGCAATTGCTCGGCCTGCGCGCTCATCTCTTCGGCCGTGGCGGCCAGTTCCTCGGAGTTGGACGCGGCCTGCTGGGTGGTCTGGTTGAGCTGGCCGACCGCGGCATTGATCTGGCCGACGCCGGAGGTCTGTTCCTCGGAGGCGGCGGTGATTTCCTGCACCAGGTCGGAGGTGCGCTTGATCGACGGCACCATCTCGTCCAGCAGCTTGCCGGCGTTCTCGGCCAGTTCCACGCTGGAGCTGGCGACGTCGCCGATTTCCTGCGCCGCGATCTGGCTGCGTTCGGCCAGCTTGCGCACTTCCGCGGCGACCACGGCGAAGCCCTTGCCGTGCTCGCCGGCGCGCGCCGCTTCGATGGCCGCGTTCAGCGCCAGCAGATTGGTCTGGTAGGCGATGTCGTCGATGATGCCGATCTTCTGCGCGATCTGCTTCATCGCCTGCACCGTCGCACGCACCGATTCGCCGCCGTCCAGCGCCTGGCTGGAGGCCTTGCTGGCCATGCCGTCGGTGATCTTGGCGTTCTCGGTGTTCTGCGAGATCGACGCGGTCATCTGCTCCAGCGAGGCGCTGGTCTCTTCCACCCCGGCGGCCTGTTCGCTGGCCGCCTGGCTCAGCGACTGCGCCGTGGCGCTGACCTCTTCCGACGCGCTGGCCAGCGATTCGGCATTGCCGTTGACCTCGCTGACCACCTGCGACAGGCGTGCGATGGTGTCGTTGATGTAGTTCTTCATTTCGGCGTAGGCGCCGTCGTAGTGCTTGTCGATGCTCTGGGTCAAATCGCCCTCGGCCAGGCCGCCCATCACCCGCACCACGTCCTGGATGCTGCCGCCGGTGGTGGTCGCCAGCTCGTTCAGGCCCTGGCCCATCTCGCGCTGGAACCCGGCCAGGCCGTCCAGCGCGATGCGTTCGGAGAAGTCGCCGCGGTTGGCGGCCGCGACCACGCGGCGCTGGCCGTCGATGACCAGCTTCAGCCGCTCGACCATGCTGCGCATCGCATACAGCGCGCTGCCGCTGTCGTTGGCACGCACCGCCACGTCCAGGTTCAGGTCACCCTGCGCGACCTTGTTGGCGATCTCGGCCACGTAGGCCGGCTCGCCGCCCAGCAGGCGGGTGAGGATGCGCACGATGAAGAACGCCACGATCGCGCCGAGCAGCAACGCCACGACGATGGTGGAGATGATCAGCGTGCGCGCCGAGGCATACAGTTCGTCGCCACGGTCGCTGGCATCCACGCCGCCCTTGACGTTCAGGTCCACCAGCTTGTCGATCGCCTCCGCGGTGCCGCGGAACAGTTGCCGCTGCTCGCCGTTCAGCACCACCAGCGCTTCCTGCGTCTTCGCCTGCGCGGTCAGCGCCAGCACCTGCTTGTGCAACTCGCTGTAGCGATCGAACTTCTTGGCGAAATCTTCGTACAGCGCACGCTCCTCGGGCGAGGAGATCAACGGGATGTAGGTCTTGCGGTTGCTCTCGAACGCGTCCAGCGTCTGCACCATGCGTGCGTCGTAGTCCTGCATCTCCGCCGGGCTGGTGGCGATGACGCGCTGCACTTCGAGCAGGCGCAGCTTGTTGAAGTTCGCGCTCATTTCCTCGATGTTGCGGATGCTGGGCATCCAGTTCCCAGCCATCTCCGTGGACGAACCGTTGATGCGGGCCATCTGCAGCGTGGCGAAAATGCCGGTTCCCAGCATCAGCAGCAGCACCAGGCCGAAGCCGATGCCGATACGCGTGCCGATTTTCATGTGTTGAAACATCGTGATCCCCCTGGATGTGATGTCGTGGAAGTGAATATCAGAACGTATCGAAATGGGCTTCGTCCGGCGCCGACACCAGTGCCAGGCCGACGTCCCCGAACCCACGCTTGCGCACCGGCGCCGCCGCCCTGCGCGACGAGCCGCCCGGAACCGCCGTCGGGCGCCGCGGCGCCACGGCCTGGTTGGTGCGGAAGAAACTCATCAGCTGCTGCAGCTGCTCGGCCTGGCCGCTCATTTCCTCGGCGGTGGCGGCCAGTTCCTCGGAGTTGGCCGCGGCCTGCTGGGTGGTCTGGTTGAGCTGGCCGACCGCGGCGTTGATCTGGCCGACGCCGGAGGTCTGTTCCTCGGAGGCGGCGGTGATCTCCTGCACCAGGTCGGAGGTGCGGCGGATCGACGGTACCATCTGGTCGAGCAGCTTGCCGGCATTCTCGGCCAACTCCACGCTGGACTCGGCGACCTGGCCGATCTCCTGCGCGGCGACCTGGCTGCGTTCGGCGAGCTTGCGCACTTCCGCCGCCACCACTGCAAAGCCCTTGCCATGCTCGCCGGCGCGCGCGGCTTCGATCGCCGCGTTCAGCGCCAGCAGGTTGGTCTGGTAGGCGATGTCGTCGATGATGCCGATCTTCTGCGCGATCTGCTTCATCGCCGCCACCGTCGAGCGCACCGCATCGCCGCCCTCGTTGGCTTCGCGGGCGGCCTTGGCGGCCATGCTGTCGGTGACCTTGGCGTTCTCGGTGTTCTGCGCGATGGAGGCGGTCATCTGCTCCAGCGAGGCGCTGGTCTCTTCCACGCCGGCGGCCTGCTCGCTGGCGGCCTGGCTCAGCGACTGCGCGGTGGCACTGACCTGCTCGGAGGCGCTGGCCAGGGCCTCGGCGTTGATGTTGACCTCGCCGACCACCTGCGCCAGGCGCGCGACGGTGGCATTGACGCTCTCGCACAGTTCCTTCAGCTGGCCCTGGCCCTGCACGTCCGCCACCCGGGTCAGGTCGCCGGCTTCGATCGCCTTGAGCACGGCGCCGGCTTCGTTGAGCGGGCCGATCACCGTGTCCAGGGTCAGGTTGATGCCGTCGACGATGCGGCGGAAGTCACCCTGGTGCAGGCTGCCGTCGGCGCGGACCTGCAGGCGCCCGGCCGCGGCCGCGTCGGCCAGCAGGCTGGTGTCGCGGATCAGCGCGCGCAGGTTGGCGCGCACCTGTTCGACGGTGTCGTTGATGAACGCCTTCTTGCCCGGGAAGGCTTCCAGCGGCGCGTCGAAGTTGCCGCGGCCGAACTCGGCGATGCAGGTCATCGCCTTCTTCTTGGTGGCGATATGGTCGCCGACCATGCGGTTGATGCCGTCGGCCATGCTGCGGAAGTCGCCTTCGAAGCGATGGCTCTCGATCACCACGTCGATGTCGCCGGCATCGTGCTGCGCGGACATGTGCTTCATCTGCGCGATCAGCCCCAGCAGGTTGCGGCGCACCTGCTCGATGATCTCGTTGATGAAGATCTTCTTGCCCGGGAACGTCTCCAGCGGCGCATCGAAGTTGCCGCGGCCGAACTCGGCCACGCAGCCCAGGGCCTTCTTCTTGGTGGCGATGTGGTCGCCGACCATGCGATTGATGCCCTCGGCGATGACCTTGAACTCGCCGTCGAAGCGGTGGCTCTCGATCACCACGTCGATGTCGCCGGCGTCGTGCTCGCGCGACATGCGCACGATCTCGTCGTTGATCTGGCGCACCCCGGTCTGCACCTGGCGCAGCGCCAGCAGTACCTCGCAGGCCTGGTCGTTGCGCACGGTCGGCATCACCACCTCGAAGTTGCCGGTGGCAAAGCGCGCCAGGGTGGTGGTGGCGATCCGCAGCGAGCGGGTGATGGCATGGACGGTATAGGCCAGCACCGCGGCGGCGAGCACCGTGGCGCCGATGCCAAGCGCCAGGGTCTGCCCGGCGGTCAGGCCGAGGGCGAACCCGCAGATGGCGGCGGCCAATGGCAGCGCGACGGCGATGGCCGAACCGGTCCACAGCTTGGAAGACAACGAGAGAGAGTTGGACATGCCGTGATACCTGTGCGGGAAGGGACGCACCGGCCTGCCGGCCGGTGCAAAAAGGGTCAGAACGAGACGAACGCGGCTTCTTCCAGGCGTGCGGCCTGGGCCGTGGCCGCCGGGCCGCCGAAGCTGCGCGAGCGGGGCACGCGTGGCATCGGCGTCGGCAGACGTCGCGGTTGCGGGGCCTGCGCCGCAGTGGTGGGGGCGCCGGTGGTGAAGAAACTCATGAGCGTTTGCAACTGTTCGGCCTGGCTACTCATTTCTTCGGCCGTGGCGGCCAATTCTTCAGCGTTGGCAGCGGATTGCTGTGTTGTCTGGCTGAGCTGAACCACGGCGGCGTTGATCTGGCCCACGCCGGTGCTCTGTTCCTCGGAGGCGGCGGTGATCTCCTGCACCAGGTCGGAGGTGCGGCGGATCGACGGTTCCATCTCGCCGAGCAGGCGTCCGGTGGTCTCGGCCAGGTTCACGCTGGTGCCGGCGACATCGCCGATCTCGTGCGCGGCGACCTGGCTGCGCTCGGCCAGCTTGCGCACTTCCGCGGCGACCACGGCGAAGCCCTTGCCGTGTTCGCCAGCGCGCGCGGCCTCGATCGCCGCGTTCAACGCCAGCAGGTTGGTCTGGTAGGCGATGTCGTCGATGATGCCGATCTTGCGCGCGATCTCCTTCATCGCCGAAACGGTGGCGCGTACCGCCTCGCCGCTTTCGGCGGCTTCGCGCGAGGCCTTGCTGGCCATGCTGTCGGTGACCTTGGCGTTTTCCGCGTTCTGGGCGATCGAGCCGGTCATCTGCTCCAGCGAAGCGCTGGTCTCCTCCACGCCGGCGGCCTGTTCGCTGGCCGCCTGGCTCAGCGACTGCGCGGTCGCCGACAGTTCCTCGGCGGCGCTGGCCAGGGTGACGGCGTTGCCGTTGACTTCGTTGACGATGCTGGTGAGTTTGTCGATGGTGGCGTTGACGTAGCGCTGCATGTCGGCGAAGGCGCCCTCGTAGTGACCCTGCACCTGGCGGCTGAGATCGCCCTCGGCCATCGCGCCCATCACCTTGATCACGTCGCCGACGCTGCGCAGGTTGCCGCGGGTCTGTTCGATGATCTCGTTGATGAAGGCCTTCTTGCCCGGCAATTGCGGCATCGGCGCATCGAAGTTGCCGCGGCCGAACTCGGCGACCACGCCCAGTGCCTGCTTCTTGACGGCGATGTGCGCGGCGACCATGCGGTTGATGGCCTTGCCGATGGCGCAGAACTGCCCGTCCAGGTGCGCGCAGTCGATCTGCACGTCGATGTCGCCCTTGTCGTGTTCGTCGGACATGCGCGCGATCTCGCCGATCAGGCGCTTGAAGTTGCCGCGCACCTGCTCGATGGTCTCGTTGATGAAGGCCTTCTTGCCGGGCAGCTGCGGCATGGCCGCGTCGAAGTTGCCGCGGCCGAATTCGGCGACCACGCCCAGTGCCTGCTTCTTCACCGCGATGTGGCTGCCGACCATGCGGTTGATGCCGTCGGCCATGCTGCGGAAGTCGCCCTGGAAGTGCGCGCTGTCGATGCTGGCGTCGATCTCGCCGGCTTCGTGCTGCTCGGCGACGCGGCGCATCTCGGCGATCAGGCCGAGCATGTTGCGCCGCACCTGCTCGATGGTGTCGTTGATGAAGGCCTTCTTGCCCGGGAACGCGGCCAGCGGAGCGGCGAAGTTGCCGCGGCCGAACTCGCCTACGCAGTCGATCGCCTGCTTGCACACGCCGATGTGGCCGCCGACCAGTTGGTTGATGTCGCCGGTCAGGCTGCGGTAGACGCCGCTGGCCTGCGCCGACTCCAGCATCACCTCGCAGTCGCCGGCGGCATGTGCGCTGGTCATGTGCGCGACGTCGGCCTGCAGCTGCCGCAGCGGCCGCTGCGCGGCGAGCAGGGCCTGGCCGATCTCGCTGCCGCTAGCGGCCATGTCCACGCGGTCCAGTTCGCCCTGCGCCAGCGCCTGCAGGCCGCTGCGCGCCAACTCCAGTTCGCGCTGCGCGGCGGCAGATGTCTGCTGCGCCGCTTGTACGCTACGGCCCAGCACCACGGCCGCGACCAGCGTGGCCAAAGCGACCAGCGTCCATGCGAGGCCGCTGGCCAGCGGCAGCGCCAGCGCCGCGACGGCCGCCGCGGCGGGCAAGGCGACGGCGACGATCGCGGCCGTAGGCAGGGTGGTGATGAGCGTCCGGTTCTGGGACATGACGGAGATTCCTGATTGATGGTGCGGCGTCGGAATGACGGCGGGCGGTGCGGCGGCTCAGGCCGCCAGCGATTCGGCGCCGGGTTGCAACTGACCGAGCAGCGACGGCACGTCCAGGATCAGCGCGACCCCGCCGCTGCCGAGGATGCTGGAGCCGCTGATGCCCTTGACCTGGGCAAAGACCTTGGAGAGCGGCTTGATCACGGTCTGCCACTCGCCGAGCAGGGTGTCGACCACCAGGCCGAAGCGCTGCGAGCCCTGGCGGATCACCACGATGCTCTCGCGCGCCGGCGGCGCGCCGGGGATGGCGAACAGCGAGCGCAGGCGCACGTAGGGCAGCACGTTGCCGCGCAGGTCGATGTACTCGCTCTGGTAATTCGGCGCGAATTCCACACATTCCTCGACCACGTCCAGCGGCACCACGAACACCGACTTGCCGACCCCGACCTGGAAGCCGTTGATGATGGCCAGCGTGAGCGGCAGGCGCACGGTGACGGTGGTGCCGAGGCCCGGCTTGCTGTCGATGGCCACGCTGCCGCGCAAGGCGGTGATGTTCCGCTTGACCACGTCCATGCCCACACCGCGGCCGGAGAGGTTGGTG
>JBEVKG010000039.1:0-9652 GCA_040509765.1 Xanthomonas sp.
GGCGTGGGAAGCCGGTCGCCCTCGTAACCGTCCCAGTAGAAGTACAGCGGCTCGTGTTCGAGCGTGTTGCGCTCGTGCACCAGCTCCGCCTGCCAGGTCAGGCCCTCGACGATCGGTTGCTCGATTGCCAGGGCGATCGTCTTGCGGTCGATGCCCGCGCCGTTGTAAGCGTCGCCACGCTCGATGCCGGCGGTGAGCCGATAGCCGAACGTATCCGGGCCGTTGACGCGTCCGCCCGCATCCACCTGCGCCGAGAACGCGCTGTCGTTGTGGTAGCCGATCGTGGTGGCCAGCAGTGGCGTGTCGGTGGGGCGCTTGGTCTGGTAGCTGACGATGCCGCCGGGTGCGCCGAAGCCGTACATGAAACCGCCAAGGCCCTTCAGCGCCTGCACCGATTGCACCGCTTCCAGCGGGAACTCGCCGCCCCATTCCATCAGCATCGGCACGCCGTCCACATAGAAGTTGCGCACGCCGATGCCGCGGATCTGCGTGCCCCACCAGTTGGTGGTGGCGGGCGGTTCGGCCGCGAACACCGACGGATCGTTGATGAAGATCTGCCCCAGCGTGGTGGCCTGGCGCCGCGCGATCTCGGGTGCTTCGACCAGCGTCACCGAGAACGGCGTATCCAGCAGGCGCGACGTGCCCAGCGCACCGACCGCCGCGTCCTGCTGCAGGTCCAGGCTGAGCCGCTGGCCTTTGACCATGACCGTGTCCAGTTGCGTGGCGTCGGCCGCTGGCCTGGCATCGCGGGGGCCATCGTCAACCGCGGTGTCCTGGGCATTGGCGGAAGTGGCGACCGCGAGTGCGGCCAGCAGCGCCCGGGCGCGCACGCCCAGCACCGGCGCCTGCCGATGGAGTGAGGTCTGAAACATGAGAAGCCCCTGTTGCGGTAGTGACCGGACGGGGCGATGGCTGGTCCGAAGATGTTGTCGGGGCGTTAATTTAGATGACAACGAATCTCATTTGCAAATTTCGGCACCGCCAGGGCCATTGCGGCGGGGCGCTGCCGTCGCTGTCGCACTCAGCGATCGGTGAGTGCAGGCGCGGCGAGGGCGGCCGCGTTCTGGGCTCTCACCGCAACGTCCAGCGCCGGGTCGCGGCTGAAGCCGCTCCTGCGCCGACTCCAGCACAAGATGGGATGCCCCCCAATCCCGACTCCCGACTCCCCAATCCCGGCCTTCAGTGCAACAACGCCGCCACCGCCTCGCTGAACTGGTGGCGGGCCTGCGAGGAGGCCGGGTCGCCATGCAGCTGGCGCACGGCACGCGCCAGGCGCGCGGCGCCGACGAAGCCGCAGCTGGCCTGCAACCGGTGCAGGTGGCTGCGGACGGCCTGCTCGTCGCTGAGCTGCAGGGCCGAGGCGACCGCATCGCGGGTGACGGGCAGTTCGGCCAGGAACAGCTCGCGCA
The DNA here is from genome assembly GCA_040509765.1 of Xanthomonas sp. Classification (GTDB taxonomy): domain Bacteria; phylum Pseudomonadota; class Gammaproteobacteria; order Xanthomonadales; family Xanthomonadaceae; genus Xanthomonas_A. Next base: position 1,410 of record JBEVKG010000039.1, read on the forward strand.
GGGCGATCAGATGCGCGCGCTCGCCGTTGAGCGCGGCCAGCGCGGTGGTCTCGTCCCAGTCCAGGGTCGGCTCGGCGCTACCGGGCGTGCCGCCAAGGCGGCCGCGCGCCAGCAGTCGACGCACCGATTGCAGCAGCCGCTCGGTGCCGAGCGGCTTGAGCAGCACGTCGGCGAATCCGGCGTCGAGCAGGCGTGCGCGGACCGTGGCGCTGGCGTCGGCGGTATGCGCCAGCCCGAGGGTGCCGGGTTGCTGCCGCTGCAACTGGCGCAGCAGGTCGCTGCCGCTGCCGTCGGGCAGGTTGGCGTCGATCAGCCAGAGGTCGTGCGCCTGCGTTTGCGCGCAGGCGAGGGCGCTGGCGACGGAGTCGGCCAGGTCCACCCGGGCCGGCAGCGACTGCAGCGTCGCGTCGAAGAAGGCGCGGCTGATCGCATCGTCTTCGACGAGCAGCAGTCGCGTCACAGGATCCTGGGTCGATGCCATAGCTGATGCCTCCATGCGGCCTGGTCGCATCCCGCGCGGCGGCGCGCGTGCGTCGCGTCACTTTGCCTCGCCAGCCCGGCAATCGCAAGCCGGCCGCGGCGCAGCCCATCTGCGACAATGGCCGCCCTTTTCCGCCCGCAGCCTGTTGCCACGTGGCCCGATCCAGAAACCGTCTCGACCGCACGCCCTTCCAGACCGACATCGCCGACCTCAGCCACGACGGCCGCGGCGTGGCCCGCCGCGAGGGCGACAAGGTCGCCTTCGTCGCCGGCGCGCTGCCCGGCGAGACCGTGCTGGCCGAACCCACCGCACGCAACCGCCACTTCGACGAGGCGCGCACCGTGCAGGTGCTGCAGGCCTCGCCGCAGCGGGTGACGCCGCGCTGTCCGCATTTCGGCGTGTGCGCCGGCTGCGTGCTGCAGCACCTGGCCGAAGACCAGCAGATCGTCGCCAAGCAACGGGTGCTGACCGAGAACCTGGAGCGGATCGGCCACGTGACCCCGCAGGCGGTGCTGCCGGCGCTGACCGGCGCGCCCTGGGGCTACCGGCGCAAGGGCCGCTTCTCGGTGCGGCGGGTGGAGAAGAAGGACAAGACCCTGGTCGGCTTCCGCGAGCAGGACCCGCGCTTCGTCGCCGACCTGTCGGTCTGCCACACGGTGATCCCGCAGATCGGCTTCAAGGTGACCGCGCTGGCGGACCTGGTCGAGAGCCTGGACGGCAAGCGCGACATCCCGCAGATCGAGTTCATCGCCGGCGACGCCGCAGTGGCGCTGACCTTCCGCCACATGCGGCCGCTGAGCGCGCGCGACCAGGAGGCGCTGATCGCCTTCGCGCAGGAACACGACTTCGCCATCTTCCTGCAGCCCGGCGGCGTGGACAGCGTGCATCCGCTGTATCCGCAGGAGGTGCCGCTGTCGTTCCGGCTGCCGCAATGGAACGTGGAACTGGCGTTCCGGCCGCTGGACTTCATCCAGGTCAATGCCGCGCTCAACGAGAAGATGATCGCGCACGCGCTGGCGCTGCTCGATGCGCAGCCCGGCGACCGGGTGCTGGACCTGTTCTGCGGCCTGGGCAACTTCACCCTGCCGCTGGCGCGCACCGTGCGCGAGGTGGTCGGCGTGGAAGGCGACGCCGGGCTGGTGGCGCGCGCGCGGGAGAATGCGCAGCGCAACGGCCTGGACAACGCCCAGTTCTTCGCCGCCGACCTGACCCAGGACCAGCGCCAGGCACCGTGGATGCGCCAGGGCTTCGACAAGCTGCTGCTGGACCCGCCGCGCTCCGGCGCGCTGGAGGTGCTGCAGCAACTGCCGCTGAAACAGTTCCAGCGCATCGTCTACGTCAGCTGCCATCCCGGCTCGCTGGCGCGCGACGCCGGTTACCTGGTCAACGAACAAGGCTTCGTGCTCAAGGCCGCCGGCGCGATGGACATGTTCCCGCATACCGCGCATGTGGAGAGCATTGCGGTGTTCGAGAAGCCGGGAATCGGGAATGGGGAATAGGGAGCGGTAACAGCGGCGTCTGCGCGCTGGCTTATGCTTTTCCCATTCCCCATTCCCCATTCCCGACTCCCCATTCCCGACTCCCATGGCCATCGAAATCGAACGCAAATTTCTCGTCACCGGCGACGGCTGGCGCGCGGCGGCGCATGCCGTGATGCCGATGGCGCAGGGCTATCTCAACGACCACGCGGCGCTGGCCAGCGGGGCGCAGAAGGCGTCGGTGCGGGTGCGGGTGCAGGGCGAGGAGGCGTTCCTCAACCTCAAGTCGCGCGAGCTCGGGCATACCCGCCAGGAGTTCGAGTATCCGATTCCGCTGGCCGATGCGCGTGCGTTGCTGGCACTGTGCGTGGGCGGGCTGATCGACAAGCGCCGACACCTGGTGCAGCACCAGGGCCATCTGTGGGAAGTGGATGAGTTCCTCGGCGACAACGCCGGGCTGGTGGTCGCCGAGATCGAGCTGGACAGTGCCGACGACGCGTTCGCCAGGCCGGACTGGCTCGGCGCCGAAGTCACCGACGATCCGCGTTACTACAACGTGGCCCTGGCGGCGCACCCTTATTCGCAGTGGGGCGGCGATTAGAGCGGGGAGTGGGAATTCGCAAGAGCCGGTCATGTGCCGTGCCCGGGCTGGTGCTTCGACCCCTGCCGTATCCGCGCTCGGGCTTGCTTGAGCGCGGGGATCCGGAGTTCGCAAGCGCGGGTCGGAGCCGGTGATCGGGTTTATGCTTTAGCCATTCCCCATTCCCCATTCCCCATTCCCCATTCCCCATTCCCCGCTCATGCGCATCGATATCTGGTCCGACGTGGTCTGCCCCTGGTGCTGGATCGGCAAACGCCGGTTGCAGCAAGGTCTTGCGTCGCTCGGCGCGGACGCGCCGGCGCTGGAGATCCATTGGCATCCGTATCAGCTGGATCCGGATGCCGGCACCGCGCCGGTGCCGTTGCGCGAGGCGTATGCGGCCAAGTTCGGCGGTGCGGCGCGCACCGAGCAGATCCTGGCGCAGACCCAGGCCACCGCGCGTGCCGAAGGCCTGCCGATGGACTTCGACCAGGGCCAGGTGCGGGTGACCACGCGGCCGGCGCACCGGCTGCTGTGGCTGGCGGCGCGCGAGGGCGACGCCGACGCGGTCGCCGAAGCGCTGTTCCATGCGCACTTCGCCGAGGGCCGCAACCTGGCCGATGCGCAGACGCTGTGCGATGCCGGCGCCGCGGGCGGGCTGTCGGCGGCGCGGGTGCAGGCGCTGCTGGACGGCGACGAGGGGCTGGACGAGATCGAGGCGGAACTGCAGCAGGCGCAGGCGATGGGCATCCGCGCGGTGCCCACCTACGTCATCGACGGCCGCCAGGCGCTGCAGGGCGCGCAGCCGCCGGAGGTGTTCGCGGCCACCGTGCGCGGCCTGCTGGCCGATGCCCAGGCGGGCGCGGACTGCGGTCCCGACGGGTGCGCGGTCTAGCGCGTTGCCGCAGCCAGAGGCGATGACGGCCTGCGCCGCGCAGTGCTCGCCGCGGTCCCTGCCATCGCGGCCGCGGCGCCTCCTTGCCCAATCTTCGACGCGGTCGCCGCGATCGGGTGCGAGAGCTTCTGACGGGCGCGCACGGCCGACGCGTCGTGCAGGCGGGTCATGCGGATGTCGAACACGGCCTGTTCCGGCACAGCGCAGGATGCTCCGCATGCGTTTCATGGCCGATCAGTGTCGGTCTTGAGGCAGCGGGCCGTGTCGGCAAGGCTGGGCGCAGACGCGGTGCCGCAGCGCCGGACCCGCCAGGCGTCGCCACCACGCGATCCGGCGGCGTCACGCCGCGTCCCTTCGGGTTCGGCCATCCCTGGAACGACGTCCGTGCCGCGCGGCGTTGCCTGGCCGGCGCGATGGCGATCGCGCGCCCTGTCCGCTGCGCCGCTGCCGCCACGCGCGCGGCCTTCACCGGCAGGCCAGGCGCTGTCCTGCCGCCGACGCCGGCATCTGCGACAATGCCGACCCACAGGCGCCTGAACCGCGCTGGCAGGAGACCCCCCGCATGCTCGCGATCGGCGTTGCCGGTACCGAACTCACCGCGCAGGAGCGCGACTGGCTGCAGCACGATGCGGTGGCCGGCGTGGTCCTGTTCAAACGCAATTTCGCCTCGCGCGCGCAGGTAAGCGAGTTGAGCGCGGCGATCCGCGCCGCCGCGCCGCGGCCGCTGCTGATCTGCGTGGACCAGGAAGGCGGCCGTGTGCAGCGCTTCCGCGAGGGCTACAGCGCGCTGCCGCCGTTGCAGGGCTTCGGCGCGCTGTACGCGCGCGATCCGGACGCGGCGCTGCAGATGGCCGAACAGCATGCCTGGCTGATGGCCAGCGAGATCCGCGCCAGCGGCGTCGACCTGAGCTTCGCCCCGGTGCTGGACCTGGCCCGCGGCAACCGCGCCATCGGCGACCGCGCCTTCAGCGACGACCCGCAGGTGGTCGCGGCGTTCGCCGCAGCCTACGTGCGCGGCATGCACAGCGTCGGCATGGGCGCCACCCTGAAGCATTTCCCCGGCCACGGTACCGTGCTCGAGGACACCCACGTCGACAGCGCCGAAGACCCGCGTTCGCTGGACACCCTGCGCCAGGAAGACCTGGTGCCGTTCGCTGCCGGCATCGCCGCCGGCGCCGACGCGGTGATGATGGCGCACGTGGTCTATCCGCAGGTGGCGCCGGAACCGGCCGGCTACTCGCCGCGCTGGATCCAGCAGATCCTGCGCCAGGACCTGGGCTTCGGCGGCGTGGTGTTCTCCGACGACATCGGCATGGCCGCCTCGTTCGCCGCCGGCGGTGTCGCCGCGCGGGTCACCGCGCACCTGGATGCCGGCTGCGACGTGGTCCTGGTCTGCCACCCGGAACTGGTCGAAGAATCGCTGCAGGCCGTGCGCGATCGTCCGCTCAACACTGCCGCACTGCTCGGCCTGATCGGCCGCGGCGGCCTCGGCTGGGACGGCCTGCTGGCCGACGCCCGTTACGGCCACACCCAATCCCATCTGCTCTCCACCTTCGGAAAAACCGCCTGATGTCCACTCTCACCATCGCCCAGGCCCTGGCCCAGGCCGACCTGCTGGTCGATCGCACCCGCATCGATCAGGCCATCGCCCAGATCGCCGACGCCATCGCCGCCGACTACCGCGGCGAAACCCCGGTCTACCTGACCATCATGCACGGCGCGCTGCCGTTCGCCGGCCAGCTGGCGCTGGAACTGGGCAGCCGCGGCCAGGACCTGCAACTGGACTACCTGCACGCCACCCGCTACCGCGGCGAGACCGTCGGCGGCGAACTGGTGTGGAAGCACCGCCCGGCCACCGCGCTGTACGGCCGCCGCGTGCTGCTGCTCGACGACATCCTCGACGAAGGCCTGACCCTGAAGGCGGTGCGCGAGTGGTGCCTGGAGCAGGGCGCGACCGACGTGCGCATCGCCGCACTGACGGTCAAGCGCCACGACCGCTGCGTGCCCGGGGTGAGCGCCGACTACGTCGGTGTCGAGGTGCCCGACCGCTACGTGTTCGGCTTCGGCATGGACGTCAACGAGGCCCTGCGCAACCTGCCGGCGATCTACGCGATGAAGGAGTAGGGCGCCGCGCGCGTCGGCGCGCTCGCTTTCCCGCAGCCGGCGCGCGTCGCCGGCGCAGGCGTTCGCTTTCGTTCGAGGATCTGCATGGACAACATCGCACTGGCCGTCATCGGCGGCACCGGCGTCTACAAGCTCGCACAGCTCGACGACGTGCAGACCCACCAGGTCGAGACGCGCTACGGCGCGCCCTCCGGCCCGGTGCGGGTCGGCACGCTGCTCGGCCACCGCGTCGCCTTCCTGGCCCGCCACGGCGAAGGCCACTCGCTGCCGCCGCACAAGATCAACTACCGCGCCAACCTTGCTGCGTTGCAGCAGATCGGTGCCACCCGGGTACTGGCGCTCAATACCGTCGGCGGCATCACCGAGCGCTTCGGTCCGCGCGTGCTGGCCTGCCCGGACCAACTGATCGACTACACCTGGGGGCGCATCTCCACCCTGTGCGAGGAGCCGGGCAGCGAGGTGCTGCACGTGGATTTCGGCCATCCGTATTCGCCGCTGCTGCGCAGCAAGATCCTGGCTGCCGCGCGCGTCACCGGCACCGCCCTGGTCGACGGCGGCTGCTATGCCGCCACCCAGGGGCCGCGCCTGGAAACCATCGCCGAGATCGCGCGGCTGCGCCGCGACGGCTGCGACCTGGTCGGCATGACCGGCATGCCCGAAGCCGGGCTGGCGCGCGAGCTGGGCCTGGACTATGCCTGCCTGGCGATCGTGGCGAACTGGGCGGCCGGCTGCGGCGACGCCGAGGAGATCACCCTGGCCGAAGTGCTGGCCAATGTCGAGGCGGCCTCGGTCGGGCTGCCGGAGCTGGTGGGGGAACTGGCGCGCGGGTGATTGTCTTCGTTGCGCAAGCTTTGCATACTCCGCCGGTGCGGCTGCCGCACAACCACCACCCATTCACTGCAAAAGGTCTCGCATCACCATGCCGAACGGTACCGTCAAGTGGTTCAACGACGCCAAGGGATTTGGTTTTATTTCTCCGGAAGACGGTAGCGCCGATGTGTTCGCGCACTTCTCCGCGATCAACTCCAAGGGCTTTCGCAGCCTGCAGGAAGGACAGCGTGTCAGCTACGACGTGACCCAGGGTCCGAAGGGCGCGCAGGCCTCGAATATCACGCCGGTCGAGTAAGCGCTCGCGTTGACTCGGTTGTGCCTTGAACCCCGCTTCGGCGGGGTTTTTTATGGGAGACGCCGCCGTGGCGGCGCCTGGACGCAGTGGACGCAATGAAGCAAGGACGGCACATCGGCATCGTCGGCTACGGCACGGCGGGCCAGACCCTGGCGCTGCTGCTCGCGCGCGATGGGCACCACGTGCAGGTGTTCGAGCGCGCCGCGCAACCCGGGCCGGTGGGCGCCGGCTTCCTGCTGCAGCCGACCGGCCTGCAGGTGCTGTGGCGGATCGGCCTGCTCGAGCAGGCCCTGGCCTACGGGGCGCCGGTGCACCGCCTGTACGGCGAGACCCCGTGCGGGCGCGCGGTGATGGACATGCGCTATCGCGACCTGGATGCGCGCCTGTTCGGGCTGGGCATGCAGCGCGGCGCCTTGTTCGCCCTGCTGGCGCAGGCCTGGGACGGCTACGCCACGTTGCAGCGCGATACGCGCATCGTCGGCATCGACGACACGCTGCGGCGGGTGCAGGACCAGCACGGCCGCTGGCATGGGCCGTTCGACCTGGTGATCGCCTGCGACGGCTCGGCCTCGGCGCTGCGCGCGCAGGTGCAGGCGACGCGGCTGGACCGGGTCTATCCGTGGGGCGCGTTGTGGTGCCTGCTGCCGCGCGGCGACTGGGCCTTCGCCGCCGAACTGCGCCAGCGCTACGTGGCCGCGCGCAAGATGATCGGCCTGCTGCCGGTGGGCACGCGCCCCGGCGATGCGGAGCCGCGGATGAGTTTCTTCTGGAGCCTGCCGACCGCCGAGTTCGATGCCTGGCAGGCGCGCGGCATGCAGCCGTGGCTGGAGGAGATCGCGCAGTTGTGGCCGCAGGCGCGCGAACGCCTGGCGCAGATCGACGCGCCGGCGCAACTGGCGCGGGCCAGTTACCGCGATGCGGTGCAGCGGCATTGGTACCGCGGCCGCCTGGTCCTGGCCGGCGATGCGGCGCATGCGATGAGCCCGCAGCTGGGGCAGGGCGTCAACATGGCGCTGATGGATGCCTGGGCGCTGCGCGAGAGCCTGCGCACCTCCGCCGACATCGATGCGGCGCTGGCGCGCTACCAGGCGCAGCGCCAGGCGCACGTGGCGGTGTACCAGTTCTGGAGCCGCTGGCTGACCCCGCTGTTCCAGTCCGAGCGCGACCTGGTGGCGCGGCTGCGCGACGTCGGCATGCGCCCGGCCGGGCGCATGCCTGGCGGTCGCGGACACATGCTGCGGGTGCTCAGCGGCACCCAGCACGGCTGGTTCGGCAAGCTGCCGCTGGCGCCGGAGTTTTTTGAGGCGTTGCAGGAGGCGATGGCGCGGCGCGTGGCGCTGCCGTAGGCGGCGAGATCGCGGACGCGGTTGGACGCGCGCCTCGGTGATTCGTCGCGGCGACGGCGCGTGCAGAGCGCACCGCAGCGAGCGCGGTCCGACGGCGATGGTGCCGTGGTGTCGTGTGTGGGGGGGGGGGGCACCCCCCCGCGGGGGTGGTAATACCCGCGGAGGGGCGGGCCGCGCCGCAAGCCGCGGGGCGGGGGGTGGGTGGGGGGCGGG
>JBEVKG010000040.1:0-13964 GCA_040509765.1 Xanthomonas sp.
AAATTTTCATCGCCGCTGCTGCGGGGGGCAACAACGCATCGAACGCCCTGTCGCAGATGGGCTTCGAGCACCTGATCACCGAAATGACCTCCAAGCCGGGTGACTTCGCCGTCTCCTGGGTGGTGCTCATCACCCTGATCATCATGTCCGCCTCGTCCTGGTACTGGACGATCATCAACATCTTCCGCGCCACCCGCCTGAAGAGCCAGGCCGACCGCGTCACCAGCCTGTTCTGGGACACCCCGAACGCCCAGGACGCCATCCGCGCGATGGAAGAGCAGCCGGCCTCCGAGCCGTTCTCGAAGATCGCCCTGGACGCGGCGCAGGCCGCTGCGCACCACCAGCGCGCCGAAGCCGGTGCCGGCACCGGCCTGGGCGAGACCCTGAGCCGTTCGGAGTTCGTCGACCGCGCCCTGCGCCAGGCCGTGACCCGCGAAAGCACCAAGCTGCAGTCGGGCATGACCCTGCTGGCGACCGTCGGTGCGACCGCGCCGTTCGTCGGTCTGCTGGGTACCGTGTGGGGCATCTACGGCGCGCTGATCAAGATCGGTGCCACCGGCTCCGCCTCGATCGACGCCGTTGCCGGCCCGGTGGGTGAAGCGCTGATCATGACCGCGATCGGTCTGTTCGTCGCGATCCCGGCCGTGTTCGCCTTCAACTTCTTCAGCAAGGTCAACAGCTCGGTGATCGCCAAGTTCGACACCTTCGCTCACGACCTGCACGACTTCTTCGCCACCGGTTCGCGCGTTCGCTGATCCCGGCTAAGTCGTCCACGCAACGTTAACGGAGCCCGTTATGGCTTTCAGTAGTGGTAACAGCGGCGGCCCCATGGCAGACATCAACGTCACGCCCCTCGTGGACGTGATGCTGGTGCTGCTGATCATCTTCATCATCACGGCACCGCTGATGTCCCACAAGGTCAAGGTGGAACTGCCCCAAGCCAACTTGAAGCAGGATCCGGACAAGGACGACAAGCGTTCGAATCCGATCACGCTGGCGGTCAAGGAGGATGGGTCGCTGTACTGGAACGACGAGCCGATCTCCAAGGAAGCCCTGGAGTCGCGCTTCTCGACCGCTGCACAGCAGACCCCGCAGCCGCCGCTCAACCTGCGTGGCGACCGCACCACCAAGATGCGCACGATCAACGAAATCACCAAGATCGCGCAGAGTCAGGGCATGCTGGACGTCGGCTTCGTTGCGACCAAAGAGAAGGGGAACTGAGCCATGGCGTTCAGCTCAGGAGGCGGCCGTGGTCCCATGGCCGACATCAACGTCACGCCGCTGGTCGACGTGATGCTGGTGCTGTTGATCATCTTCATCGTGACCGCGCCGATCATGACGTATCCGATCGACGTGGATCTGCCGCAGCGGGTCATCAACCCGCCGCCGCAGTTGCGCGATCCGCCGCCGCCGATCGATCTGCGGATCGATGCGTCGAACCAGGTGTTCTGGAACAACAGCCCGGTGGCGGTGACTGCGCTCCCGCAGATGATGGAAAACGAAGTCCAGCGCGATCCGACCAATCAGCCGGAACTGCGCATCGATGCCAATCCGGATTCCGAGTACGAAGTGATGGCCAAGGTGCTGGCCGCCGCCAAGAACTCGGACATGAAGAAGATCGGTTTCGTGCAGCAATAAGCTTCACCGCAATCCGCTTCACTGCAATACCTCAGTCATGACGCGACTGCAAACGCCACCGGTAACGGTGGCGTTTTTTTATGGAAATCTACTGCCTATGCATTATTCTTAGCTCGTTCTTCGATTTTAGTTGAACACAAATGGCTGGGACTTATGTAATTTACCAAATGGAGATGGTATGAAGTCAAAAAGCAGATCTTCTTCTTTCTTGATTGCGTTTCTGGCAATGAGTTCGATCACTCAAGTACAAGCGCAAACCACTTTGACAACAATCACTGTAACCGCGCCGAAGCCTAATGAAGTGCAAGGAAACAATGCTTCGACTTTCGCTTTCTTTTCAGCGTTCGAGTATTCGGGCGGATCAAAAGGTGGTGATGAAACTGATAGCGAAAAACCCGACGACACCCCCGGGCAGAGAACGCCGGCTGACGAGCTATCGGAGTACGATGACTTCAATGCACTTCCTGATGCTCTCAAAAATATAATCACATCTTCTGGTATCCTTTCCGCGCAAATCTTGCAGTTCTTTCAGAATGGTGGGCGGATTCAGATTGTTGAAGGCTTGGGTACTTACCAGGCTCAATATACTCCTGGTCTACTAAAGCTTGATGCAGAGACATTGAGATCTTTTGGAGACGGTAATGCCGACTATCACGCACGTGTTTTTGTCAGTTCGATAGCGCACGAAGTCGGGCACGCGATGGATAAAACTTCTTTCACCGGGTCCACCGCGGCGGAATACGAAAATTACAGGGCAGTAAGGGAGGCGAATGCGATTCTGAATTCTATGCTAGTGACGAGCGAATTGGAAAACACACTAGGTATAGATGTCATAATGACTGGCTACGGGACAGACACGCAGCTTACCGCTCTTTTCAACGATTTTGCTCAAAATAAGCAAATAGATCCATTGATCGATAGCCTCAAGAATCTTGTGAAGAGCAACACGCTTAACACTCAGGGGCTATCGGATTTGAACGGTGACGGGAGTGTCGACCAATATGACCGGTACAGGCAGGACTACAATAATGGTTATCGCTGACGCTTCTCTATCTTTGATGTGAGGCATTAATCATCGATATTAAAAATCTTTCATAGCAAGCTCCAAGGCAGATTTCAGTCATAGCTAGAACGAAAGTGCCATCGGAAACGGTGGCGCTTTTTATGAACGACGCGTTCTATCCCGTTATGACGGTTATACCTGCAAGTTAGGTCGGTCTCTGCTCCTCGCATACCGCCGCGGCGTGGGTGTAGGCTGGGTCCGCGACACCACACCCACAGGAGGCTGGCCATGGCGTTCAGTGCTGCAGGGAATCGGGGACCGCTGGCGGAGATCAATGTCACCCCGCTGGTCGATGTGATGCTGGTGCTGTTGATCATCTTCATCGTGACCGCGCCGATGTTGACGCGGACGATCACCATGGACCTGCCGCAGCGGACGTCGGAGCCGTCCAGGCCCTTGCCGCCTCCCGACCCGATCCAGTTGCGCCTGGACGCCAGTGGCCAGTTGTTCTGGAACGCCGTGCCGCTGCCCCTGGGCGATCTGCAGCCGCGGCTGCAGGAGGCGATGGCGCAGGCTGCCGGCAATCCGCCCGAACTGCGCATCGACGCCAGCCCGGATGCGGAATACGCGGCGATGGCCAAGGTGCTGGCGGCGGCGAAGAACGCCGACGTGCAACGGATCGGCTTCGTCCAGGCGCACTGACGGGCGCGGCGGTAGCGGTGCGCGTCAGCGGGGATGCTGGCGCGCATGCGATGGCGTGCTGTGCACGCTCCAGCCCGGTGTCGCGCTGAGCCGCAAAGCATGTGCTTTGCGGAGGCTGTGTGGCGATCGCCCCTGCGGCCGCGCTCCGGCCAGCGCGACGGGGACTATCGGTTCGAGTCCAGCACCGCCAGATAGGCCTTCACCGTGGCGTCCAGTCCGGCATACAGCGCCTCGCCGATCAGCGCGTGGCCGATCGACACTTCCAGCACCTGCGGCACCGTCGCCAAGAATGCGCCGAGGTTGGCCTGGGCCAGATCGTGGCCGGCGTTGACGCCCAGGCCGGCGGCCTGCGCGCGGCGGGCGGCGGCGGCGAACGGCGCGGCCGCGGCGCTGTCGCCCTGCTCCCAGGCAGCGGCATAGGGGCCGGTGTACAGCTCGATGCGATCGGCACCCAGTTCGGCCGCCACCGCCAGGTCGGGGTTGTCGGCATCGACGAACAGGCTGACCCGGCAGCCCAGCGTCTTCAGTTCGGCGATCAGCGGACGCAGGCGCGCACTGTCGCGGCCGAAGTCGAAGCCGTGGTCGGAGGTGAGCTGGCCGTCGCCGTCGGGCACCAGGGTGGCCTGGGCTGGACGGGTCTGCGCGCACAGCGCGATCAGCCCCGGATAGCCGGGCCGCGGCGGCGCGAACGGGTTGCCCTCGATGTTGAATTCGACGTCGCGGTCGCGGGTCAGCGCGGACAGCGCCAGCACGTCTTCGGCGTGGATGTGGCGCCGGTCCGGGCGCGGGTGCACGGTGATGCCGTGCGCACCGGCGTCCAGGCAGGCGCGCGCGGCTTCGAGCACGCTGGGCAGGTCGCCGCCGCGCGAATTGCGCAGCACCGCGATCTTGTTGACGTTGACGCTGAGCTTGGTCATTCGCCGGCGTGCCGGTTACGGCGCCGTGGCGTCGTCGCTGGCGGCGGCGGCCGCGCGGCGCGCCTCGGCCTGCTCGCGCAGGCGGCGCAGCTCGGCCGGGTCGATCATCGGCATCGCATCGCGCTGGCTGGCGTCGCCGATCTTGGCCACGTACCAGCCGCGGGCCCAGGCCAGCAGGAAGGCCAGTGCGGCCAGCAGGCTCACCACCAGCAACCACATGTGCGGCGTCGTGAACGCCAGAACGAAAGCACCCAGCGCGAGCGGCAGAAAGAGCCAATACATGACGATCTCCCCAAGGATGGCGCAGTGTAGCGCTGCCGGGCGTGCCGGTTCCACGTGGCGCGGCCGCCGCCGCGCGGCGGCCCGGGCGGCGGGGCGCCGCGCCTACAGCAGCGGCGAGGTCAGCCGCGCCACCGCTTCCGGCAGCCGATAGCGCCACAACGAGCGCTTGCGGTCGTCGCGCACGCGCACCGCATCGGCCATTTCCCCTTCCAGCAATTCGGCCAGCTGCCGGGTCAGCCCGCGGTCGCGGAACAGCGTGGCGACCTCGAAATTGAGCCGGAAGCTGCGGTTGTCGAAGTTGGCGCTGCCGACCAGGCACAGGTCCTCGTCGGTGATCAGCGCCTTGGTGTGCAGCATGCGCGGGCCGTATTCGTAGATCCGCACGCCGGCCTGCAGCAGTTCGTCGAAGTACGAGCGCGCGGCCAGCGTCACCAGCCGCGAGTCGCTGCGCTTGGGCACCAGCAGGCGCACGTCCAGCCCGCCCAGCGCCGCCGAGGTCAGCGCCATGCGCGCGGCCTCGCCCGGCACGAAATACGGCGTGACCAGCCACACCCGCCGCTGCGCCTCGTAGATCGCCGCGACCTGCAGGCGATGGATGCTCTCCCACGACGAATCCGGGCCCGACACCAGCACCTGCGCCTGGATCGTGCCGGCGTCGCGGCTGGGCATGTCGTTGGGCCAGATCTGCGCCATGTCGAAGGCGTCGCGGCCCTGCCGGGTGGCGTACAGCCAGTCCTCCACGAACACCAGCTGCAGGCTGCGCACCACGTGGCCCTCGCAGCGCAGATGCAGGTCGCGGTAGGCATCGGCGCGCAGCGCCTCGTTCTCCTCGTCGGTGACGTTGATGCCGCCGGTGAAGGCGATGCGGCCGTCGATCACCACGATCTTGCGGTGCGTGCGCAGGTTGACCCAGGGCCGCTTGAACTTGAACGGTCGCAGCAACTGGGTGGGATGGAACCAGGCCACCTCGGCGCCGGCCTCCAGCAGCGGCCGCAGGAAGCGCTTGCGCACCTGCGAGGAGCCGACCGCATCCAGCAGCAGGCGCACCCGCACGCCGGCGCGGGCGCGCTCGACCAGCGCATCGCGGATGCGCGTGCCGGTGCGGTCGGGATTGAAGATGTAGTACTCCAGGTGCACGTGGTGCTGGGCGGCGCCGATGTCGCGCACGATCGCCTCGTAGGTGGCCGCGCCGTCGACCAGCCACTGCACCGCGGTGGCCGAGCTCGGCGCCAGGCCGGTGGTGGCCTGGGCGATCTTGGCCAGCTCGGTGCAGTCGGCGTCCGGCGGGCACACGCTGCTGTAGTGCTCCATGCCCGAGCGCGAGCGGCCGCGGCGCAGGCGCTGCCGCTTCACCTTCTGCGGGCCCAGCAGGTAGTAGATGACGAAGCCCAGGTAGGGCAAGGCGGCCAGCGACAGCACCCAGCTGAGCGTGGCCGCCGGCTCGCGCTTCTGCAGCACGATCCAGCCGCTGAGCCAGAGGATGTACAGCAGGTAGGCGACGGTCAGGTAGGCGCCGATGTGCGGGATGCCGGTCAGCCGGTCCCAGGTGTTCTGCAAAGTCGCGATCACGAGCATCGGCGGATTCTAGAGGGTGGCGCCGTGCTTGCGGCGAAGGCGATGCCGCCCCGGCATCGCGGCGACCGCCCGGATCGTCGATCTCGCAAGCGGCAACCGGCGCCGCGCACCGGCGCCGCACTGCGCAGGTATGACACGTGCCGGCGGCAGCCGGGTGACGCCAAGGCGTCGATGTGCGTGTGCGCCCGCGACGAGGGCCGGTGCGGCGAACAGCGGTCGCGTCGTGGCTGGGATCGCCGCGGCAGCGTGGACACGACGCGGTCGATGGTCCACCAAGCGGGGGGCACCGAGACCGGGTCGGTCGGCCTGAAAGATTCAGTGCAGCGGCGGACGCCGTCGCATCCGCCGAGACGGCCGGCGCGTAGCCTATGCCGATGAGCACTGCCATCAAGGGCCGCGGCGCCGGCAGCCACCTGCCCGGCCGTTTCGAACGGACCGTCAGCCAGGCCGAGGACGACGGCTGGCATCCCGACGACAGCGAGGAATTCGCCGCTCCGCGCCTGCGCACGCAGGTGAGCGAGGAGACCGCGCGCAGCATCATCAGCCGCAACCAGTCGCCGGACGTGGGGTTCGCGCAGTCGGTCAACCCGTACCGCGGCTGCGAGCACGGCTGCAGCTACTGCTTCGCCCGGCCCAGCCACGCCTATCTGAACCTGTCGCCGGGGCTGGACTTCGAGACCCGGCTGTTCGCCAAGATCAACGCCCCGGACCTGTTGCGTCGCGAACTGGCCAAACCCGGCTACGTGCCCAGCCCGATCGCGCTGGGCATCAACACCGACGCCTACCAGCCGATCGAGCGCACGCTGCAGCTGACCCGGCGGCTGATCGAGGTCTTCGCCGAGACTCGCCACCCGTTCTCGCTGATCACCAAGAACGCGCTGGTCGAGCGCGACCTGGATCTGCTGGCGCCGCTGGCCCGCGACAATCTGGTCAGCGTGCACTTCTCGGTGACCTCGCTGGATCCGCGGCTGTCGGCCAAGCTCGAGCCGCGCGCCTCGGCGCCGCACGCGCGCCTGCGGGCGATGCGTACCCTGCACGCCGCCGGCGTGCCGGTCGGGGTGATGGTGGCGCCGGTGATCCCGTGGATCAACGACCATGCGCTGGAAGCGGTGCTGGAGGCGGCCCGCGACGCCGGCGCCGCGTCCGCCGGCTACGTGCTGCTGCGTCTGCCGCACGAGGTGGCGCCGCTGTTCCGCGACTGGCTGCAGGCGCACCATCCCGACCGCGCCGCGCACGTGATGAGCACGGTGCAGCAACTGCGCGGCGGCAAGGACTACGACAGCACCTTCGGCAAGCGCATGCGCGGCGAAGGGGTGTATGCCGACCTGCTGGCGCGGCGCTTCGCCCTGGCGCACAAGCGGCTGGGCTATACCGAGTCCCCGCGCCGGCAACTGGACTGCAGCCGCTTCGTCAAGCCGCTGCCGCCGCGACCGCCGTCGCCGCAAGGCGAGTTGTTCTGAGCGGGGGATTGGGGATTCGGGATCGGGGATTCGCAAGAGCAGCGCGGGCGGCGGCTCGACGCAGCAACGACAGTCCATCCGCCAAGGAAGCTGCTTTTACGAATCCCGAATCCCCAATCCCTACTCCCGGCCGTACAGCGCCTGCGCCGACTGGAACAGGATCCAGCTGGTGGCGATGAACTTGTCGCCGCGTTGCGGGCGGTTACCGCGGTGGGTGTGGGTGAAGGCGGTGGGGGCGATCAACAGGCTGCCGGCGCGTGGGGCGATCTTGCGGCGCTGGAACAGGAACTCGGTCTCGCCCTCTTCGAAATCGTCGTTGAGGTACAGGGTCCACAGCAGGTGCCGGTGCAGGGTCTCGGCGCTCGGATCGCGCGGATACAGTTCGCAGTGCCAGTACGGATAGCCGCCCTCGCCCGCCTCGTACCACTGCAGGTTGATCGCGCCCGGACGCAGGCAGGTGCGCGCCAGGTTGGACAGCGCGGCATCGTCGAGCAGGGCGAAGTCGTCGGCGCCGAGGCGGTGCGGCTGGCCGTCGGCGCCGGGCACCTGCAGCATCAGCGGCGAGATCAGGGTCTGCGGGTACTTGCGCAGGTAGCCGAGCAGCCCGCCGAACACCGCCTGCTGCAGCCGCTGTTCCACGTCGCGCCACGGTTCCAGGCCGCTGATGCGCAGGTCGCGGCTGCGCTTGAGTTCGGGGAACACGCCGCTGCCGACCTCGCCGGGCCGCAACTGGGTGCTGCC
Source organism: Xanthomonas sp. (assembly GCA_040509765.1). Taxonomy (GTDB): domain Bacteria; phylum Pseudomonadota; class Gammaproteobacteria; order Xanthomonadales; family Xanthomonadaceae; genus Xanthomonas_A. Next base: position 8,319 of record JBEVKG010000040.1, read on the forward strand.
GCGCAGGCGCCGCAGGATGGCGGCGCAGTCCTCGCGGGACATGGCGCCCTCGAACACTTCGATGAAATCGGGATGCGTGTCGGACATCGCGCGACCTTACCAGCGATTCCGTGGCGCCGCAGCTATGGCGCCGGGGCACGTTGCCGGCTGCGTGCCTGTGCGCGCGGCGCCATGGCGTAACGGGCGATCTTACGGGCGTGCCGGCTGAAGCGCTTCTGCGGCAGGCGCGTGGCGGTGCCTGTCGCCTAGGGCTTGCCGGCCGGCGCCGCAGTGCCGCGGACCGCGATGCCCAGCAGTACCAGCCACACCGCCAGCGCCAGCAGGGTCGGCAGCTCGAAGCGGCTGGAGTTGTACAGGGTGAAGCTCCTGGCGGCGAAGAACAGCAGCGTCCACAGCGCCAGGTTGATCAGCACGATTCGCCGCCGCCAGCGGTGGCGGGTGAACAGCGCGATGACGGTGGGCATCAGCGCGACCGGTGCGGTGGCGAAGAAGAACAGCACGACGAGGGTCTGGTTCATGGGTTTCCTCCCGCCCGGTACGGCCAGGTGCCGCGACGATCGCCAGCGATCAGCGCATGCCGCCGGACTGCCGCTACCCTACCGCAGCCAGGACGCCAGGCAACGGCCCACGTGCCGGCTCGCGGACAACGCAGGCGTCGTCGCGGCCGACGGAGGTCGTGCGAGAGGACGCAGGCGAAGGCGTGGACTTCGCCTCAGTGCGCTGCAGTCGCTGGCCAGACCCGATCGACCAGGTCGCCGATCTCCATCGGCGCCGCCTGGCCTTCGGCGGCACGCTGCCAGGCCGCTGGCGAGGGGCCCTGGCGCTCGGTCGGCGGCGCGTCCCACAGCGTGACGTTGAGCGCGAACACCACCACACCGCCCTTGGCCTGGAACGGCGGTACGCGCTCCAGCGCCGTGACCAGCGTGTTCGCCACCGGATCGGGCAGTGCCGGTGCGACATCCAGCCAGATCCTGGAACGGCCGCCGGGGCGGACGGCCACGGCCACGAAACCGGCGGCAGGCCGGGGCGCGTCGACCCGCGACAATGCGCGCGCGGCCGTGGCGTTCAGCGCCTTGACATAGGCCGCCAGCGCGTCGACGCTCTCGGCGCGATCGCGCATCACTGATTCGGGCTGCAGCAGCATGAGGTTCTGCAGGCGAAAGGGTTCGGCAGCGGACAGCAGGCCACTCCACAACATCCCCACCAGCATCAGGCACCAGCGCATCGGAACCTCCCTGTTCGTCTCGGTCGTTGCATCCTGCCGCATCGCCGCGCGCCCGGCCAGGGGCGCGGCGTGCGTGTGCGATCAGTACAGCAGATCGACGTAGTGGATCTTCTTGGCGCCGAAGCCGCCACAGCCCTCGCTGGTCGTGTACTGCAGGACGACCTGGGTCCTGGACGTGGCGGCGGAGAGGATGGCCGAATACTTTTCCTTGGCGATGGCGTCTGCGGAAAAATCGATCACCCAGCGCCCGTCCGAGGCGCACTCGTTGCTGGTCGGCTGGTTCTCCAGCCAGACCGAGGCGTAGTTGGATTCGACCACGACGCGGGTGATTTTCCCTTGTTGCGTGGTGTCGGCACAGGCCACACCCGAGACGAGCAGCAGCAACAGCCCGAAGACACGTTTCATTGCACTTTCCCCTGTTTGAGTTTCTACCGGCGCTACCGCGACAGCGCATCACCCTCGATCGGAGACGCCGCCCCGGAGCGACCGCTGCCGTTCCAGGACGATGGCGCCGGATCGCGAAACGCCGCCTGCAGCGGCCTCCCCTTGCACACACCGCGGCCGTGCATCGGCGATGCGGCCGCGATGATAAGGCAGCGCTGGCGACAGCCGCCATCGTCCAGCGGCGCCCGGACGCGCGGCTGCCGCACCACCACGCTCAGCCGTGGCGACTGTCGTGTTCCAGGTGATACCGCACCGCCTCGGCCACTTCGTTCTTCGAGCCGAGGAACACCGGCACGCGCTGGTGCAGTTGCTCCGGCTGCAGGCCGAGGATGCGCGCGCGGCCGGTGCTGGCGGCGCCGCCGGCCTGCTCCACCAGCATGCCCATCGGGTTGGCTTCGTACATCAGCCGCAGCTTGCCGGCCTTGCCCGGGTCCTTCTTGTCCCACGGGTAGATGAAGATGCCGCCGCGGGTGAGGATGCGATGCACGTCGGCGACCATGCTGGCGATCCAGCGCATGTTGAAGTTCTTGCCGCGCACGCCCTCGCTGCCGGCCAGCAGGTCGGCCACGTACTGTTGCATCGGCGCTTCCCAATGGCGCTGGTTGGACATGTTGATCGCGAACTCGGCGGTGTCCTCGGGGATGCGCATGTCGGCCTGGGTCAGCAGGAAGCTGCCCTCCTCGCGCTCCAGGGTGAAGGCGTGGGTGCCGTGGCCCAGGGTCAGTACCAGCATCGTGCTGGGGCCGTAGATGCAGTAGCCGGCCGCGACCTGCGCGGTGCCCGGCTGCAGGAAGTGTTCGTCGCCGGGCTTGTCGGTGCCCGGCGGCGCACGCAGCACCGAGAAGATGGTGCCGACCGAGACGTTGACGTCGATGTTGGAGCTGCCGTCCAGCGGATCGAACAGCAGCAGGAAATCGCCGCTGGGGTACTTGTCGGGCACCGGCTGGCAATGGTCCATCTCTTCCGAGGCGCAGGCGGCGAGGTGGCCGCCCCAGGCGTTGGCTTCGAGCAGGATGTCGTTGCTGAGCACGTCCAGCTTCTTCTGCGCCTCGCCCTGCACGTTGCCGGTGCCGGCATCGCCGAGCACGCCGCCCAGCGCGCCCTTGCTGACCGCGATGGAGATGCGCTTGCAGGCGCGGGACACGATCGTGATGAGCTGGCGCAATTCCGGGCCGATACGCCCGGCATGCTGTTCTTCGATCAGGAAGCGGGTCAGCGACGTTCGCGACATGGGCAGGACGGCCTTGCGTGGGAAATGAACCGCCATTGTCGCGGGTTGCGCCGCGGATTTCGATGCGCGGCGTTGCGCATGCACCGGAACGTCGCGTGTCGGCCGGCGCGCGCGCGGCTACGGCGTGCGCTCGCCGGCCTCGAGGGCGGCGGCGAACTTCGCCATCAGCCGCACCAGGTCCGTCACCTCCTGCGGCGCCCAGGAGGCGAAGATGCGCCGGCCGATGCGCTCGCGCGCCGCATCCAGACGGTCGGTCATGTCCTTGCCCCTGGCGGTGACGGTGGCCTCGCGCAGGCGCCGGTCCTGCGCGTTGCCGCGGCGCTCGACCAGCTCCATCGCCGCCAGCTTGGCGACCTGGCGGCTGATGGTCGTGTAGTCGCGGCCCAGGCGCTCGGCCAGCTCCACCACCCCGATCGGACCGAAGCGCTCGATTACCACCAGCAGGCGGAACAACGCCTGGTCCAGGGTCACGCCGGCTTCTTCCAGCAGCCGCGCGTCGTTGCGCGGGCGGTTCATCACGCTGGCGATGCCGACCATGGACAGGTGCAGCGACTTCAGCTCGGGCGAGATATGTGTATCTTGCACTCTCTTATCGGCAGGCATATCGTCCTCTCCAGTTAAGTGCATTTTGCACATTTATGGAGTCTGCAGCGATGACGATGTCCCCTGAGGTGGTGATCTGCGGTGCCGGCGCTGCCGGGTTGACCCTGGCGATCGAACTGGCCCGCCGCGGTGTCGCGTTCCGCTTGCTGGAACAGCGCGACCAGCCCTTCCAGGGTTCCCGCGGCAAGGGGATCCAGCCGCGCAGCCAGGAGATATTCGAGGACATGGGCGTGATCCACCGGCTGTTCGCTGCCGGCGGCCTCTACCCGGTGTCGCGGACCCATCGCGCCGACGGCAGCTGGGTGGACGCGGTCGTGGTGGAAGGCGGCCCGGCCACCCCGGCTGAACCCTACCGCAGTCCATTGCTGGTACCGCAGTTCCTGACCGAAGCGGTGCTGCGTGAGCGCCTGGCGGAACTGGGGCACCAGGTGGCGTTCGGCCATGCCCTGCGCGAGTTCGCGCAGGACGCCGAGCGCGTCGTCCTGCGCGTGGCCACGCCGGCCGGCGAACAGACCATCGCAACGCGCTATCTGATCGGCGCCGACGGCGGCCGCAGTCTGGTGCGTGGCGCGCTGGACATCGGCTTTCCCGGCGAAACCCTGGGCGTGCGCGCCGTCGTCGCCGACATCGCGCTGCGCGGGTTGCCGCGCGATGCCTGGCATTCGTTCCACGAGGACGACATGGCGCGGCGCATCTCGCTGTGCCCGCTGCTGGGCACGGCGCTGTTCCAGCTGCAGGCGCCGGTGCCGTTCGACGGCGCGGTGGACCTGTCGGCCGCGGGCCTGACGGCCATGTTGCACGCGCGCACCGGCCGCGGCGACCTCGTGGTCGAAGACGTCTGCTGGGCCTCGGCCTACCGCATGAACGCGCGTCTGGCCGATCGCTACCGCGTCGGCCGCGTGTTCCTGGTCGGCGATGCGGCGCACATCCATCCGCCGACCGGCGGCCAGGGCCTGAACACCAGCGCGCAGGACGCGTACAACCTGGGCTGGAAGCTGGCCGCGGTGCTGCGCGGCGCACCCGCGGCCTTGCTCGACACCTACGAAGAAGAGCGGCGGCCGATCGCCGCCGCGATGCTGGGCCTGTCCACGCGACTGCTCGATCGCGCCCGGCATGGCGACCAGCGGCGCGGCCGCGACGTCCAGCAACTCGACCTGCACTACCGGGCCTCGTCGCTGTCGCTGCAGGCCGACCCGGGCGAGTGCCGTCTGCAGCCGGGCGATCGGGCGCCGGATGCGCCGCTGCTCGGTGCCGGCGGACAGCCGGTGCGGCTGTTCGAGGTCTTCCGCGGCACCCACTGGACCCTGCTCGGCTATGCCGCCGATCGCGCCGTGGCTCCCGCGCACCATGGTCTGCATGTGCACATCATCGGTCCGGCCGGGGACCTGCGCGATGCGCACGGCCACTTCGCCGACGCCTACGCACCACACCCGGGCGAGTGGCTGCTGGTGCGCCCGGACGGCCATGTCGCAGCGCGTGTCGCGCGCTCTGGCCTCGCGGCGCTGCTCGACCATTTCCAGCGGCATGCGGCGTGAGCTGCACCGGGCCGTGGCAGTCCGGCGCTGGATGCCGCGCGGCTTCGATCGCGCGCACCCTGTGCTGGCGCCGGTGGCGGGCACAAAAAAACCGGGAGGCGTGCGCGCTCCCGGTGCGATGTCATGGCGGCATGGCATCCAGGCCGGCGGCCTGGCCCTGCGGCACTCAGCCCTTGTGCACGGTCGCCACGGCCTGGGTCACGTAGTCCAGGTTGTTCTGGCTCAGCGCGGCCACGCAGATGCGGCCGGTGCCGACCGCGTAGATGCCGAACTCCTCGCGCAGCCGGTCCACCTGCGCCTTGCTCAGGCCCGAGTAGGAGAACATGCCGGCCTGCTGCTGGATGAAGCCGAACTCCGGCGCGCCCAGGGCGGCCAGCTTCTGCACCATGCCGGCGCGCAGGGCGTGGATGCGCTCGCGCATCTCGGTCAGCTCCTGCTCCCACATCGCGCGCAGTTCCGGGCTGTTGAGCACCCCGGCGACCAGCGCGGCGCCGTGCGTGGACGGGCTGGAGTAGATGGTGCGGATGATGCGCTTGACCTGCGACTGCACCGCCTTGCTCTCGGCGGCGTTGGCCGAGACCACCGACAGCGCGCCGACGCGCTCGCCG
>JBEVKG010000041.1:0-8289 GCA_040509765.1 Xanthomonas sp.
ATTCGGCATCCCAGCTCGCCGGTGGCGCCGGCGACGACAACCTGCGAATTCAAACCGGTGTTCAACACATTGTTCTCGCTTGAATTTTTGCGCCGAAAGCGGCGATGGACAACGCGACAGAAAAGACCAGCGCCTGTCACATCGGCTGCCTTGCATCGTGCAGGCCAGAGCGCGGGCGCAGCCAACAACTGAACGGTAACGTTCAGTTGTTGAAAACGCAAGTGGCGTGTAACTTTTCGCCGATGAAGGCTGCGAAGCAGAAATCCAAAGGTGGGAGGCCGCCGCTCGACAAGGCGGGGGATGTCGATCGGCGCCTGCTCGACGCGGCGTTGCAGCTCTTCCTGGAACGCGGCTTCGAGAACACCTCGTGCGAAGACATTGCGCGACTGGCCGGCGCAGGAAAGGCGAGCCTCTATGCCCGCTATGCCAACAAGGACGCCATCTTCGAGGCGGTGATTCGGCGTGATGTCGAAACGCAGCCCGTGCCCGCCACTCCCAGCATCCCCATGGATCTGGAGGGGCGGCTGAGGCTCGCAGGTCAAGCAATACTCGCGCATGCCTTGCAACCCGAGACAGTGGCCATGATGCGCTTGGTCGTCGGCACCTCCATCCGAGCGCCGGCGCTTGCCGCCGAGGTCAACCGGATCGGCTGGGAGGGCGGGCTGCAGCGCGTCCGCATGGCGATTCTCGATGGACCCGATCAACCTGCCGACCCCTCCACATTGGCCCGCCACTTCGTCGACCTGGTCTTCGCTCCGCATCAACTTCGGGCGCTGCTGGGAGAACACCCCGGCAACCTGGTCGACACTGCATCAGACCGCGTCGAGTGGGCGCTCGGGCTCCTCAGAGCTGCGGGGCAGCTGAAGACTGGGCGCCCTCGTTGACATGCATTCGGGCTTAGCCGGCGCTTTCTCTCCCTCTAAAAGCAGGCGAACACGTGGGACACCGTGTCTGCGAGAGGCGGCGGACTGCTGATAGTGGGCTCGGGCGGCCAGAATGCCATGCGACGTCGATCAAGATCGTCTGTCATAGGCGATACAGACTGCCAGCGCCGCTCGCCGGCGTCCCGTCAATGCAGTCGGCCATCGGCAAGCCCTGTGACCATCCCGCCGCCATGGCCTGCGCATCGCGCAGTGGATCGGATGCCTGGGCACGCTCGTTGCGAAGGCGGCAGGTTTCGGGATCCTTGGCGAAAAGGCCGCGCGCGAACAGTCTGCCCTGCTCTGCCAGCTTTGTGGTCTTTGGTGCGCGGACTCCAGTGAAGCGAAGCAGTGCTGCGTCCAGGTCGCCGTCGGCCTCTTCGAGGCACCGCGCCAGATGCCAGGCGTCTTCCAACGCCTGACAGGCGCCTTGGCCCGAGGTCGGCAGCGGCGCGTGCGCCGCATCGCCGACGAGCAGCACGTTTGCTCGGCTCCATGTGTGCAGCGGCTCCACGTCGTGCACGGCGATCAGTTGGATGGATTGCGCCGGCGTGGCTTCGATGAGGCGGGTGACAGGCTCTGGCCATCCTGCAAACAGATCCATCAGTTCCTTGCGCATCTCCGCTGCTGGCGTCGCCTCGGGCAGTGGCCGCGCCTGCGCCGCGGCCCAGTACACGAGATCCGTCCGGATCGGGACGCAGCCGAAACGGTCGCCAGCCCCCCAGTAGTCATGAATCGCCATGTCGCTCAGCAACGGGCCATTGCCCTGTGCAACGCCGATCCAGTTCACGAACCCTTGGTAGATGGGCGTATTGCCCCCGGCGACGAACTTGCGCGCCACCGAGTCCATGCGGCCATCCGCGCCAATGAGCAGATCCGGACACATGCTCTTGCCGTTCTCGAATCTCGCGACGGCCTTGCCGTTGGTATGCAGGTCGATCGCGACCGCTCGATGCCCGAACTCCACCTGGATACCAGCGCGTGCCACGTGGTCCAGCAGTACCGCCTGCAGGTCGCGACGCAGGATCGTATGGGTCGGGTAACCCATGAGTCGGTCCAGCAACGTGATGTCCAGGCCTCCCAGCGCGCTACCTGCTGCGTCTTTGCGGTGTACTGATAACGGCCGACCTCCCACCGCCCCGACATCCTCCAACAATCCGAGCTCCAGCAGCACAAAGCCAGCGTTTGGCCAAAGCGTTACGCCGGCGCCCATGGTGGCCGGCCCGTTCCGACGTTCATAGACGCGGACGGTGTGCCCCTGCTTGTGCAACGCGAGGGCCACGCTCAAGCCTGCGATGCCGCCACCCAGTATTCCGATCTCCATGCCGATGCATCCCGATTCAATTGGTCCAAGCGTGCCGTTGAAGGGCAGCCGTTGGACGGGAGTGCATCTTGGTCCCCATCAGTTGCGCAAACTAGCATGTAAAAATGGCAGGCTTTCATTCCTCAGGTGGGATAACGGTGCGCAGCAAGCTCGACCTGAATGCAGTCCGCGTCTACATGGCCGTCGTCGACGAGCAGAGCTTTTCCGGCGCGGGGCGCCTGCTGGCCCTGCCGTCGTCGAACGTCAGCCGTCATGTCGCGGCACTGGAGCGCAGGCTGGGCGTGCGCTTGCTGGAACGCAGCACGCGCCATCTGCGCATGACGGAAGCCGGGAGGCTGGTTTACGAGCGTGCCAAGCCCTTACTTGATGCCTTGCTGTCCACGGAAGAGGAGCTCGGCGCGGTACAGCGCGAATTGAAGGGGCTTCTCAGGATGTGCATACCCAACGAGGCGCCAAGGCTGCTCGCGCCTATCCTCGCGGAATTCTGCAGTCTCCATCCGGGCATCGAGTTGGAATGCGACACGCGCCTGACCGGCCTGGAAGTGTTGCGCGAGGACGTGGACCTTTCCATCGTCTTCCACCGAGGACGTCAGGATGACAGTGCGTTCATTACCCGCGAACTGGCGACCTTGCCCAGCATCGTGGTCGCGGCCCCCAAGTTGCTGGCCCAAACCGGGACGCCGCGCCACGTGCGCGAGCTCAAGTCCTTGCCGTGCATCACTACCGTGAGCGCACTGAAGGGACAGCCGTGGCAGTTTCTCGATCCTGCGGGCGAGATCGTGAAAGTGCCTGTGCGTAGCCGCTATCGCGTCAACAGCGGGGAACTGGCGGTGGCGGGCGCGCGCCAGGGGCTTGGCTTTGCGATCGTCGCTGCCTACCCGTGCCAGGACGATCTTGCAGCAGGCCGATTGCAAGAAGTGCAACTGGATCTAAGCCCTGCACCACTGCAATTGCTCGGTGCCTACAGTCATCGTCATTCGGTCACTGCTCGGGTTCGGGCGTTGCTGGAGTTCATCCAGGTGCGGTTGCAGGGGGTCGGGGGACCGTCCACTGTGATCGCCAAATCAACAGCGCGGCGTGGGAAGCGTGCCTGATCAGTTGCTGCGCGAACTGCTGTCCTGCCCAGCTCCTGCTGTTTGCAACCGTTGACTTTCGCAGTACAGAAGCAACCACGCTCAGCGACAGGACGCCGGCAACGTCTCCAGCAACCCCGCCACCACCGGCGTCAGCCGGTTCGCGACTTCCGGCGGAATCGCCTCACCAGCCCCCTGCCCGGCGTCGCTGCGGGCATGCTCGCAGGCCTTGACGATCCGCGGGCGCATGCCGGACCACAGCGCCCTGCACTGCCAGCCATCGCGGCCCAGCGGCAGCACCGCGTAGGCGATCGATTGGCATTCCTGTGCCGCGCGAGCCCCCAGCGGTTGGCCGGCATACTCGCGCGGCACGGTCTCCAGCGTCGGCTGGTAGTAGCTGTCGGGGAATGCGGCGGCGTAGCGTTCCGGGTCCAGTTGCAGCGGCAGGCCGGTCGCCGCCAGGTCGAGCGCGCGGCCGCACGGTGCGACAGCGGCGATGCGCTGGATTGCCTGGTAGATCGGCTGGTCCAGGTCGGGCTCGCGCGCCGTCACTTCGGATGTCGCGGCCAGCACCGGCAGGCGTGCGCGGTTGGCCATCTTCGCCAGTTCGCCGGCATGTGCGGGTGCGCAGCGTTCGCGCACGCTGGCCGCGATCAGGAACGTGGCGTCACGCACGAATGCGGCATCGTCGTGAAGCAGTGTGGTGATGCGCTGACTGGTTGCATCGCCGGGCAATGCTGCGACAGCGAATGCGGGAACAACCGGTGGACGGGCCGTCGCAGTCGCAGCTCCCGGCGTCCGGACGGTCTGCCGCTGCATGCGCAAGGCCAGCAGCACGCCGCCGGCAATCGCCAGTGCGCAGGCGGCGATTGCGATTGCACGGAGGAGCGGCGACTTCAGGCGCATCGGGCCGCGTCCTCAGCCCTGCACCGGGGTGAGCTTAGCGTCCTCTGCCTCGTAGGTGGCGTTGGCGATATCGGCCTTGAAGTCGGCCAGATGCAGCCGCCCCTGCAGGTGGAACGGGTCCCACAGCTCCGGCACGTCGATCGGGGTGCGCAGTACCACGTGCAGGATCTGGTTCGGCGGTGGCGGCGGCACGTGGATGCAGGCGCCATAGAACGGCACGAACAGCAGTTCGCTGACCTTGCCCTGGTCGTCGCTTTCCAGCGGCACCACGTAGCCATCCAGGGCGAAGCGCTTGCCTTCCAGCCCCTTCACCACCTGCGACGATCCGAATTGCGCGGCGCGCTGGGTGCCGGAATGGTCGATCGGCATGCCGTTGACCACCGACGGGCCGTCGTCGACGGGCGCGGCCTGATCCAGCACGGCGGCGTCGCCTCGCCAGGCCGCGCTGATCCGCGGCGGTGGACGCTGGTAGATGTCGTTGGCCGGCGCCAGTTGTTCCCAGCGTTCCACGGTGTCGGGGACGGCGTCGGCGGCCGAGGTCGCGTGCGTGGTTGCGTTCGCCGCCGCAGGCGATGGTGTCGACGCGGGGCCGGACGGCCCGCCATCGCCGTGACAGGCCGCCAGCAGGCACAGCGCCACGGTCAACGGGAGATGGCGCTCAGCCTTTTTCATAGGGATGCAGGTGCGCCTGCTCCATCGTGTAGGCGGTGCCGGCGAGCTCGCCGTGGAGGATCTCGGCGCGCAGTTGGCCAGTCAGATAGAACGGGCTGTACATGTCGGGCGGGTCGATCGGCGTGTCCAGGCGCACATGCACGATCTGGTTCGGCGGCGGGGGTGGCACGTGGATGCAGGCGCCGTAGTACGGCACGAACAGGAACTCGCGCACGCGGCCGACGTCGTCGCTGTCCAGCGGGACCACGTAGCCCGGCAGGCGCACCTTGCGCGCCAGCACCGCCGCGACCGTGTTGTAGGTGCCGGTCTGCGGCATCGCGCGCTTGCCGGTGTGGTTGACCGGCGCTTCATCGCTGTTTTCCAGCGCCTTCAGTTCGGCCGGCGGCAGCATCGCGCTCCAGTCCAGCTCGCGGTAGCCGTCGGCGTCGGGCTCGCCCAGCGGCGGGTTGATCGCCGCGTCGCTGGCCGGCGCTGGCTGTGCCGCCACTGTTTCAGGCGCTTTTCTCTCGGGGGCCGGTTGCTGCCGGCCGCAGCCGCACAACAGCGCGAGCGCCAGCAAGGGAAGTGTCCAGCGGGTCATGCTCACAGCTCCGGCGACAGGCCATCGGCCAGGGTGCGGCGATAGGCCAGCAGGGCCGGCACGATGCCGGCGAGCACGCCGGCCAGCAGCACGCAGCCGAGCCAGCCCCATTCCGTTGCGCTGGGCGCGATGCGGTTGATCGCCAGGCCGAAATGGTCGAGCACCCAGCCGCGCGCCAGCCAACTGGCCGCGGTTACCACCAGCAGCGCCAGTGCGCACGACACCACGGTGACCAGGCCGGCCTCGAACAGCAGCAGCCAGGCGATGTCGCGCGGCCGTGCGCCGACCGCGCGCAGGATCGCCATCTCGCGCCGGCGCTCCTGCAGCGTGGCCACCAGCAGCGCGACCATCGACACCAGGCCGAGCAGCACCACCAGCGAGGCGATCATGCGCAGGGCACCTTCGGCGGTGCCCAGCGTGCCCCACAGTTGCTGCAGGGTGACGCCCGGCATGATCGCCAGCATCGCTTCCTCCGGGTACTCGTTGATCCGCCGCTGCACCGAGAAGGTGGCGATGCGGGTCTTCAGGCCGAGCATGAAGGCGGTGATGGTGTCCGGGGTCAGGTCCATCGTTCGTGCCTGCTCGGCGCTGACGTGCTGGCCCGGCAGGCGCACGCCGGAATGCCAGTCGAGATGGATCGCCTCGATGGCCTGCAGCGACACCAGCACGCTGGAGTCCACCGGCGTGCCGGTGCGGCGCAGGATGCCGACGATCCGGAATGGCTTGTCGGCATGGTTGGCCAGGCTGATGCGTCCGGTGCCATGGGTCAGCACGATCGCGTCGCCGAGGTGGCGGCCGAGCGCGGCGGCGACGTCGGCGCCGATCACCGCATCGTAGAGGTCGTCGAACGCCCTGCCCTGCGCGAACGCCAGGGGATGCTTTGCGCCGTAACGATAGTGCTCGAAGAAGCCGGTACTGGTGCCGACCACCCGGTATCCGCGGTAGGAATCGCCCAGCGACAGCGGCACCGCCCACTTCACTTCGGGCATCGTGCTGAGGTCCTGATAGCTCTTCCACGACACGTTGTTGGTGGCGTCGCCGATGTGGAACACCGAGTACAGCAACAGGTTCACCGGACCCGAGCGCGCGCCGACGATCAGGTCGGTGCCCGACACGGTGCTGGCGAACCCTTCGTGCGCCTGCGTGCGGATCCGCTCCACGCCCAACAGCAGCGTCACGCTCAGGGTGATCACCAGGACGGTCAACGCCACGCCCAGGCGCCGGCTGCGCAGGCTGGCCAGCGCCAGCGTCACCAGGGTCATCGCGCACCTCCGGCGCTGGCGCGGTTGAGCGTGGCCAGGTCGGCCTGGGCGTCGAACAGCGGTGCGATCGACGGATCGTGGCTGACCACGATCGAACTGGTACCGCCCTGCCGGCACTCGGCGAACAGCAGGTGCAGGAATGCCTGCGCCGCGACCGGGTCGAGGGCCGAGGTGGGTTCGTCGGCGAGCAGCAAGGGCGGCCGTGCGATCAACGCACGCGCCGCGGCCACGCGTTGCTGCTGGCCGACGCTGAGGCGGGCGGCCGGGCGCGACCACAGCGTCGCCACGTCCAGGCCCAGCGCGCCCATCAGCCGCTCGATCTCCGTGTCCAGCGCCTGCGTGCCTGCGGCCAGCCGACCGCGGCGCGCGGAGAACTGCAGGCCCAGGGCGATGTTGTCGCGGGTACTCAGGAATGGCAGCAGGTTGAACTGCTGGAACACCACGCCGCAGTGGTCGGCGCGGAAACGGTCGCGCGCCGCCTTGCGCAAGGCCGCCAGGTCCTGTCCGGCCACGCGCACGCAGCCGGCAGTGGGCTGCAGCACGCCGGCGATCAGCGCCAGCAAGGTGCTCTTGCCCGATCCGCTGGCGCCGCGCAGCAGCAACTGCTGCCCGCGCGGTAGCGCGAACGCGGCGATGTCCAGCACCGGTGTGGCGGCACCCGCGTAGCCGAAGCGCAACTCGGTCAGTTCGACGACAGGCGGCTGGCTCATTCCGGCAGCTTCACCCGGGTTTGCCCGGGCACCACCTCGGTGCGGCCCTGGCCGGCCGCGGTGGCGACGTCCACGACCGCCGTGTGCAGCCCCGGGAAGCGCTGCGGCAACAGCACCTGCAGGTGATCGAGCCGCGCCGGCTGCGTGCAGGTGAAGGAGTAATGGGCGTGGAACTCGGCATGGCTGTGGCCCGGTTCGTCCGGATCGGCCATCGCCACGTCGTAGCCTTCCGTCGTGACCTGCGCACTGCGCAGCGAACAGGCCGCAGCGAGCGGGAACTGCAACCAGCCGGCAGCGCGCAGGGTGGCGACCGCAGCCTGCAGCCGCTGGCGCTCACCGGCATCGCGCGCAGGATGCTCGAAATCGAGGATGCCGATGCCTGGCGCGCTGAGCTGCACCTCCACCGCCATGCCGTCGACAGCGACCTCCAGGTTGGCCTGGCCGTGCACATGCGGGCCATGGTGGCGGACCGCAGCGGCGGCGGGCGAACTGGCGAAGAGCAGCAACAGGAACAGGGGAATGCCAGGTCGCATGGGGAGTGCATCAGTTGAGTTACACTATAACATTAGTGAACAATCGTTCGTGGGTGCAAGCCTGTCGCTGCCGTCAGTCAGCCGCGGTTCGCTTCCAGCCACCACCAAGTGCGTCGCACGGCGGGCATGTGCGGCGCTGTGCGCCGAACGTCAAGGACCTCCATGTCGTCTTCCATCATTCCCGACAGCTACACCGCCTGGCGCCACTGCATCGAGGTCGACTGCGGCCTGCGCCTGGAGCCGGCCTACATCGCGCAACGCATCGCCGCGCTCAACGACCACGCCGACCACCATACCCAGCAGTTCGTG
>JBEVKG010000042.1:0-5379 GCA_040509765.1 Xanthomonas sp.
AGGCCCGGAATCTCGCCGGCCTGCCAGCTGTCGCTGCCGGGCAGCAGCCACAGCTCGGCGTCCAGTGGCGCCAGATCCGACAGCGCGTAGGCGGGGTGCAGGTCCAGTCCGCCGATCGAGCCGACCGGCTTGCCGTCGATGCTGGCGACCTGGATCGTGTCGCCGAACCAGGCCCGCGCCGCCGGCAGGATGGTGCCGATTTCCCAGTCCGCCACGCCGTCCACCATCACCACTGCGATCGTTGCCATTGCCTTGCCTCTGCACTCGGGCGCGCAGCATAGCCCGGCGAAAGTTGCGGCCGCGCCAACGCGGCGGCGAACGCATCGTGGGCGAGGTGCGCTGCACCTGCGCTTGTTTTCAGGGTGCCGCTCGCAGTGCGCATTTTTGCTCGCGCGGTGCGACAGCCTGCACCGATGGCATGCGATCAAGCGGGAAGATGGCAGCGGGGCGGGGATCCGCTTTACCGATTCTCCAGTCCCGTTTCCCCATTCCCGCACCCCAAGCGCGGCATCGCCGCGCTTGGGGCTGCAACGCTCAGCCGATCAGCTTGTGCCGGATCGTCTCGCGCAGGGTCTGCAGGTCCTTGGCGAAGGTGTCGATGCCGCCAGCCAGCTTCTCGGTGGCCATCGGGTCGGCGGCCAGGTCGGCGGCGAAGCGCTTGGCATCGATCGGCTCGATCCCGGCGCCGTCGGCCTGGCTGGGCGAGAGCTTGCGCGCCAGCGGGCCATGGTCGGCGTCGAGCTTCTCCAGCAGGTCCGGCGAAATGGTCAGGCGGTCGCAGCCGGCCAGCGCCTCGATCTGCGCGGTGGAACGGAACGAGGCGCCCATCACCACGGTCTGCGAGCCGCGGCGCTTGAACGCGTCGTAGACGCCGCGCACGAACTGCACGCCCGGGTCCTCGTCGATCGTCGCCGGCGTCTGGCCCTGGGCCACGTACCAGTCGAGGATGCGGCCGACGAACGGCGAGATCAGGAACGCCCCGGCCTCGGCGCAGGCCAGGGCCTGGGTGCGGTTGAAGATCAGGGTCAGGTTGCAGTCGATGCCGTCGCGCTGCAGCTGCCGCGCGGCCTCGATGCCTTCCCAGGTCGCGGCGACCTTGATCAGGATGCGGTCCTTGGCGATGCCGCGCTCGGCGTACATGGCGATGAACTTGTGCGCCTTGGCGATGGTGGCGGCGGTGTCGTGGGCCAGGTCGGCGTCCACCTCGGTGGACACGCGGCCGGGCACCAGCGCGCTGAGCTTGGCGCCGACGCCGATGGTCAGGCGGTCGGCGATCTCGTCGACCAGGGCGGCATGGTCGCCGTCCTGGCTACGCGCCCAGGCCAGCGCCTCGTCGATCAGGTCGGCGTAGACCGGCAGGTCCAGCGCCTTCTTCACCAGGGTCGGGTTGGTGGTGCAGTCCACCGGCTTGAGCCGCTTGATCGCATCGTAGTCGCCGGTATCGGCCACGACCACGGACAACTCGCGCAGCTGGGCGAGCTTGGAGGGGGCGGAAGAGGTCATCGGTATCTCTCGGAAACGAGTGGAAACAAGGATAGGGCCGCGCACGTTAACGCGCTGCGCGCGCATTGTCGTCGTCGGCGCGCTGCACCGCGGTCACGCGCAGGCGCAGCGGGCGGCCGCCGGGCGCCTGCCAGTCGATGGACTGGCCCACGGCCAGGCCGAGCAGGGCGCTGCCGACCGGGGCCAGCACCGAGATGCGCGCATGCGCGGCATCGGCTTCGTGCGGATAGACCAGGGTCAGGTGGTGGCGTTCGCCGTGCAGTTCGTCTTCGCACTCCACGCGCGAATGCATGGCGACGATGGCGGGGGGAAGTTGGTCCGGCGCCACGACGGTGGCGCGGTCGAGTTCTGCGCCCAGCGCGAGCGCGGCCGGGTGCTGGTGCAAGGCAGGGGCGTCGAGCAGGGCTTCCAGGCGCGCGAGGTCGCGGCTGGAGACGATCAACGAGGGCGGCAGGCCGCTGTGGTGTTGCGAGGTCATGGACAGGCTCCGGTTGGATGGCACAACGAACGGAGGCGGCACCGTGCCGCCCCCTGTCGCCATTGTGCAAGCAAGCCGGCGCCGATGCGACGCCGCGGCCGTGTCGGCCTGCTCAGGCCACCTGGCGCGGCGCCTGGCTCGGTAGCGGCGCCTGTGCCGGCAGCGTGAACAGGTCTTCGGGCAGCGCGCCGAACAGGTGCGCCAGTTGCTGCAGGAACGCGCCCATCGCCGAACTGCGCCGCCACAACATGGCGATGCGCCGGCTCGGCCCGCCGTCGGGCGCGAACGGCAGCAGCCGCAGGTTCGGCGGATTGGCCACCGGCGGTTGCACCGCCAGCAGCGGCAACAGGGTCACGCCGACGTTGGCGGCGACCATCTGCCGCAGCGTCTCCAGGCTGGTGGCCTGGAACTCGGCCTTCTCCAGCGCGCCGGACAGGTGGCAGACGTCCAGCGCCTGGTCGCGCAGGCAGTGCCCGTCCTCGAGCAGCAGCAGGCGTTGCGCGTGCAGTTCGTCCATGGTCAGCGGGGTCAGCCGCCGCGCCAGCGGATGCTGCTCGGGCACCGCCAGCACGAACGGTTCCTCGAACAGGAATTCGGCGTGCAACTGCTCGTCGTGCAGCGGCAGCGCCAGCAGTGCCGCATCCAGCCGGCCTTCGCGCAGGCGGGTCAGCAGCACGTCGCTCTTCTCTTCGATCAGCAGCAGTTCCAGCTGCGGGAAGCGCTCGCGAACGCGCGGGATCACGTGCGGCAGCAGGTACGGGCCGAGCGTGGGAAAGATGCCCAGGCGCACCGTGCCGGCCTCCGGATCCTGGCTGCGCCGCGCCGCCTCCTTCATCTGCTCGATCTCGGCGACGATGCCGCGCGCGCGGCTGGCGGCTTCGCGCCCGGCCGGGGTCAGCATGACCTTGCGCGGGGCGCGTTCGACCAGCGGCACGCCCAGTTCGTCCTCGAGCTTCTTGATCTGCGTGGACAGCGTCGGCTGGCTGACGAAGCAGGCCGCGGCGGCGCGCCCGAAATGCTTGTGATCGGCCAGCGCCACCAGGTATTTCAGATCACGCAGGTTCATCGGCCGATTCCTCGAGACGCAGCAATGGGGAGGTGACGCAGGACCACAGCATAGAGCGGGTGATGCCTGGTGCGGCGAGACAACGACGCCGGAGCGACCTGTGCCGTGGACGTGTCCCGTCGGTCCATGTGCCGCCTTCCCCGCGCCGATGTGCGGCGCGGGGACGCGCAGGTCAGGCGGCTTCGGCCACGCTGCCGCTGGCGACCGGTGCGCTGTGGCGGATCAGGTGGTCGAAGGCGCTCAGCGCCGCCTTGGAGCCTTCGCCCATGGCGATGATGATCTGCTTGTACGGCACGGTGGTCGCATCGCCGGCGGCGAACACGCCCGGCAGCGAGGTCTGGCCGCGGTCGTCGACCACGATTTCGCCGCGCGGCGACAGCGCCACCGCGCCCTGCAGCCACTCGGTGTTGGGCAGCAGCCCGATCTGCACGAAGATGCCTTCCAGGGCCAGGCGATGCACGTCGCCGCCGACGCGGTCCTTGTACACCAGGCCGGTGACCTTCTGGCCGTCGCCCAGCACTTCGGTGCTCTGCGCGTTGACCAGGATGTCGACGTTGCCCAGGCTGCGCAGCTTGCGCTGCAGCACGTCGTCGGCGCGCAGCTTGCTGTCGAACTCGACCAGGGTGACGTGGCTGACGATGCCGGCCAGGTCGATCGCCGCCTCCACGCCGGAGTTGCCGCCGCCGATCACCGCCACGCGCTTGCCCTTGAACAGCGGGCCGTCGCAGTGCGGGCAGTAGGCCACGCCCTTGTTGCGGTACTGGTCCTCGCCGGGCACGTTCATCTGCCGCCAGCGCGCACCGGTGGACAGGATCACCGTGCGGCTCTTCAGCGAGGCGCCGTTGGCCAGCTTGACCTCGACCAGGCCGTCGGCACCGGCCGGCAGCAGCTGTTCGGCGCGCTGCAGGTTCATGATGTCCACCTCGTACTGGCGCACGTGCTGCTCCAGCGCCGCGGCCATCTTCGGGCCTTCGGTCTCTTGCACGGAGATGAAGTTCTCGATCGCCATGGTGTCCAGCACCTGGCCGCCGAAGCGCTCGGCGGCCACGCCGGTACGGATGCCCTTGCGCGCGGCGTAGATCGCCGCGGCCGCGCCGGCCGGGCCGCCGCCGACCACCAGCACGTCGAACGGCGCCTTGGCCGCGATCGCCGCCGCATCGCGCTTGGCCGCGCCGGTGTCGAGCCGGGCCACGATCTGCTCCAGGGTCATGCGGCCCTGGTCGAAGACTTCGCCGTTGAGGTACACGGTGGGCACCGACATGATCTGCCGCGCCTCGACCTCGTCCTGGAACAGCGCGCCGTCGATGGCCACGTGCTGGATGTTCGGGTTCAGCACCGCCGCCAGGTTCAGCGCCTGCACCACGTCCGGGCAGTTCTGGCAGGACAGCGAGAAATAGGTTTCGAAGCGGTATTCGCCGGGCAGGTTGCGCACCTGCTCGATCAGCTCGGCGGTGGCCTTGGACGGGTGGCCGCCGACCTGCAGCAGCGCCAGCACCAGCGAGGTGAACTCGTGGCCCATCGGCAGGCCGGCGAAGCGCAGGTGGATGTCCTGGCCGGGGCTGTTGAGCGCGAACGAGGGCGCCCGCTCGCCGCTGTCGCGGTGCACGTCCAGGGTGATCTTGTCCGACAGCAGCACCAGGTCCTCGAGCAGGTCGAGCATCTCGCGCGACTTGGCGCCATCGTCCACCGACGCGGTGATGTGGATGGGCCGGATGACCCGCTCCAGGTAGGCCTTCAACTGGGTTTTCAGATCGGCATCCAACATGGCGGACTCCTGACGTTGGGCAAAGCGCGGGGGAGGCGAGCTGCCGGAGCAGCGCGCCGCGAAGAGGGAGGAGGGATGAACCGCAGCCGGCGCCGGCGGGCGATGCCGGCTGCGGTTCACCCCCACCCCCGCCGAAGGCGGAGATGGGAGCGAGGGCCGCTTAGATCTTGCCGACCAGATCCAGCGACGGCTTCAGGGTCTTCTCGCCTTCCTTCCACTTGGCCGGGCACACCTCGCCCGGGTGCGCGGCGACGAACTGCGCGGCCTTGAGCTTGCGCAGGGTCTCGGTGACGTCGCGGGCGATGGCGTTGTCGTGGATCTCGAGGGTCTTGATCACGCCTTCCGGGTTGATCACGAAGGTTCCGCGCAGCGCCAGGCCTTCTTCCTCGATGTGCACGCCGAAGGCGCGGGTCAGCTTGTGGGTCGGGTCGCCGACCAGCGGGAACTGGGCCTTGCCGACGGCCGGCGAGGTCTCGTGCCAGACCTTGTGCGCGAAATGCGTGTCGGTGGTGACGATGTAGACCTCGGTTTCGAGCTTCTGGAAGGCGGCGTAGTTGTCGGCGGCGT
>JBEVKG010000043.1:0-24136 GCA_040509765.1 Xanthomonas sp.
CGTTGCCGGCCAGGTTGATCAGCACCTGCTGCAGGCGCAGCGCGTCGCCGATCACCCGGTCGGGAATGCCGCGATCGAGCTGGTAGACGATCTCCACTTCCGGCCGCTGGTGATTGCCGGCCAGTACCACCGCCAGGTCGCGCAGCAGCTCCTCGATGCGAAACGGATGCAGGTCCAACTGCAGCTTGCCGGCCTCGATCTTGGAGTAGTCGAGGATGTCGTTGAGCAGACTCAGCAACGACTTGCCGGCCTTCTGCGCCTTGCGCACGTAATCGTCCTGACGTGCGTCCAGTGCAGTGCGCTGCAGCAGTTGCAGCATGCCCAGCACCGCATTCATCGGCGTGCGGATCTCGTGGCTCATGTTGGCCAGGAACGAGGACTTGGCCTGGCTGGCCTCGTCGGCGCGTGCCTTGGCCTGGCGCAGGTCCTGCTCGGCCTGCAGTTGCGCGGTGATGTCGCGGTTGATGCCGATGACCCGGGTGACCCGGCCCTGCGCATCGCGCTCGGTGTGCGCACCGGCCTGGATGTGGCGCAGGCTGCCGTCGCTGCGCTGCACGCGGAACACCGGGTCGTAGACCGTGCCCTGCTCCATCGCCGCCTGCAGGCTGGCCTCGGACATGACGATGTCTTCCGGATGCACCTTCACCCGCCAGTCGGAATAGCGCAAGCCGCGATCGCGCAAGGCCGCAGGCCACTCGTACAGGTCGTACATGCGCTCGTTGCAGTCCAGCGCATCGTCGCCCGGGGTCCAGGTCCAGATCCCGAGTTCGGCAGCGTCAGCGGCCATCGCCAGTTGGTCGCGGGCGCGCGTCAGCGCCTGGCGCTGGCGGTGCCGCTCGGTGATGTCGGCGATGACCCCGACCATCAGGCATTCGCCGTCCATCCACATGGTGCCGAGGCTGATCTCGATCGCGAACGTGTCGCCGTTCTTGCGCCGCGCCTGCAGTTCGCGGCCGTTGTCGACGCGTTCGGGCCAGGCTCCCGTCGGCGGCACGTCGGCCACCATCGCCGCGTGCAGGCTGGACGCCGCCTCGGGCATCAACCGGCCCACGTCCTGCCCGACGATCTCCTCGGCGCCGTAGCCGAACACGCGTTCGCCGGCACGATTGACCGAGCGCACCTTGCCGCGCGCATCGAAGGTGATGATGGGATTGACCGCGGTGTCCAGGATCGCCTGGGTCAGGGCCATGCTGCGCGCCAGCGAGCGCTCGGCCGCGTGGCGTTCGCTGATGTCCAGGGCGATGCCCAGATAACCGGAGAGTTCCCCCTGCGCGGTGCGGATCGCCGTCACCACCAGGCTGACCCGGCGGGTGCTGCCGTCGCGGCGCAAATAGGTCCATTCCTGGGTCTCGGCGCCGTCGCGCTCGGCCTTCTCCACGAACACACGGAAACCTTCCACCGGATGCCCCAGTTCGGCGGCCAGCATCGCGCCGCGGGCGTCGACCTCCTCGGCCAAATGGAACGCGCCAGGGTTCATCCTGCCCACCACGTCCTCGCGGCAGTAGCCGAGCAGGCGCTCGGCGCCGGTATTGAACAGGGTGATCGTGCCGTCGCGGTCGGTGGCGATGATCGCCACTTCCGAGGCGGCACTCAGCACGCCTTCGAGCATCGCGGTGCTGCGGCTCAGTTCGGCGGTACGCGCCGCCACCTGGCTTTCCAGGGTGGCGTTCAGCGCCAGGATCTGCGCGCGTGCCGCTTTTTGCTCGGAAATGTCGCGCACCGTCTTGGACGCGCCGACCGGCCGACCTTCGGCGTTGTAGATCGGCGAAACGCTGACCAGCACGTCCAGCAGGCGCCCGTCGGCGTGGTGGCGCACGGTCTCGAAGTACGGCACGTCCTCGCCGCGACCGATCCGCCGCAGGACCGACTCCTCCTCGTGCATCAACGCCGGCGGCACGATCAGCTCGCTCAGGCGACGGCCCAGCGCTTCGGCCTCGCTGAAGCCGAACAGCTGCTCGGCGGCGCGGTTCCAACTGGTGACCACACCCTCGAGCGTCTTGCCGATGATGCCGTCGGCGGAGCTCTGCACGACCGCGACCAGGTTCGCCTGGTCGCGGGCGATCTGGCGGCGACGCACGCGGTCGCGGCACAGCGCGAACACCAGCGCCGCCGCCAGCAAGCTGAGCACCGCGCCCAGCGACAGGGCGGTGTGCAGCGACCACGGCGTGTTCGCCGCCAGGAACGCCGGCCCGGCGGTCACGCGCAACTGCCAGTGCCGTCCCATGACCTGCCGCTGCAACGCGACCTCGGGCGTTGGCGTGTCGGTCGGTTGCGCCGCACTGACATAGAAGGCGCCGCTGCCGGCGTCATCGAGGTCGCGCAGCGCCACTCCGGACCAACGCGGATCCAGGCGCAAGGCCTGCATCACCTGCGACATCAGCAGCGGCGCATAGGTCCAGCCCAGCAGCTCACGCTGGCGTTGCGCCGGCGCGGCCGGGACCGAGCCATCGCGGTAGACCGGTAGCAACATCAGGAACGATTGCGCGCGCTGCGCGCCGGCCTGCACCAGGGTGATCGGCGCGGTCAGCCGTGGCGCGCCGCTGACCGCGGCCGCCTGCGCGGCGGTACGGCGGGCCGACTCCGAGGCGATGTCCAGACCGACCGCGGCGGCGTTGTCGGCCAACGGCTCGATGTATTCGATGACGAAGCGATCGCCGGCGTGGGGGGCCAGTTGGCGTATGCCGAAGCCGGGCCGTCCCTGCGCACGCGCCGCGGCAACGAAGTCGTCCTGTCCAGCCTCGGCGACGCGGCGGATGAAGCCGAAGCCGCGCGCACCCGGAAATTCCTGCCTAAGATCGCGACTGCGCGTATAGCGCTGCACCTGCGCTTCGCTCAACGTATCGCCAGCGGTCAGCACCACGCCGCGCATCCCGCGCAAGCCGTATTGATAGCGATACAACACTTCCTCGATCTCGTCGAAGGTGGCGCGCGCATGCGCGGCGAGTTGCGCATGCACATGGCGCGCATTGGCCCGCTGCAGTTCGACCGCGACCAGCGCGGTCACCAACAGCCCCAACAGCAGCACGCTGCCCGCCCAATAGAACGGCCAGCGATTGATGCGCCGCTTCACCATCCTCGCCCCCAGCGTTGGCATCGGCAGGCGCCCGTCGCGCGGCGCCGATGCCCGACGTGCCCTCCGGCCGGCATGGCGCGGAAGCTGCAGTCGTTGCTGGCGTGATCGGCGTGGTGCGGGCGAACTTGGCCGTCCGAGCGACCCGAATGTCGCCCAAACCGCCTCGCAGCGCAGGCTTCGTGCGCAAGCTGTGGTGCGTATCACGCCATGAAGGCGGCGATGCCTGCCTCGCCGTGCGCGGCGGACCGGATCCCGGCAGCGGCACCATGTACCGCGCGGCGCGGAACGCACACCGCGCGGGGCAGTGGCTCAGCCGCCGTCGGCCTCCGCACGCAGCGCCTGCGCGACATCGCGCCCGGCCGCCTGGAGAACAGCGACCTCGCGTTCCTCGCGACGCTCCACCCGCACCCAGCCTGGCCCCGGCTGCCCGGCAAGTTCTGCATCGCCCAGCCAGGCCAACGTGCGCAACAACACGCTCATGCGCACGTCCAGGCGCTTGCACACGCGGGCCAGCGCCATGCCCTCCGGCGCCTCGGCCAGCAAGGGCAGCAGGCGCGCAGTCAGCAGCGGATCAGCGGACAAGCGCCACACCGATGTCGCGCGGGGCGGCCGCGGCGGCATCGGCCAGATGCGCGGTGACCACCACCGGAATCGACTTGGAGGTGGGCGTGCGCGCCTCGTCGGCGAAGCTGGACAGGGGCACCAGCGCATTGGTCTCCGGGTAGTAGGCCGCCAGGCAACCGCGCGGGATGTTGTAGGCGACCAGCATGAAGCGCTTGGCCTGGCGCGGCACGCCGTCCTCGCACAGGCTGTGCAGGTCCACCCAGTCGCCTGCCTGCATGCCCAGGTCGG
Organism: Xanthomonas sp.; assembly: GCA_040509765.1. Lineage (GTDB taxonomy): Bacteria > Pseudomonadota > Gammaproteobacteria > Xanthomonadales > Xanthomonadaceae > Xanthomonas_A. Next base: position 3,926 of record JBEVKG010000043.1, read on the forward strand.
CGATGTCGGCGGCGTGGATGAACAGCACCCGGCGCTCGCCGAACACGCCGCGGTAGCGGTCGTCCAGGCCGTAGATGGTGGTGTTGTACTGGTCGTGCGAGCGCGTGGTGGCGAGAGTGAACACCAGTTGCCCTGGATGCTGGCGGCGCGCGCGGTGGATCGGGTTGTCGGTCGGCACCGCATGCGGCTTGAACACCGCGCGGCCCTCGGGCGTGTCCCACACGCGGTCGCGCGCGCCGTTAGACAGACGGAAGCCGCCCGGCACCCGCACCCGCGCGTTGAAGTCGGCGAAGTCGTCGAACATCTGCGCGATCAGGTCGCGGATGCGGTCGTAGTCGGCCACCAGCCAGCGCCAGCGCACCGTGCTGCGCGCACCGAGCGTGGCCTCGGCCAGCCGCGCCACGATCGCCGGCTCGGACAGCAGTTGCGGCGAGGCCGGCGGATTGATGCCGCCGGACAGGTGCACCATGCTCATGGAGTCCTCGACGCTGACGTGCTGCGGCCCGCCCTCCTGGATGTCGATCTCGGTGCGGCCCAGGCACGGCAGGATCAGCGCGTCGCGGCCGTGCACCAGATGGCTGCGATTGAGCTTGGTGGTGACGTGCACGGTGAGGTCGCAGCGGCGCAGCGCGCGGTGGGTGGCCTCGGTATCGGGGGTGGCGGTGGCGAAATTGCCGCCCATGGCGAAGAACACCTTGGCGCGGCCGTCGGCCATCGCCTCGATCGCGCCGACCGTGTCGTAGCCGGGCGCGCGCGGCGGGGCGAAGCCGAACACCGCCTGCAGCCGGTCCAGGAACGCCTGCGGCGGCTGCTCGTAGATCATCATGGTGCGGTCGCCCTGCACGTTGCTGTGGCCGCGCACCGGGCACAGACCGGCGCCGGGACGGCCGAGGTGGCCGCGCAGCAGCAACAGGTTGGCGATCATCTGGATGGTCGCCACCGAGTGCTTGTGCTGGGTGAGGCCCAGGCCCCAGCAGGCGATCAGCCGCTCGGCCTTGAGATAGATTTCGCCGGCCTTGCGCAGTGCGGCCTCGCTCAGCCCGGATTCCTCGACGATGGTGTCCCACGGCTCGGCGGCGACCTCCGCGGCGAAGGTCTCGAAGCCGACGGTATGGCCGGCGATGAACTCCAGGTCCAGCAGCCGCGGCTGGCCGCCGCTGGCCGCCTCGGCGTCGCGCTCCAGCACATGTTTGATGATGCCCTTGACCGCGGCCAGGTCGCCGCCGATCTTCAGTTGGAAGTAGTCCGAGGAAATGCGCGTGGAGCCGTTGTGCAGCATCTCCAGCTTGTCCTGCGGATCGGCGAACTTCTCCAGGCCGCGTTCGCGCAACGGATTGAACGAGACGATCGCCGCGCCACGCTTGGCCGCCTGGCGCAGCTCGCCGAGCATGCGCGGATGGTTGGTGCCGGGGTTCTGGCCGAAGATGAAGATCGCATCGGCCAGCTCGAAATCCTGCAGCGACACGGTGCCCTTGCCGACGCCGATCTGCGCCTTGAGCGCGGTGCCGGACGGCTCGTGGCACATGTTGGAGCAGTCCGGGAAGTTGTTGGTGCCGAACGCGCGCACGAACAGCTGGTACAGGAACGCGGCTTCGTTGCTGGTGCGGCCGGAGGTGTAGAAGATTGCCTCGTCCGGCGAGGCCAGGCCGTTGAGGTGCCTGGCGATCAGCGCGAACGCGTCGTCCCAGTCGATCGGCACGTAGTGGTCGGTGTCGGCGTCGTAGCGCAACGGCTGGGTCAGCCGGCCCTGTCCCTCCAGCCAGTAGTCGCTGTAGCGCGCCAGTTGCGCGACGCTGTGCTCGGCGAACAGCGCCGGAGTGGCGCGGCGCGCGGTGGACTCGGCGGCCACCGCCTTGGCGCCGTTCTCGCAAAACTCGAACGTCGAGGTGTGGTCGCGGTCGGGCCAGGCGCAGCCGGGGCAATCGAAACCGTCGGGCTGGTTGGCGTGCAGCAGGGTCTTGGCGCCCTGCACCGCCACGTCCTGCTCCATCAGGTGCTTGGCCACGGCGCGCAGCGCGCCCCAACCGCCGGCCGGTTGCGTATAGGGCTGGATGGTCTTCTTGCTCATGCGGGCTCTCCGGCGGGTTCGGTCTGCGGTGGAGCGTGCTGCCCCAGGCGCTGCGGATGGCTGTAGACGACGTAATCGTGATCGCGGGCGAAGCCGATCAGGGTGAGGCCGGCGCTGTCGGCCAGCGCCACCGCCAGCGCGGTCGGCGCGGAAATGGCGGCCAGCAGCGGGATGCCGGCCTGGGTGGCCTTCAGCGCCATCTCGTAGCTGGCGCGGCTGGTGATCACGGCGAAGCCGGCAGCCGGATCGAGGCCGGCGCCGATCAGCGCGCCGATCAGCTTGTCCAGCGCGTTGTGGCGGCCCACGTCCTCGCGGATCAGTTGCAGTTCGCCCTGCGCATCGGCCCACGCCGCGGCGTGGGTGGCGCCGGTCAGCGCGTTGAGGGTCTGCTGCGCGCGCAGCGCACACAGGGCCCGGGCCAGCGCCTCGGGCGCGATCGCGACGCCGGCCGGCACCGGCCGCGGCGCGCGCAGCACCGCTTCCAGCGACTCGCTGCCGCAGACGCCGCAGCCGCTGCGCCCATCCAGATTCCGGCGCCGCGCCTGCAGCGCCGCGGCCTGCGCCGGCGGGATCCGCAGGCGCAACGACACGCCTTCCAGATACGTTTCCACGGCCTCGATGCGCAATTGCGCCGGCGCCTCGACAATGCCCTCGCTGAGCGAGAAACCGAGCGCGAAATCCTCCAGATCCTCCGGGGTGGCCATCATCACCACGAACGGCGTGTCGTTGTAGGCGAACGCCACCGGCACCTCGGCCGCCACCAGATCCTGGGCGATGGCCGTGCGCCCGTCGCGATGGCGGCGCACGCCGCGCGCGACCGCACCTGGCCTGGATGACGCACCCGAATACATCGCGACCCTCCGGACTCAGTGGAACAGCACGAACGCCTTCTGCAGGGTCACCCAGATGCCCCACAGCATCGGTACCCCGACCGCCAGCCAGGCCAGCACCAGCAGCAGCGGATTGCCGCCACGACCGACCAGCGCCAGCTGCGCCGCATCCGGCGCCGTCTGGCCGCCGCTGCCGGCCCGCTCGTGGGCCAGTTGCCTTTCCGCGGCCAGTTCCTGTGCGGTCATGAAGTGGCGGGCCGCCACCGGCCGCACGAGCAGGTTGCAGATCAGGCCCAGCACCAGCATCCCGGCCAGGATGTACATGGTCGTGTTGTACACCTGTGATGGCGGCACGCCCATGCCCAGCTGGTACTCGCGCATGTAGCCGACCACGACCGGACCGAGGATGCCGGCGGTGGCCCAGGCGGTCAGCAGGCGGCCGTGGATGGCGCCGACCATCTGCGTGCCGAACAGGTCGGCCAGGTAGGCCGGGATGGTGGCGAAGCCGCCGCCGTACATCGACACGATCACGCAGAAGAGGCCGACGAACAGCGCGCTGCCGCCGACCTTGCCGGCCCAGGGCGCAGCCGCGTACAGGGCGATGCCGAGCACGAAGAACAGCGAATAGGTGTGCTTGCGGCCGAGCGTGTCGGACATGCTGGCCCAGAAGAAGCGGCCACCGATGTTGAACAGGCTGAGCAGGCCGGTGAAGCCGGCGGCGATGGCGGCAATGGCCGCCAGCTGCGTGGCGTCGAGGGTGGCGAAGCCGGCGTTCACACCGATCAGGCGGCCGCCGAACACCTCCTGCAGCATCGGCGAGGCCATGCCGATCACGCCGATGCCGGCCGACACGTTCAGGCACAGCACGCCCCACAGCAGCCAGAACTGCGGGATCCCCCAGACCTTGCGCACGTGCACGTGGTGGGCGGTGATCATGGCGTTGGCGCTGGCCGTTGGCGCGCTCCAGCCGGCCGGGGCCCAGCCGCTCGGCGGTACCCGATAGCCGAACGCGCCGGCCATCATGAACACGAAATACAGCCCGGCCATGACCAGGAAGGTTTCCTTCACCCCCACCGAGTGGGGGCCGGCGAAATGCCGCATCAGCGCATCGGCCAGCGGGCTGCCGATCATCGCACCGCCGCCGAAGCCCATGATCGCCATGCCGGTGGCCATGCCGCGCCGGTCCGGGAACCACTTGATCAGCGTGGACACCGGCGAGATGTAGCCCAGACCCAGGCCGATGCCGCCGATCACGCCCGAGCCCAGCCACAGCAGCCAGATCTGGTGCAGGTGGATGCCCAGCGCCGAGATCACCAGCCCGCCGCACCAACACAGCGCGGCGACCACCCCGGCCTTGCGCGGGCCGGCGCGTTCCAGCCAGCCGCCCCACAGCGCCGCCGAGCACCCCAGCAACACGAAGAACAGCGTGTACATCCACTGCAACTCGCTGATCTTCCAATCGCAACTGGCCGAGACGATGCGCGCCAGCAAGCCCATGTCGGCCGGGCAAGCCACCGCCGCGGTCACCCCCAGCGCCTTGGACAGCGGCAGCCAGAACACGCTGAAGCCATAGGCCATGCCGATGCACAGATGGATCGCCAGCGCCGCCGGCGGCACCAGCCAGCGGTTGAAGCCCGGCCCGGCGACGATGCGCTCCTTCGACAGCAGGCCGGGACGATCGGTGGGCGCGGAACCGGCAACGCGATACGAATCGTTCATTCGGTGTCCCCGTGAAGTGCGTCGGCGCCTTCGTGCGCGCGCGGAGCGCGTGCGGCGTCTCCACGTCACAGCCTGGACACGGCCTGCCGACGCGCGACCGCCCGCCGAGCGTAGTACAAAAATCCGCAGGACGCCGGGCCCGCTGACGGGAAGCCGCGCACGCGAGCGCGGATGAGGCGGCGGCCTGCGCACAGGGGCACGATCCGGGCCGCGCACGCCCCGGCTCTTGTGCAGTGCAAGGCGAGCGGGCGCAAGCGGACGGACCGCGCGGCGGCACCCCGCCGCGCCCCCGCAGCCGCCGCCGGTAGGGTAGGCTTGCGCGCCCTCTCCCTGCGACATCGCCCATGCCACATTCGTTCCGTCTCGGCCTGGCTGCCGGCCTCCTGCTGCTCGGCAGCCACGGCGCCCGCGCCGCCGACCTGCCTGCCGACGTGCTGCGCCAGGTACCGGCCGGCTACCTGCCGCTGGCGCACTTGCAGGCCGATCTCGATGGCGATGGCCACGCCGACTACCTGCTCGCGCTGCAGCAGCGCGGCGAGGCGCAACGCGATCCGGCGCCGGCGCGGCCGCTGCTGATCTTCGTGCAGCAGGCCGACGGCCACTACCGGCTGGCGGCGCGCAACGACCGGGTGATCCTCAAGCGCGACGCAGGCGGTCAATGCGATCCGTTCGACCCCGACGAGGATCCGTTCGCTGCCAAGGGGCGCTATTTCACCGTGCAGAACGGGGTGTCCTGCGGCCAGCACTGGACCGACTTCATCACCTTCCGCTACGACCCGCAGCGCAAGCAGTGGCTGTTCCACAAGCGCATCCGGCAGCGCTGGGAAATGAACACGGATCCTTCGCCCGACGCCGAGGCACTGGTCAAGGATGCCGACCGGGTGCAGTCGGCCGATCCACAGCATCCGGTCGCCTTCGCCGACTACGTGCCGCGCTGAGGCGGCAACGCCGCGCTGGGCAGCGCGCACGGAGCACCGATGCGCGCAGCCTGCCCTGGCACCACCTGACGTGCCGGACGCCGCACCTGCGGAATGCCGCGTCCGAATGCGGCCAGCGCGGGATCGCGGCGACCGGCACGCTGCGCGCTCCATCCGTTCCTGGAGCGCCCATGTCCAGCTTCCGTTGCGTCGGCCTGCCGGCCGCGCCGTTCGCCGCCCTGTTCGACCTCGACGATGCGCAACTGCAGGCGCGCCACGCGCGACGCATCCGTGCCGACAGCGCACTCGGCTATCCCTGCAGGATCAGCCTGGAGGACGCGCGGCCCGGCGAGGAACTGCTGTTGCTGCACTACCTGCACCAGCCCGCGCAGACACCGTACCGCGCCGCCGGACCGATCTATGTGCGCCGCCACGTCGCCGCCGCCGCACCGGCACCGGGCGAGGTCCCCGATGCCATCGTCCGCCGCCTGATCTCGCTGCGCGGCTACGACGCCGGCGACATGCTGGTCGCCGCCGACGTGCAACCCGGCGAGCGCATCGCCACCGCGATCGCCTGCGCCTTCGCCGACCCGCAGGTGCGCTACCTGCATCTGCATCATGCGCGGCAGGGCTGTTTTGCGTGCAGGGTCGAGCGGGTTTGAGCGCGGGGCTCGGGGCTCGGGGCTCGGGGCTCGGGGCTCGGGGCTCGGGGCGCGGGGCGCGGGGCGCGGGGCGCGGGGCGCGGGGCTGCAGCATGCAGTCCGCAGTCAAATCGCCGTCAAGCGATTCGATGGGAAAGTGCCACTTCTTGCAAAGAAAAATCGGTATCCGCTGCTCGGCAACACCGCCGATCTTCCGGATCTTCTGTGGGAGGGGCTTCAGCCCCGAGGGGCCTTCCCGGGAAAGCCTGTCGGGGCTGAAGCCCCTCCCATAGAAAGCACGAATGCTGCGCACTCGCGGAAAATCCCGGGTTCCCAACCCCGACCTACTCCCCCAGATTGATCCAGGTCGCCTTCATCTCCGTGTACTTGTCGAAGGCATGCAGCGACTTGTCGCGGCCGTTGCCCGATTGCTTGTAGCCGCCGAACGGGGCGGTCATGTCGCCGCCGTCCCAGTAGTTCACCCACACACTGCCGGCGCGCAGCTTGCGCGCGACGCGATGCGCGCGGCCGATGTCGCGGGTCCATACGCCGGCAGCCAGGCCGTAGTCGCTGTCGTTGGCCATGCGCAGGGCGTGGGCCTCGTCGTCGAAGGCGATCACCGACAGCACCGGGCCGAAGATCTCCTCGCGGGCGATGGTGTGTTCGTGGCCGACCTCGTCGAAGATGGTCGGCTCCACGTAGCAGCCGCCGGGCACCACCTCCACGCGCTTGCCGCCGAGCAGCAGGCGCGCGCCTTCGGCGGTGCCGCGGGCGATGTAGTCGAGCACGCGGTGGGTCTGGGTCTCGTCCACCAGCGCGCCCATCGCCGCGTCGTCGTCGAACGGATGCCGCGGCTGCAGCGCACGGCCGGCCGCGACCACGCGTTCGACGAAGGCGTCCTTGATCGAACGCTCCACCAGCAGGCGCGAGGCCGCGGTGCAGACCTCGCCCTGGTTGTAGAAGATCGCCGCGGCCGCGGCCTGCGCCGCCTGCTCCAGGTCCGGCGCATCGGCGAACACCAGGTTCGGGCTCTTGCCGCCGCAGTCCATGTACGCGCGGTTCATGTTCGACAGCCCGGCGCACTGCAGCAGGCGCCGACCGACCGCGGTGGAACCGGTGAACACCAGCCCGTCCACGTCCATGTGCAGCGCCAGCGGCTCGCCGGCACGCTTGCCGGCGCCCGGCACCACGTTGAACACGCCATCGGGGATGCCCGCCTCGGCGACCAGTTCGGCCAGGCGCAGCGCGCTCAGCGGCGATTTCTCCGACGGCTTGAGCACCACCGAGTTGCCCGCGGCCAGCGCCGGGGCGATCTTCCACGCCGCCATCAGCAGCGGGAAATTCCACGGCACGATCGCGCCGACCACGCCCAGCGGTTCGCGGGTGATCAGCCCCAGTTCGTCCTGCCCGGTCGGCGCCACTTCGCCGTACAGCTTGTCCACCGCCTCGGCGGTCCAGGACAGGCAGCGCACCGTCGCCGCCAGGTCGACCCGGCGCGCATCGCGCACCGGCTTGCCCATGTCCAGCGACTCCAGCAACGCCAGTTCGTCGGCATGGCGTTCGACCAACTGGGCCAGCGCCAGCAGGGTCTTCTTGCGCTGCGCCGGCTTGGCCTGCGACCAGTGCCCGGCCTCGAAGCTGCGCCGCGCCGCGGCGACCGCACGTGCGATGTCCTCGGCCTCGCCCTCGGCGACGCGGCCCAGCAGGCGCCCGTCGATCGGGCTGATGCAGTCGAAGGTCTTGCCGCTGGCGGCATCGACGTAGCGGCCGTCGATGAAGGCCTGGGTCCGCGGACGCAGCGTGTCGGCCATCGCCTGCCAGGCGTCGCGGGTGCGAGGTGCGGTCATCGGGAACTCCTGCTGCCGGTGAAGGATCGGAAGGACGCCCCGGCCAGCGGCGGCGCAGTGCGCATGCGGCTCAGAACGTGGCCGGCGTATTGGCGCTGACCAGCACCGCGGTCGCGCTGCCGACGTTGCGGAACCGGTGCGGCACCCGGCTTTCGAAATAGTAGCCCTCGCCGGCACGCAGCACCCGCACCTGGCTGCCGACGGTGATCTCCACCTCGCCGGCCACCACCACCCCGCCCTCTTCGCCGTCGTGCACCAGCATCGCGCTGCCGGTGTCGCTACCGGGCGGCATCACCTCGCGCAGGATGCACATCTGCCGCTGCGGGCGATGCTGCCCGACCAGGTAGTAGTGGATGCCGTCGCTGCCGACGTCGGGCAGTTCGTCGGCGCGGTAGAACGGCGCATCGGCCGCCCCCGCGTCCAGGTCCTGGGTGAAGAATTCGGCCAGCGAGATCGGGATGCCGTCCAGCACCTTCTTCAACGAACTGACCGACGGGCTGACCTTGTTCTGCTCGATCAGCGAGATGGTGCTGTTGGTCACCCCCACCCGCTTGGCCAGCTCGCGCTGGCTCAGGCCGTGGGCGGTGCGAACCCGGTGCAGGCGGGCGCCGATATCCATCGCAAATGGGAACGCCGGTGGCGGTGTTGCCGGATACTTTACACACCCGCCCTCGACGGTCAATGTCGCGCGCCGCGCCGGTGCTGCGGTGCACCCAGGAAAAGCCAGGCCGATTGCAGCACACCGCGACACGCCGGGTCACACCGGGCGCGCCGGCATGGTGTAAAGTTTTTTCAACATCCCTCGCGTGGAGCCTGCGATGCGCCCTCAGCCGCCCCTCTCCTCCCAGGCGCTGTCCGACCACTACGCCGCGCAGGCCACCCGCGAGCCGGAAACGCTGGATGCGTTCTGGATGCCGTTCACCGCCAATCGCCAGTTCAAGGCGCGGCCGCGGCTGCTGGCCTCGGCCGAGGGCATGCACTACCGCAGCGTGGACGGCCGCCGGATCCTCGACGGCACCGCCGGGCTGTGGTGCTGCAACGCCGGCCACGCGCGGCCGCGCATCGTCGAAGCGGTGGCGCGGCAGATCGCCACGCTGGATTTCGCACCCACCTTCCAGATGGGCTCGCCGCTGCCGTTCGTGCTGGCCGAGCGACTGGTGGAACTGGCGCCGCCGGGCCTGGACCACGTGTTCTACACCAACTCCGGCTCCGAGTCGGTGGACACCGCGCTGAAGATCGCGCTGGCCTGCCACCGCGCCCGCGGCGAGGGCCAGCGCACCCGCTTCATCGGTCGCGAGAAGGGCTACCACGGGGTCGGCTTCGGCGGCATCTCGGTGGGCGGCCTGCCGAACAACCGCAAGGGGTTCGGCCCGTTGTTGCCCGGCGTGGACCATCTGCGCCACACGCTCGACCTGGAGCGCAACGCGTTCTCGCGCGGCCTGCCGACCCATGGCGCCGAACTGGCCGAGGACCTGGAGCGGCTGGTGACGCTGCACGATGCGTCCACCATCGCCGCGGTGATCATCGAACCGATCTCCGGCTCGGCCGGGGTGGTGCTGCCGCCGCACGGCTACCTGCAGCGCATCCGCGAGCTGTGCGACAAACACGGCATCCTGCTGATCTTCGACGAGGTCATCACCGGCTACGGCCGCGTCGGCCACGCCTTCGCCGCGCAGCGCTTCGGGGTGACCCCGGACATGATCACCACCGCCAAGGGCCTAACCAACGGCTGCGTGCCGATGGGCGCGGTGTTCGTGTCCCACGCCATCCACGAGGCGTTCGCGCACGGCCCGGCCAACGCCATCGACCTGTTCCACGGCTACACCTACTCCGGCCATCCGCTGGCCTGCGCCGCCGCGCTGGCGACGCTGGACACCTATGCCGAGGAGCAGTTGTTCGACAAGGCGATCGAACTGGGCCCGGTGTGGGAACAGGCGATCCACGCGCTGCGCGATCTGCCGCACGTCATCGACATCCGCAACTTCGGCCTGATCGGCGCGATCGAACTGGCGCCGCGCAAGGGCGCGCCCGGCGCGCGCGCCTACGAGATCTTCGAGCGTTGCTTCCACGAAGGCGATCTGCTGATCCGCGTCACCGGCGACACCATCGCGCTGTCGCCGCCGCTGATCGTGGAGCCCGCGCACATCGAGCGCATCTTCGCGGTGCTGGCGGACATGATCCGCAGCACGCCCTGACCCATCCCTCACCCAACCCACCGCCCGCGCTCCCCACGCGCTGCGTCTGCCTGGAGAACCGCTCATGCTGGTCGGCGTTCCGAAAGAGATCAAGAACCACGAGTACCGGATCGGGCTGACCCCGTCCGGCGTGCGCGAACTGGTGCTGCACGGCCACCAGGTGCTGGTGCAGCGCGGCGGCGGCCAGGCCATCGGCCTCACCGATGCCGAGTACGAACGCGCCGGCGCACGCATCGCCGAGGATGCGGCCAGCGTGTTCGCGCAGGCCGAGATGATCGTCAAGGTCAAGGAGCCGCAGCCCGAGGAATGCGCGCTGCTGCGCCCCGGGCAACTGCTGTTCACCTATCTGCACCTGGCCCCGGATCCGCAGCAGGCAGCGGCGCTGCAGCGCTCCGGCTGCACCGCCATCGCCTACGAGACGGTCACCGACGGCCACGGCGGTCTGCCGCTGCTGGCGCCGATGAGCGAGGTGGCCGGGCGCATGGCGATCCAGGCCGGCGCGCATGCGCTGGAGAAGGCGCAGGGCGGCTCCGGCGTGTTGCTCGGCGGCGTGCCCGGGGTCACGCCCGCGCAGGTGCTGGTGATCGGCGGCGGCGTGGTCGGCATCAACGCCGCGCGCATGGCGATGGGCCTGCACGCGCGGGTGACGGTGCTGGACCGTTCGCTGGAGCGGCTCAAATACCTGGACGAACTCTACGGCCAGCAACTGACCACGCTGTACTCCACCCGCGATGCGATCGAGCAGAGCCTGCCGCACACCGACCTGGTGATCGGCGCGGTGCTGATTCCCGGCGCCGCCGCGCCCAAGCTGGTGTCGCGCGAACAACTGGCGCTGCTGCGGCCCGGCTCGGTGCTGGTGGACGTGGCGATCGACCAGGGCGGCTGCTTCGAGACCAGCCACCCGACCACGCACCAGCAGCCGACCTACGAGGTCGACGGCATCGTCCATTACTGCGTGGCCAACATGCCCGGCGGCGTGGCCCGCACCTCCACCTTCGCTTTGACCAACGCCACCTTGCCGTTCGTGCTGCTGCTGGCCGAACACGGGCTGCAGGCGCTGCGCGACGACCAGGACCTGCGCAACGGCCTCAACGTGCATGCCGGCAAGCTCACCCACCGTGCAGTGGCGCAGGCGCTGGGCCAGGAGTTCGTGCGGCCGCTGGACGCGCTGGGCTGAGCCTGTTCCCAGCGGTCGCGCCGCCTGGGGCGCCGCGCATGCACGACCGCCTGCTCATTGTGATCGTCGGCCGCCCCAGGCGCCGAGTCCGTCGCAACGCAACACGCGCCGGCCGGGGCCGGGTGTAGCCTTGCGCCACCCGGCCAGCGGCCGGGATCCGCCGCCACAGGAGCCGCTTCATGATCAAGGTCAGCGTGATGTACCCGTACACGCCAGGCGCCCGTTTCGACCATGCCTACTACCGCGACACGCACATGCCGCTGGTGCAGGCGCGCATGGGCGCCGCCTGCCTGCGCTACACCGTGGACAAGGGCCTGTCCGGCGGCACGCCCGGCAGCGACCCGACCTACGTCGGCATGTGCCACATCTTCTGCGACTCGGTGGAGGCATTCCAGGCCGGCTTCGGCCCGCACGCCGAGGAAATCCTCGGCGACATCAAGCACTACACCGACCTGAGCCCGGTGATGCAGATCAGCGAGGTGGTGGTGGGCTGAAGCCGGGAACCGGGAAACGAGAAGAGGGAATCGCGAAGCGCCGCAGTGGCGAACGACGTGCACGGTGCGACCGCGGCACACGCTGTTGCCCTTCCCGATTCCCCGTTCCCGATTCCCGGCCTCTACAATGCCGCCCCCTCGCCACGCCGTGCCGCCCCGTTGATGAACATCGTTGTCAAAGAAGATCTCAAGGCCTACATCGATCCGCTGACCGCCGACGAATACGCCGCCCTGGAACGCAGCCTGCTGGCCGAGGGCTGCCGCGACGCGCTGGTGCTGTGGGGCGACATCCTGGTCGACGGGCACAACCGCTACGGCATCTGCCAGAAGCACGGGTTGCCGTTCCAGACCGTGCAGAACACCCGCTTCCAGTCGCTGCAGGACGTGCATCTGTGGATGATCGACCAGCACCTGGGCCGGCGCAGCGTCTCCGATTTCCAGCGCGGCGTGCTGGCGCTGCGCAAGCGCGAGATCCTCGCCGAGCGGCGCGCCAGCGCGGCCGCCGCGGACGCACCCGCGGCCGACGTCGCCGACCCGGATGCCGCCGAGGCCGCGAGCGACGCCGACACGCCGCCCTGGGCCGACGCGCCGGCGCCGCTGAGCCGCGCCGAGCTGGCGCGCGCGGCACGGCTCAGCAACAGCCAGGTGGTGCAGATCGAGAAGATCCAGAAGCAGGCCGCCGCCGAGGTGGTGGAAGCGGTCAAGTCCGGTGCGATCTCGATCAATGCCGCCGCGGCGGTGGCCAGCCTGCCCGAGGAGGAACAGCGCGCCGCGGCCATGGCCGGCAAGGACGAGCTGAAGCAGGCCGCCAAGCGCGCCCGCGAGTCCAAGCGCAAGCCGAAGCAGACGCCGCCGTCCGCCGCCGAGGACACGGCCCCGGCAGCGGACGCCGCGGGCGACGCGACGCTGGCGCTGCGCCAGCGCGTGGCCGACCTCGAAGCCGAGAACCAGGCGCTGCGCGAAGAGGTGGCGGCGCTGCGCGCGCAGTTGGCAGGCTGATCGGCGCGGCAGGCAGTGCGCGCCGGCGCCTCAGACGTGCTGGGCCAGCGACAGCACGTTGCCGTCCGGATCGCGGAACCAGGCCACCTTGTCGCCATTCGGCGCAGTCCAGATGCCCTGCGCATCCTGGCTGTCGCCGAAGAACGGATAGCGAAGGAAGGCCACGCCCCTGGCCGCCAGCGATGCCACATCGGCCGCCAGATCGGCGCTTTCCCAGCCGAACACGGTGTAGTCGGCCACCACCCGCGCCGGCGGTTTGACGATGCGCAGTCGAATCGGCCCGGCGTCGAAGATCAGGGCGAAGCCGTCGAACCCATGGCAGCGCAGGCCCAGTACGCCCTCGTAGAAAGAGCGGGCGCGATCGATGTCATCGACCGCGAGGAAACCGCAAGGCGCGTGATCGGCGAGCATGGCGCACATCCGACGAAGGGAGACCGCGGGCCACTGTAGCACCGTGCGCGGCCCCGGCGCACAGGCCGGCGCGCAGCCGCCTGCGTGTTGCCGCGCCCATGCAACCGCGCTCACCGCGCACTGCGTAGACTCGCCCGCATGAGCGTGTCTCCCGGCCCCACCCTGTCCCCCGATCCGCGTCGCGCGCAACTGCGGCGCATGAAGCTGCTGGCGGCGCTGTTGCTGCTGGCGATGCTGTGCGGCTTCCTGCTCAGCCATGCCATGGGCCTGCACGGCGTGTGGGCCTGGGTCGGCGCCTTCTGCGAAGCGGCCACGGTCGGTGCGCTGGCCGACTGGTTCGCGGTGGTGGCGCTGTTCCGGCATCCGCTGGGCCTGCCGATTCCGCACACGGCGATCATCCCGCACGGCAAGGCGCGCATCGCCGACAGCCTGGCGGTGTTCGTGCGCGATCATTTCCTGGAACCGGGCGCACTGCTGGCCAAGCTCAGCGCCTTCGACCCCGCCGCACGGCTGGGCCAGTGGCTGGCCGAACCGACGCAGTCCGCCCGGCTGGCCGACCTCGCCCGCGGCTGGGCGCTGCAGGCGCTGGACCTGCTGGACGAAGCGGCGGTGCGGCGCCGCATCCACGGCTTCGTGGTGGCGCGGCTGCGCGACTGGGACGCGGCCGCCACCGCTGGCGAACTGCTCGGCCTGCTCACCGCCGATGGCCGCCACCAGGCGCTGCTCGACGAAGCGCTGACCCGGCTCGGCCGGCACCTCGACGATGCCGCGGTCAAGCAGCGGGTGTCGGCGATGATCGTCAAGTACGCGCGACGCGAATGGCCCAAGCTGGTCGGCACCGTGGAATGGGTGAAGCCGGTCGAAGGCATCGCCGACACCCTCGCCGAGCGCCTGGCGCACGCGTTGCTGGAGGAGCTGCAGGAGGTGCTGTCGCAGCCGCAGCATCCCCTGCGCCAGGACTACGAGCGCTGGCTCGGCGGCTACGTGCAGCGCCTGCGCGCCGACCCGGCCACCGCCGAGAAAGTGCAGGCGCTGAAGCAGCGCTTGATCGAGCATCCCGGCGTGCAGGAGTACGTGCAGGGCCTGTGGGAGCAGATCCATACCGCGCTGCGCGAGGATCTGTCCCGCCAGGACGGTGCGCTGGTGCAGCATCTGCAGCGCGCCCTCGGTGCACTCGGCCAGTCGCTGGCGCAGGACCCGGCCCTGCGCGAGGCGCTCAACCAGCATCTGCTCGGCGGCGCCGAGCGGCTCACCCAGCGGCTGCGCAGCGGCGTCACCGAGCACATCGCGCAGACCGTGAAAGGCTGGGACGAACGCCATCTGGTCGAGCAACTGGAACTGAGCGTGGGCCGCGACCTGCAGTACATCCGTTTCAACGGCACGCTGGTCGGCGGCTTGATCGGGCTGGCGCTGCACGCTGCCGTCACGCTGCTTGGCTGAGCGTCCACCGCAAGGTGCGCGATGCGCGCCGTCGGCCCGCCCCTGACGCACGAGGGCATTCGGGTCAGGACGGCGTCGCACGCAGCGCAGCCCGCCGCTGACGCAGCACGGTGTAGACATGCTTCCCCCTACCGCCAGCGGGGACTGGCGCTGGCGCAGCGCCCGCGCTAGCGTGGAGGCACGATCCGCGAAGCGTTCGACGTTGCTGTGAACGCCATCCCGCAACGGGTCGGGGGGGAAAGCCGATACGCGTGCCGAACGCGCGTTCGCCACAGGAAGGGGAAGCATGTCGAAGAATCGCCGCACACCCGTCGGCGGCCCGGCGCGGCCGGCGCGGCTCGCCGCCTTGGCCGTGCTGGCCGTCGGCCTGCTTGCCGCGCTGCTGATCGCGCACGGCGTGCAGCAGCACAACCGTATGCAGGCGCAGACGCGCTTCCAGCAACTGGTCGCGCACGTGGCCAACGACCTGCGGCAGCGCCTGGACATGTACGAACACGGCCTGCGCGGCGCGCGCGGCGCGGTGATCGCAGCCGGCGGCGACCGCATCTCGCGCGAGCGCTTCGCCCGCTACAGCGCCTCGCGCGCGTACCTGCACGAGTTTCCCGGGGTGCGCGGCTTCGGCTACATCCAGCGCGTGCCGCGCGCCGACGAAGCGGCGTTCCTGCAGCAGGTGCACGCCGATGGCGCAGCGTCGCTGCGGATCCGCGAACTGGCGCCGCATGCCGGCGAGCGTTTCGTCATCGTGTACATCCAGCCGGTACGCTCCAACGCCTCCGCCGAGGGCTTCGACATCGCCTCGGAGCCGGCGCGGCGCACCGCCGCGATCGCCGCCGCGCACTCGGGCACCCCGACCATCACCGCGCCGATCCGGCTGGTGCAGACGCCGGGACAGGGCAACGGCGGTTTTCTGCTGCTGTTGCCGGTGTACCGCGAAGGCTTGCCGCTGCAGACCCCGGAGCAGCGCTGGCAGGCCACCAGCGGCTGGGCCTACGCGCCCCTGAACATCGCCGAGGTGCTGGCCTCCTCCGACGACCACAGCGGCGACCTGCGCCTGAGCCTGGCCGACAGCCAGACCCCGGCACGACCGTTCTACCGCGACGACGCCACGCCGATCGTCGCCGACGGCCCGGCCGCCGCACACACCCTGCAGGTCTATGGACGCCAGTGGCGACTCGGCGCGCAGGCCACGCCCGCCTTCGTCCGCTCGCTCGACCAGACCTCGCCACTGCTCGTCGGCGCGGTGGCCGCCGGCATCGCCCTGCTGCTGGCCACGCTGCTGTACGTGTTCCTGACCAGCCGGCGCCGCCGCGACCTGATCCTGCGCGAGCAGAGCCAGCTGGCCGCGCTGGTCGCCGGGACCAGCGAGGCGATCGTCGCCGAAGACCTGCATGGCCAGGTGACCCACTGGAACCCCGCGGCCACGCGCATCTTCGGCTACAGCGCCGAACAGGCCATCGGCCAGCCGCTGCAGCAGTTGCTGGGCGCGCGCGTGCGCGACCCGGTCGACGGCGGCGACGGCGTGCGCGAACTGCGCCACCGCGACGGCCACAGCGTCAGCGTGCTGGCCAGCGTCTCGCCGATCGTCGATGCCGGCGACACCACCGTCGGCCACTCGCACCTGCTGCACGACGTCACCGAGCGGGTACGCGCGCAGGCGCGGGTACTGGAACTCAACGCCACGCTGGAACAGCAGGTGGCCGAGCGCACCAGCGAACTGGTGACCTATTCGGCCTTGCAGCGCGCGATCCTGGCCAACGCCGGTTACGCGATCGTCGCCACCGATCCGGACGGGGTCATCACCCTGTTCAATCCCGCCGCCGAAACCCTGCTCGGCTACGCCGCGCACGAACTGATCGGGCGCAAGGCCACCGGCCTGTTCCTGGACCCGGACCAACTCAGCGCGCGCGCCGAACGCTTGGCCGCGCAATCGGGCATGCCGGTTCGGCCGGCGTTCGAGTCGGTGGCGGCGCTGTCCACGCTCGGGCGCAGCGACACCCGCGAGTGGACCTACCTGAGCAAGGATGGCCATGCCTTCCCGGTCCTGCTGACCCTGAGCACGCTGCGCGACGACGACGAGCGGGTGATCGGCTACCTCGGCATCGCCGTCGACCTCACCGAGCAGAAGCGCCGCGAGCGCGAACTGCGCCTGGCGATCGACGCGGCCGAGACCGCCAACCAGTCCAAGAGCGATTTCCTGGCCAACATGAGCCACGAGATCCGCACGCCGATGAACGCGATCCTGGGCATGCTGTACCTGCTGCGGCACAGCGATCTGTCGCAGGCCGCGCAGGACATGATCCAGAAGATCGAGGTGTCCGCGCGCGCACTGCTGGAAATCATCAACGACATCCTCGACTTCTCCAAGATCGAATCCGGGCGGATCGACCTGGAATCGGCGCCGTTCGACCTCAACCAGTTGCTGGAGAACATCGCCGCCCTGATGACCTCGGCCAACAGCGCCAAGCCGGTGGAGATGATCGTCGAGCCGCTGCCGCCGGGCTGCCGCTGGCTGCGCGGCGATGCGCTGCGCCTGAACCAGGTGCTGATCAACCTGGTCGGCAACGCCATCAAGTTCACCGAGCAGGGCGAAGTGGCGCTGTCGGTGCGCGCCTTTCCCAGCGCCGAACCGGGCAAGCTCAAGCTGCTGTTCTCGGTGCGCGACACCGGCATCGGCATCCCGCGCGAGAAGCAGAGCCTGATCTTCTCGCCGTTCCTGCAGGCCGACACCTCCACCAGCCGCCGCTACGGCGGCAGCGGCCTGGGCCTGACCATCAGCCGGCGCCTGGTGGAACTGATGGGCGGGCAACTGGAAGTGCAGAGCGCACCCGGCCAGGGCAGCGATTTCTACTTCGTCATCTCCTTCACGGTGGCGCCGGCACCGGCGCCCGACGCCGAGCCGGCGGAGACCCGGCGGGTGCTGATCGCCGACGACCACGACCTGGTGCGGCGCAACCTGATCGAGATCGCCAACGGCTTCGGCTGGCAGGTGGAAGCGGTGTCCGGCGGCAGCGCCGCGCTGGACGCGGCCGCGCCCGATGGCGCCGACTTCGACGTAATCCTGCTGGACTGGCGCATGCCGGACCTGGACGGCCTGAGCGTGGCCCGGCGCATCCGCGCGCAATCGGCACCGGACCGGCAGCCGATCATCGTCATGGTCACCGCCTACGAACGGCGCCTGCTCGAGGAGCAGCAGCACGGCGTCGCCGACGTGGATGCGGTGATGACCAAGCCGGTCACCGCCTCGGCGCTGCAGCGCACCATCGCCGCGCTGCTGGCGCGCCGCCATGGCGAGGCGACGGTGCCGCCGCTGGCCGGCGAGGGCGTGGCGCGCCTGGCCGGCGCGCGCTTGCTGGTGGTGGACGACAGCGACATCAACCGCGAGGTCGCGCAACGCATCCTCGAAGGCGAAGGCGCGCTGGTCGAACTGGCGCAGGACGGCGAGCAGGCGCTGCAGCGGCTGCGGCGCGATCCGGGCCGCTTCCACGTGGTGCTGATGGACGTGCAGATGCCGACCATGGACGGCTACGAAGCCACCCGGCACTTGCGTGCCGATCCGGAGTTGGCCGCGGTGCCGGTGATCGCGCTCACCGCCGGTGCCTATCGCCAGCAGCAGGAACTGGCGCTGTCCAGCGGCATGAACGGCTTCATCGCCAAGCCGTTCCAGGTCGAGGAACTGATCGCGATCATCCGCCAGTTCCTGCCCCCCACCCTGGCCGCGCTGCCGCTTGCGCCGCCGGCGCCCCTGCTGCCGGCGGACGACTGGCCCGCCTGCGACCCCGACCTGCTCGACACCGTGCAGGCGCAGCGCCTGTGGGGCGAGCGCGCTCCGTACCGGCGCTATCTGCTGAAGCTGCTGCAGGAGCACCCCGATCCGGCCGCGAGCGTGCGCGCCCTGCTGGAGCAACGGCGACCGACCGAGGCCGTCTCCCTGGTGCACAGACTGCGTGGCTCGGCCGGCTCGCTGGCGCTGCCGGCGCTGAACCGCACCAGCGCGGCCCTGGAGGAGCGCCTGAGCGACGCGCCGGCGCAGGACGCGGCGGAGATCGGCGCGATGGCCGCGGCGATGGCCGCCACCGCGACCGAAGTGCGCCGCTTCGTCGACGCCACCGCGGACGCGGCGGCGCCAGCGGCGCCGCCCGACCCGGTGGCAGACCCGGCGGCGCTGCAGGCGCACTGGCAACAACTGCTGCAGGTGCTGGACAGCGACGACCTGGATCGCATCGACCACACGCTGCGGCAGCTGGCGCCCGCATTGCCGGCCGCGCAGGCCGCCGAGCTGCAGCAACTGTTGGAGAATTTTTCCTTCCGCGACGCCGAGGCTAAAGTCAGACGATGGCTGGCCGATGCACGCGACTGAGAGAGCCCGCCCGCTGCGGCGGCGCCTGTCCGACCGGAACCGACCATGACCCAGCCGTGCATCCTCTGCGTCGACGACGAACCCAGCAACCTGGCTCTGATCCGGCAACTCCTGCGCGAGGACTACGTGCTGGTGTTCGCCAAGAACGGCGCCGAAGCCCTGCGCGGGGTGGCCAAGCACCGCCCGGCGCTGATCCTGCTCGACGTCGACCTGCCCGACGTGGACGGCTACACCCTCGCCCGCACCCTCAAGGAAGATCCGCGCAGCGCGGCGATCCCGATCATCTTCGTCACCGCCAAGGACAAGGACACCGACGAAAGCATCGGCTTCGACGCCGGTGGCGTGGACTACATCACCAAGCCCTACTCGCCGAGCATCCTGCGCGCGCGGGTGCGCACCCATCTGTCGCTGGTCAGCGCCACCATCCTGGCCGACAGTCACCGCGACGCGATCGAGATGCTGGGCATGGCCGGCCACTACAGCGACTCGGACACCGGCACCCACATCTGGCGCATGGCCGCCTACGCCCGCGCGCTGGCGCTGGCCGCCGGCTGGTCGCACGAGGACGCCGCCCTGCTCGAGCAGGCCGCACCGATGCACGACACCGGCAAGATCGGCATCCCCGATGCGGTCCTGAAGAAGCCCGGGCCGCTGGACGCCGCCGAGTGGCAGGTGATGAAGCGACACCCGCGGATCGGCTACGACATCCTCAGCCGCAGCAACGCGCCGCTGTTCCGCCTCGCCGCCGAGGTCTCCCTCTACCACCACGAGCACTGGGACGGCGGCGGCTATCCGGCCGGACTGTCCGGCACGCAGATCCCCGAATCGGCGCGGATCGTGGCCCTGGCCGACGTGTTCGACGCCCTCACTTCGCCGCGCCCGTACAAGGACGCATGGCCGCTGGAACAGGCGATGGCGCTGTTCCGCGACAAGGCCGGCAGCCAGTTCGAGCCGCGCCTGGTGCAGTTGTTCGAGGCGATCCTGCCGCAGATCCTGCAGATCCAGGCGTACTGGAACGAGCGCGAAGCGGAGGAAGACCCGCCGCAACGCGGCAAGGCGCAGGCCACGCTAGGGCATCGCGGCAGCTGAGCCGCAGTGCCCCTGTAGGAGCGGGGT
>JBEVKG010000044.1:0-16248 GCA_040509765.1 Xanthomonas sp.
CACGCAGCGGGCTCGGCCGCAAACACGAAGCCCGGCGCGGGGCCGGGCTTCGGATGTTGCATTGCGGGACGCGGTTGCGCCGGTTACGCGCGCGGCGGCGCCGCGGCTTCGCCCTTGCGGCCGGTGCGGTACAGCAGCCAGCCGACGAAGGCCAGCAGGGCCAGGCCGTACCACTGGTTGAGGTGGAAGGCTTCCGGCAGCGACAGCACGTCGGCGCGGCCGGAGGCCACGATCGGCACCGCGATGGCGATGCCCATCAGCGCCTCGCCGGTGATCAGGCCGGCGGCGAACAGCGTGCCCGGACGGTGCACGCGGTCGCGGCCCTCTTCGTCGTCGGCGCGGATCTTGTGGAAGCGTTCGACCAGATGGGTCAGCAGCCCGCCGAGGAAGATCGGCACCATCAGCTCCAGCGGCAGGTAGATGCCGATCGCCGCGGCCAGCACCGGCACGCGGAAGCGCTTGCCGGTCTTCTTCAGCCACTCGTCCAGGGCGATGATCGCCGCACCGACGCCGGCGCCGATGGCGATCATGGTCCACGGCAACTCGCCGCCGAACAGGCCCTTGGCCACCGAGGCCATCAGCGTGGCCTGCGGCGCCGCCAGCGCGTTGGGATGCTGCGGCGTGGCCGCGCCGATGCCATAGGCCTGGGCCAGCAGGTTCAGCACCGGCGCCATGATCAACGCGCAGGAGAATGCGCCGATCGCCAGCATCAGCTGCTGCTTCCACGGCGTGGCGCCGACCAGATAGCCGGCCTTCAGATCCTGCAGGTTGTCGCCGCCCACCGCGGCGGCGCAGCACACCACTGCGCCGATCATGATCGCGGCGACCGCACCGATCGGCGACTCGCGCCCGAGCAGCAGCACCAGCACCGCCGAGGCGAACAGGATGGTGGAGATGGTGATGCCGGAGACCGGGTTGTTCGACGAGCCGATCAGGCCGGCCAGGTAGCCGGACACCGAGACGAACAGGAAGCCGGCGACGATCATGATCAGGGTCATCGGGATGCTGACGTGCCACTGGCCGACGATGGCCTGGTACAGGCCCAGCAGCGGCAGCGTGCACAGCAGCAGCGCCACCAGCATCCACTTCATCGGCAGGTCGCGGTCGGTCTCGGCGACCGCGGCGCCGCCGGTGCTCTTGCGCGCCGCAGCGAAGCCGCTCTTGACCCCCGACAGCAGCGACTTGCGCAGCGAGAACAGCGTCCACACCCCGCCGATCAGCATCGCGCCCACGCCCAGGTAGCGCACCTTGGCCGCCCAGATGCCGAACGCGGCCTCGGCCGCCGGCGCATTCGCCAGGCTCTGCGCCAGCGCCGGATCGGAGCCCATGAAGAACTGCTGGTACAGCGGGATGGCGATGTGCCAGGACAGGATCGAGCCGGACAGCACCACGATGCCGACGTTGAGCCCGACGATGTAGCCCACGCCCAGCAGCGCCGGCGACAGGTTGGTGCCGACATAGCCGACCATCTTGCTGCTGCCGATGTACGCGGCCTGCGCCCAGGTATCCGGGATCACCTTCAGGCCGCTGGCCGCGCCGAGCTTGACCAGCCCGCCGATCGCCGCCGACAGGCCCAGGATCTTCAGCCCCGGCCCGGGGTTCTCGCCGGCCTTGAGCACTTCCGCGGCGGCCTTGCCCTCCGGGAACGGCAGCGGGTCCTCGACGATCATCGAGCGCCGCAACGGCACCGAGAACAGCACCCCGAGCAGGCCACCCATGCCGGCGATGCCGAGCACCCACCAGTACTTGAAGTCTGGCCAATAGCCCATGATCACCAGCGCCGGGATGGTGAAGATCACCCCCGCCGCGATCGAGGAACCGGCCGAGGCGCCAGTCTGCACGATGTTGTTCTCGAGGATGGAGCCGCCGCCGAGCAGGCGCAGCACCCCCATTGACACCACCGCCGCCGGGATGGCGGTGGCGATGGTCAGGCCGGCGAACAGACCGAGGTAGGCGTTGGCGGCGGACAGCACCACGGCCAGCACGATCGCCAGCACCACGGCACGGAACGTGAGCTGGCGCGGCGCGGCAGCGTTGTTCATGGTTACCCCTGAAACGACAAAAACGTTTTGCACGCTAGCGTCTGCGACGGGGCAAGTCCAGCCTCATGGCGCCCAGCTTGTGGCACATGCCTGGGGGCGGGTATTGGGCATTGGGGATTGGGGATACGTACAAGCGGCGGCACTCTGCGTATACATGATCGCCCCTCTCCCGCCGGGCGAGGGGTTGGGGTGAGGGTGCGGCGGCACGCAGTGCACTCAGCCAATACCAGCATGCCCGACCCTCATCCGCCCCTGCGGGGCACCTTCTCCCGACGGGAGAAGGAACAGCAGTAGCCCCTCTCCCACCGGGAGAGGGGTTGGGGTGAGGGTACGCCCGCCGCCACACCGCCCATGCCGCAGACCGCCATTCGAGCGGGCGTCGGCGCCCCTATACTCCGCCGCTTGCCTTCCTGCGCCGAGAGTCGCCGTGTCCGTGTCTTCCCTGCCGCTGCGCGACGCGCGCGACGACTTCCTCGGCCATCCCAAGGGCGTCTACGTCTGCTTCTTCACCGAGATGTGGGAGCGCTTCTCCTTCTATGGCATGAAGGCGCTGCTGTTGCTGTACCTGACCAAGTACCACCTGTTCGGCGACGACGCCGGGCTCGACCTGCTCGGCGCCTACGGCGGCCTGGTGTACTGCGTGCCGGTGCTCGGCGGGCTGCTCGCCGACCGCTGGCTGGGCATGCGCAAGGCGGTGGTGTTCGGCGGCCTGCTGCTGGTGCTCGGCCACATCGGCATGGCCTTCGAAGGTCACGCCGCCACCCGCATCCACGGCGAGGTGGTCCGCGACACCGCGTCCCTGGGCGTGACCTACCTGTCGCTGGCGTTGATCATCATGGGCGTTGGCTTCCTCAAGCCGAATATCTCCACCATCGTCGGCAAGCTGTATCCGGCCGACGATCCGCGCCGCGACGCCGGCTTCTCGCTGTTCTACGCCGGCATCAACCTCGGCGCCCTGTTCGCCTCGCTGGTCTGCGGCTTCCTCGGCGAGGCCTACGGCTGGCGCTACGGCTTCGGCGCCGCCGGCATCGGCATGCTGCTCGGCCTGGGCATGTTCCTGTGGGGCCAGAAGTACCTGCACGGCCACGCCGAACCGGCGCAGCCGGCGCTGCTGCGCGAGCGCGTGCTCGGCGTGCCGCGCGAATGGGCGATCTACCTGTGCGCGGTGCTCGGCGTGCTGCCGGTGGCCGCATTGATGTGGGCCGCGGCCAATGGTGCCTTCAGCCTGGGCGGAGAAATCTCCCTGGCCCTGCTGCTGATGCTGCTGGTACTCGGCGCAGTGCTGCTGTGGTTCGCCTGGTTCACCGGCACCCAATGCACCCCGGTGCAGCGCCAGCAGATGATCGCGCTGATGGTGCTGATCGCGATGGCGCTGGTGTACTTCACCCTGTACGAGCAGACCTACGGCTCGTGGGTCACCTTCACCGACAGGCTGATGACCAAGGACATCGTACCGTCGCTGGTGATCCGCGGCGGCACGCCCCTGCCCTGGTCGATCGCGTCGCTGCTGCTGGCACCGCTGGGCTTCGTGCTGGCGGCCTCGCTGTCCGACCGCCGTCCCGGCTCGTCGGCGCCGCGGCTGCTGTTCATCGCCGTCAGCGCGCTGATGCTGCTGTTCCTGATCCGCGACTGCCTGGTGCTGCCGCAGACCGCCGGCTCGCTGACCTACCTGGGCGCGCTGTTCCTGGTGCTGCTGGCGCCGCTGTTCGCCGCGCTGTGGGCGTGGCTGGCGCGGCGCGGACGCGAGCCGTCCAAGCCGGCCAAGTCGGCGCTGGGACTGCTGCTGGCCGGCCTGTCCTTCGTGCCGCTGGCGCTGGCCGCGCAACAGGTGGGCGCGACCGGACACATGGCGAGCGTGTGGTGGCTGGTGCTGGCCTATTTCGTGCTGGAGGCCGGCGAGATGTGCCTGTCGCCGGTCGGCCTGTCGGCGGTGACCCAGCTCGCGGTGCCACGCGTGGTCAGCCTGATGATGGGCACCTGGTTCCTGGCCACCGCGTTCTCCGAAGCGCTGGCGGCGCTGTTCGGCAAGCTTGCCGCGATCGACGTGCCGGACGGCCAGACGCTCAACGTCGCCGAGGCGGCCGCCAAGTACGCGCACCTGTTCTGGCTGCTGCTGTGGATCGGCGTAGGCTGCGCGGTGCTCGCCTTCCTCGCCGCGCCGCTGCTGCGGCGCATGATGCACGGGGTACGCTGAGCGGGCGGTCTGCGGCACCATCGGCAGGCGCGGCGACTGAATGCGCGATGGTGTTCGCCGGGAAGGAATTGGAAGGAACCGTCGTCGCGCGCATTGCGGCGCTAGGCATGTCGGGCAGCATCGCCACACGGACGACCCGACCTCCCGTCGCCCGATCCTTGCCGCTTACCGCGCCGCCGCAAGCGTTGGCTGCGCACCACTCAGCGGCATTCTCAGCAAGGCCAGCAGAGGGATATAGAACTGGCGGCGCAGCGCTCCAAATGCAGATTGTTAATTGATGCGCTTGATTCCATATTTTCCTGACGGAACTGCAGCCCGCCTGTCCGAACTTGTCATGTCATGGGTACAGTGCTAGGTTCTGTGCGTCGCCGCATGGCGATATTCAGGAAAAGGAGCTTCATGATGAAAATTCAAGACGGCAAACTCGAGAAACAAGATTCCAAATCCAATCCGTTCGCCATCCAGCTCGACGAGCCCATGCAAAATATCGCGGCGCCGGGCGTGTGCGAAATGAAGCCGTATCTTGGCGAAGATTCTCGCTGGTACTCCGTGCAGCCGGGCGGCTGAAGCGGCAGCGATTCCATCAAGACATCGCAATAAAGAACGCCGCCACCAGGCGGCGTTCTTTTGTTCGAGAACACGACGACCATACGACACCGATCGCAGGCAGCCGAGCATCCATGATCAAGGCCAACATTGCGTTTTCCGACCTCGAGCAACCGCCGGTGTGGCAGAACAATACCCTGCATCTCGGAAACAGCCGGATCGCGCCATATTGTCACGCCGCCGTGGAAACCGTCGTGGTCCGCACACCGGGACAATGGTTCGCCACGGTGCGCGAACGTTGCCGGGATGTCGCATGGGAAGAAAACCCGACGGGCACATTGGTCGACGCCGATCGATTCAACCAACTCTACAAAGAGGCTCTGCTATGGCCGCTCGATTACCTCATGATCGAAGTGGCGCAGGCCGGATGCCGACTGAAGTTGCGCGCCGGCGTCCTCGGATCGGCGCCGGTCTATTGCCGGATCACCGATGACGCGGTGGAAATCTCCTATGATCTGGCCGACTTTTTTTCCCGGCCAACGACCATCGATCTGGAGATGGCCAGCCGGCGCCTTGCACTCAGCGCAGATTATTCCGCCAGGCAATTATGCTCGGGCGTTCTGATGCTGACGGAACGAGCGGCGCTTTACGCGGAGCCAGGCAAGGGACGTTACGCCTACCCTTCGCCCGCTGAAGCCGTCTCGCCTTGCGAAGACATATCGCTCGACCACGGCATGGAGCGCTTCGAACAACTGTTGCAACGTGCGGTTTCGATTCGACCCGCATCGAAACAGATGGCCGTCGAGTTGAGCGGAGGCATGGACTCGGCGACCGTGGCATGCGCCCTGGCGCGATCGCATCACGGCATCGCAAGCCTGGGAATTCTGCTCGATGAGGGCTCCAGTCAAACCCAGGCCGAACGCCGGCGCATGCTTGTTGAAAAGCTGGGCCTTCGCGATACGACCGTCACGATCGACGCATTCCCGCCAACGCTCGATCTGCAGCCCAATGCGCGTCGGCCGGACTATCCACTTGCCGAGTTCTATCTCGAAGCGTTCGAAAGCCTGTGGGACAGCGCGCAGGCACAGGGCAGCGAACAACTTTTCACCGGTCTTGGCGGAGACCAACTGTTCCCGACATACCGGAACGAGGAACACTCCAGCGGCAGCCCTGGCGGCGTTGTGGCCGCGGAAGCCAAGCGTCGCGCGGAACTGTTGTTGACGCCGCGGGCGCTCAATGCATCGCGTTCGATCAATGGATTCGATGCTCCGGCCGGACCGTTATCGGCATCGGTCCTGGCCTCGAGCATGTGCCAGGCGCCGCATCTGCTTCGACGCGGTCTTTGGCCGGTCAATCCGCTGAGCGACCCGCATCTGGTGTCCTTTTGTCGGCGCCTACCTCTTGAGAGCCGCAAGGATCGGGAAACGATGTGGCGGTACTTGCAGGCCAACGTAGGCGACGTATTTCCGCGAGACTATTGCAAAGAAACGTTCGCCCATGTCCTCCCTGAGTTGATCGCACATCACGCCAAGACGATCGCCCGGCAACTGCGCGAGTGCGCCCTTGCCGACTTGGGCCTGGTCAACCGAGACGCTGTCATACAACTGCTGGACGAGCTGGTGGCGACGCGCGCACGTCCGCTGACCGCGCCGTTGATCTCGTTCCTTTGGCTGGAGCGCTTCGTTCGGCAGCTTGGCTGACGATCACCTTCGGTCGGCGTCGAAGCCGCTCTCGCGGCGTGCGTAGATGTCGCGGTACGACGACGCCGAAACGGCCGGCGGCCTTTGATGCAGCGACCAGTGCTTTTCCTGCCGGCTAGCCGGCGGCGTTCGCCTTGGAAGCGCGCGCTCTGCGGCGTGGGTTGTCACGCAGGGTGTCCCGTGCCGGTTGGTCGCGGCAAACGGCTGAACCGACCGGCGACGATGCGGTGCGGTGCGGTCCGACACTGCGCCGAACCGCACCGCTGTCGCGCCTGGCGCCTCGGCGCGCGTTGGCCAGGCGCCCCCGCTTACGGCTTCGCCGCCGCCGGTGCCGCCTGCGCACCGCCCAGCGACTTGCTCAGGAACGCCAGCAGCCGGGTGTAGAACTCGCGACGATGCTCCTCGGTGTAGAAGCCATGGCCCTCGGTCGGCACGTACAGCGTCTCCACCGGCACGCCCGCCTTCTTCAGCGCGGCTTCCATCTTCTTGGAGTGCAGGATGGGCGCGCGCTCGTCCTCGCCGCCGGCGGCCAGGAACACCGGCACCTTGATCTTGTCGGCCAGGTTGACCGGCGAGATCGCGGCCAGTTCGCTGCTCGGCCCCAACCATTCGCGCAGATAGGTCTGACCTGCATCGCGCTGCTGGATATCGCCCTTTGCATACATCAGCGGCAGGTCGTAGACACCGACATAGCCGGCCGCGCAGCGATACAGCGTCGGCTCCTTGGCCACACCCATCAGCGACGCATAGGCACCATAGCTGCCGCCATACAGGCAGATGCGGGCGGGGTCGGCGATGCCCTGGTCGATCGCCCAGCGCGTGGCATCGGTCACATCGTCCTGCATCTTGCCGCCCCACTGGCCGGCACCCGCCTGCTTGAACGAGCGACCGTAGTTGCCCGATCCGCGGTAATTGACCTGCAGCACCGCATAACCGGCGCTGGCCAGGATCTGCGCATCCTCGTCGAACAGGCCGCTGTCGAAGATCCCGAACGGACCGCCATGCGGCATCACCACCATCGGCGCCTTGCCGGACGCGGCCGACGCCGGCAGCGTCACGAAACCGTGCAAGGTCAGGCCATCGCGTGCCTGCAACTCGATCGGCCGCACCTCGCCCAGCTTGGGCGGCTGCAACGCGGCCCGACGCGCAAAGACGAATTCGGCTTTCTTGGCCACCGTATCGAACAGATAGAACTCGCCGGGATTGCGCCCGGACTGCACCTGCACCAGGTTGAGCCGGCCATCGCGGGTACTCGAGGTGACATAGACTGCCTGCCCGGGGAAGGCCGCTTCCAGCGAGCGCTGGGTCTTGGCTTCCGGAGAGCTTGCATCGAAGAACAGGCTGCGCGGCTTGTCGCCCAGCACTTCGATCCCGACCGGGACACGGGTCCCGTGGCGGTACATGACCCGGTACGGATCGGCCAACGCATCGCGCGCCACCACCTTGCGCTCGCCGCTGTCCGCGTTCCACGACTCGATCGCGTCGCTGCCCTTGGCCTGCTGAACCTGCAGATAGGCGATCTTCCCATCCTCGGAGAAGCCGAGCGGCGTCTCCACGTGATGACTGACGTTCTCGTCGTTGACCAGCTTCCAATCGCTGCCCTGTGCATCGCGGTAGAACAGCTTCCTGGCATTGTCGGCGTCCGCGCCCGAGGCGAAGCGCACCTTGCCCTGTTCATCGCTGTAGAACTCGGCGCCGCGCACCTTCGGCGAACCGGCCAGCGTGCGACGGCGGCCCGTGTACACGTCCATGACTTCGGCACGGCTGTAGGGGTCCTTGCTGACGCTGAACGGACGTACCTGGATGATGACATTGCGGTCGTCGCCCGGCAGCGGACCGACCATTTCGGCGATGACATCCTCCACCTTCTTGGTCTGGATCAGGGTCCCAGGGCCATTGCCCGTGACCCGCTGACCTACCAGCAATTCGGCGGCACTGCCGTCGGCATTGATCGCAAACAACTCGCCCGTCCCCCGCGGCGCGTCCAGCGACCCCATCTTTTCGGCCATGCTGAACACCACGCGGGTGTCGTTGACCCAGTCGAACGCGTTGACATGGCTGTTCTTGTCCATCGAAAAGCTGCCGACGATCTTGCTGTCGGAGCGGCGCATCACCGCCAGCGCCGTGCGATCGGCCAGCGGCACGGTCGCTGCGTAATACTCGCCGGTCGGCGATAGCTTCAACTCACCGACCTGTTCCTTCTTGAGATAAGGCGCCAGATCCACCTGCGCCCATGCATTCCCCGTTCCCAGCAGACACAACAACGCGACTGCGCGCAGTCCCATCTTCATTCCTTGTTCCCCTGTTCCTGTTGGCGTGACGATCGCGTGAAGTCTAATCCAAGCACGAGACGATGGCGCAGCGGACCCTGGGCCCGGCCTCCAGCGTCATTACCGCTAAAAACGCAAAGGGCGCGCAGCCTGGAGGCCGCACGCCCTGCCTATCCGGCGGAAACGACAGCGCGAACCGGTCAGACCGATTGCCCCCACAGCCTTGCCCTCGCCTATCCCCTCGGCGCAGCAGTCGATCCCCGCAGCATCAAGCTGAAATCCAGCGTCTGCTGCAGCGGCACCTCCGCCCGTTCGATGATGGCGAGCAGCAGGTTGACCGCGCGGACGCCGATGTCGCGCATGGGCTGCCTGATGGTCGTCAAGGGGGGCGTGAGGTAACTGGACGACGCCAGGTCGTCGAAGCCGACGATGGACAGGTCGTCCGGCACGCGGATGCCCAGGTCCCGGCAGGCCGCCAGGGCACCCAGTGCCATTTGATCGCTGAAGCAGAAGATCGCGGTCGGCGCGGGCGCACGGCTCAGGAGCGCCATCGCCGCCGCATGGCCGGATTCGACGGAGAAGTCGCCCGGCACGACGGTCAGGCTGCGCAGGCGGCGGCACGCCTTGGCGGAGGCCCGGGCCCCTTCCAGGCGTTGCTGATGCAGGGGATTGTCGGGCGGGCCGCCCACCACGGCGATCCGCGCGTGACCCAACCCATACAGGTGTTCCATCACCGCGCGCGCCGCCGCCGCGTTGTCGATGTGGACGCTGGGAATGCCCAGCGCCGGGTCGAACTCGCAGCCGTTGACCACCGGCGCGGCGGCGCCCTGCTGCTTGACGATCTCGCGCGCCGTCGGCGGGAGGCGGTGCCCCAGCACGATCAGGCCGTCCGCCTCGTTGCGCCGGAGCATCTGCGCGTAGCGCTCCTCGCGATCGGGCTGGTGCTGGGTATCGCCGAGCAGAACGGCATAGCCGACCGCCTGCGCGGCGTCCTCCGCGCCCTGCAGGATCTGGGCAAAGAAGGGATTGGCGATGTCCGGGACGGTGACCAGGAGCTTGCCGCTGCGCTGGGTCTTGAGCGTCCTGGCCACGGTGTTGGGGACATAGCCCAGCGCGGCGGCGGCCTGCTCGATGCGCGCACGCGTGGCGGGCAGGACTTTTTCCGGCCGCGAAAGCGCCCGCGACACCGTGCCCGCAGTGACGCCGACGTGCTTTGCGATGTCGTAGATGGTTGTCGCCATGAACTGAGCTCTGTCTTTCTGCTGTGCAGTGCACAACAGGTCTTGCGGGAGGCCCATGCTAGGATGATTCAATCGATTGCATGAGGGCAAATCACGTTGAAGACGCTCAAGGGCCCGGCGCTGTTCCTGGCACAGTTCATCGCCGACACACCTCCCTTCAATCGCTTGGACACGCTGGCCGAATGGGCCGCGGGCCTGGGCTATTCTGGCCTACAAGTACCGACCAGCGCGTCCCACATGTTCGATCTGGCCCAGGCCGCGCACAGCCAGGCGTACTGCGACGACCTCGCCGGCATGCTGGCCGGGCACGGCCTGCAGATCACCGAGCTGTCCACCCACCTGCAGGGACAGCTGGTCGCCGTCCACCCCGCCTACGACAGCCTGTTCGACGGATTCGCGCCGCCGGACAAGCGCGGCGACCCCGCCGCCCGCCAGGCCTGGGCGGTGGAGCAACTGCGGTTGGCGGCCAAGGCCAGCCAGCGCCTGGGGCTGACGGCCCATGCCACGTTCTCCGGCGCACTGGCCTGGCCTTACGTCTATCCCTGGCCGCAACGCCCGCCCGGGCTGGTGGAAGAGGCCTTCGCCGAACTCGGTCGGCGCTGGCGTCCCATCCTGGATGCCTTCGACGCCTGCGGCGTGGACCTGTGCTTCGAGATCCACCCGGGCGAGGACCTGCACGACGGCGCGACCTTCGAGCGCTTCCTCGACGTGGTCGACCAGCACCCGCGCGCCAAGATCCTGTACGACCCCAGCCACCTGCTGCTGCAGCAGATGGACTACCTGGGTTTCATCGACCGCTACCACGCGCGCATCGGCATCTTCCACGTCAAGGACGCGGAGTATCGCGCCAGCGCGCGCAGCGGCGTCTATGGCGGCTACCAGGACTGGATCGATCGCCCGGGGCGGTTCCGTTCGCTCGGGGACGGCCAGATCGATTTCAAGGCGATCTTCTCGAAGTTCGCGCAGTACGACTTCCCGGGCTGGGCAGTGCTGGAGTGGGAGTGCTGCCTGAAGCATCCGGAAGACGGCGCACGGGAGGGTGCCGCCTTCATTCGCGACCACATCATCCGCGTGACCGAACGCGCCTTCGACGACTTCGCCGACAGCGGCGCCGACCCGGAATCGCTGCGCCGCATGCTGGGGACCTGAGCCATTACCGCCCTGGGAGGGGACGCCATGACGCATACCATGTCGCGCTTGGGCGCGATGATGTTTCTGCAGTTCTTCATCTGGGGGGCGTGGTTCGTGACCCTGGGGACCTACCTGGTGCAGGGCCCCCTGCACGCCAGCGCGAGCCAGGTGGCGACGGCGTTCCTGAGCCAGTCCATCGGCGCCATCGTCGCGCCGTTCCTGGTCGGCCTGATCGCCGATCGCTACTTCGCGGCGCAGCGCATCCTCGCGGTGCTGCACCTCGCCGGCGCGGTGCTGATGTGGCTGGCGTCCACGGCGACGGACTTCGGCGTGTTCTTCGCCTGCGTGATGGGCTACATGCTGCTGTTCATGCCGACGCTGGCGCTGGCCAACAGCGTGGCGATGCGGCACATGCAATCGCCGGAAAAGCAGTTTCCGCCGGTGCGGGTCGCCGGCAGCGTCGGCTGGATCGTGGCGGGCGTGCTGATCGGCTGGCTGGGCTGGGAGCAGGCGCATCGGCTCGAGCTGACGTTCCGAATGGCGGCGATGGCGTCGCTGGCCCTGGGCCTGTATGCCTTCACCCTGCCGCACACGCCGCCACTGGCGCAACAGCGCGACGCCGGGCTGGGGCAGATCCTGGGGCTGGATTCGCTGCGGCTACTCAGGTCGCGCTCCTATCTGGTGTTCTTCCTGGCCTCCATCGCCATCTGCATCCCGCTGGCGTTCTACTACAACTTCACCAACCCGTATCTCAACGATCTGGGCGTGCGCGGCGCGGCCGGCCTGCAGTCGCTGGGCCAGGTGTCCGAAGTCCTGCTGATGCTGGCCATGCCGTTCCTGTTCGTGCGGCTGGGGGTCAAGACGATGCTGGCGGTGGGCATGGCGGCGTGGGTGGTGCGCTATGCGATGTTCGCCTTCGGCGATGCGGGCGGCGGCTTCGCGCTGCTGGTGATCGGCATCGTGCTGCACGGCATCTGCTACGACTTCTTCTTCGTCACCGGCCAGATCTACACCGATGCGCATGCCGGCCCCGCCGCGCGCAGCAGCGCGCAGGGGTTCATCACCCTGGCCACGTACGGCGTGGGCATGCTGATCGGGACGTTCCTGTCCGGTGCGGTGGTGGAGCACTACACCACCGCGGCGGGCCCGGACTGGCGGCAGATCTGGCTGTTCCCGGCCGGCGTCGCGCTGGTCGTGCTGGTCGCCTTCCTGTTGCTGTTCCGCGACCGCCCCAGCGTCGCGGTCGCCCCCGCCGCGCCTTGAGGATCCCACCGATGCGCAAGCTTGGAATCGCCATCGTCGGCACCGGCATGATCGGGGCCGTGCATCGGCGCGCGGCATTGCTGGCCGGTGCCACCATCCGCGGCGTCGCCGCCTCTTCCCCGCAGCGTGCGCACGACGTGGCGCAATCGTGGGATGTTCCGCGCGCCTACCGCGATATCGAGGAGGTGGTCGCCGATCCGCAGGTGCAGGTCGTGCACGTCTGCACGCCCAACCATCTGCACCGCGCCATGGCGCAGGCGGCGCTGGACGCCGGCAAGCACGTGATCTGCGAGAAGCCGCTGGCCACGACGCTGGAGGACGCCCGGGCGTTGGCGGCGCTGGCCCGCTCGACCGGGCTGGTCGCCACGGTGCCCTTCGTCTACCGCTACCACCCGGTGGTCCGCGAGGCACGCGCGCGCATCGCCCAGGGTGAACTGGGGCCGCTGCGCCTGATCCACGGCAGCTACCTGCAGGACTGGCTGCTGGACCCCGCCAGCAACAACTGGCGCGTGGACCCGGCGCTGGGCGGTACGTCGCGCGTGTTCGCCGACATCGGCTCGCACTGGTGCGACCTGGTGGAATGGGTCGGCGGCGAGCGTTTCGTCGAGGTCAGCGCCGCGTTCGCCACCGTGATCGCCGAGCGCGGCGCCCTCACCGGGCAGAGCTTCAGCAAGCCGACGGCAGGCGGCGCGCTGCAGGCGGTCTCCAGCGAGGACGTGGCCGCGGCGATGTTCAGAACCGACGCGGGCACGCTGGCCTCGTTGACGGTCAGCCAGGTCTCGGCGGGACGCCGCAATCGCCTCTGGTTCGAAATCGATGGCGCCAGGGCCAGCGTCGCGTTCGACCAGGAGGACCCCGAACGGCTGTGGATCGGCCGGCCCGATCAGCGCGAGGAAATCTTCGTGCGCGGGCCGGGTGCCGGCAGCGCCGAACAACGCCGGCTGTCGGTGTTGCCGGCCGGGCATGCGCAGGGCTATGGCGATTGCTTCGAGGCGTTCGTCGCCGACACCTACCGCGCCATCGACGGCGAGCGGCCGGACGGCCTGCCCACCTTCGACGACGGGTTGCGCTCGGCGCTGATCGTCGATCGCGTCATCACATCGGCCAGGACACGCGGCTGGACATCCATCGATTGACTCCCGGGAGGACTTCCTGATGACTACACCGACACGCACGACCGCAACCCTCGCACTGCTGCTCCTGGTCGCCCTGCCCGCCTTCGCACGCGACGCCGCCGGCCAGCAGAAACCCATCGCGGTGCAGATGTACACGCTGCGCAACGCCGGCTCGCTCGACCAACAGTTGAAGATCGTCCATGACGCGGGCGTGGGCGCGGTGGAAACGGTCGGCACGCAGAACGTCGGCGCCGAGGAACTCAAGCGGCTGCTGGACCGGTATTCGATCAAGCCGATCTCCTCGCACGTGCAACTGGCCGATCTGCGCAAGAACCTGGACCAGGTGGTGGCGTTCAACCGGTCGATCGGCAATAAGGTACTGGTGGTGCCTTACCTGGACCAGAAGGAACGGCCGACCGATGCCGCAGGCTGGACCGCATTGGGCAAGGAACTGGGCCAGCTCGCGAAGCGGGCGCGGGCCAAGGGCATGCGCCTGGCCTATCACAACCACGATTTCGAACTGGTCGACTTCAATGGCAAGACCGGCCTGGAACTGCTGTTCGCCGCGGCCGGTCCCGGTCTCGAGACCGAACTGGACCTGGCCTGGGTCGCCCGCGCGGGCTACGACCCGGCGGCGATGCTGGGCAAGTTCAAGGGCCGCATGTTCGCGGTCCACGCCAAGGACAACGCACCCAAAGGCCAGGCCGAAGACGAAGGCGGCTTCGCCGCGGTCGGCAAGGGCGTCCTGAACTGGAGCGCGATCCTGCCTGCCGCGGCGGCCAGCGGCGTGCAGTGGTACATCATCGAGCACGACCAGCCGCGCGATCCGGCCCGCGTCATCCAGACCGGGGCGGACTACCTGCGTGAACACCTGCCCGCCAGCCCGCCCGCCAGCAGACAGCGCTAGCACGCAAAGGAGTTCCGCTTGAAAACGATCCTGACGATGGCCGTGCTGCTGGGGGCGTCACTTGCGACCACGGCGTGGTCCAAGGACGACCCGGCGGCCGGCGCGCAGCTCTATGCGAACCACTGCACGGCCTGCCACGGCGCCAATCGCGCGGGCGTCCCGCCCACGTTCCCCGCGCTGACCGACGTGGGCAAGCGACTGCAGCCGGCGCAGATCAAGGAGAAGATCCGCATGGGCGGCGGATTGATGCCGCCCTTTTCGCAGTTGTCGCAACAGGAGATCGACGACCTCGCCAGCTTCCTGGCGCACTAGGGCCTGTCCCGGGCGACCGGCGCGGGTTACGCGCCGGCGCTACAGTTCGCGGACCCAGATGTTGCGGTAGCTGACCTTGGAGTCGTGCTCCTGCAGCAGGATCGGCGCACAGGCATGCGGCGCGTACGATGGCGCGCCGATGTACTCGGTCTTGCCCGACAGCACGGTGTCGTTCTGCACCAGGACGCCGTTGTGCAGGACCGTGATGCGGGCGGGTGACGTGAGTCCGCCGCCCTGCGAGAAACGCGGCGCCTTCCAGATGATGTCGTACACCTGCCACTGGCCCGGCGCACGCGAGGCATTGACCAGCGGAATGGCCTGCTTGTAGATCGCACCGGCCTGGCCGTTGGCATAGGTCGGGTTGTCGTAGCTGTCGAGCACCTGCAGCTCATACAGCTCTTGCAGGAAGATGCCGCTGTTCCCCCGCTGCTGGCCGTCGAATCCGCGGGTCGCCGTCGGCGTGCGCCACTCGACGTGCAACTGGATGTCGCAGAAGCGCTGCTTGGTGCGGATGCCCTTGCTGCCCGGCACCACGGTCAGCGCGCCGTCGGCGACGGTCCAGGGCGCGCGTCCACCCTGCTCCGACTCCCAGGCCGACAGATCCTTGCCATCGAACAGCACGATCGCATCGGAGGGCGCGCCGCCCGCAGGCGTGGCCACCATCGCGGGCACCGGCTTCCACACTTCGGTCTTGGTCGGATCGCGTGCGGGATCGCCGTCGGCCTGCGCGAACGCAGGAGCCGCGGCCAGCAGGCAGGCCACCATCAGCAGGGATCTGGTCATCGTGTTTCCAGGGAAAGGAAGAATGGGCAAGCGTGGCGGTCCATCAGCTGGTTGCCCAGGCGGGCGTGCCGGGAACATAGGTCAGATCCTCGTAGCGGCCCGGCACGGCGACGTAGCGCAGCACGTCGGTCGCGCCCACCTTGGAGGTGAAGAACCCGAAGATGGTCAGCTGCTTGATCATCGTGAAGGGATGCGGCATCGCGTCCGCCGCTTCGGCGGTACCGGTGTCGGTCACGTCGATGCGGTGTGTCCTGGCTTCCGCATCCAGGGTGCGCAGCAACTCGGTACGCGCCTGCGGCGTGAGCGAGACGAAGCGACCGCCGGCACGTTTGTCGATCTCGGCCAGGCCGGCGCGGAATGTCGCCTGCTGCCGGGCGGTGTAGCAGTCGGCGACGAATTTCGCCATGAACGCGCCCGCGGCGGCGTCCTTCGCCCCCGGCGTCTTGGTCCGCGGCATGATGGTCTCGGCGATCTCGTCCAGCGTGCCGATATCGACGGCGGAGAACAGCGCCTTCGCCCCCGCAGCCGGCGCCTGGCCATGGACGAGCGCGGGCAGGCCGACCATGGCCGCGCCCGTGGCGGCAAAGATCATCTTCAGCAGTTCGCGACGTTCCATCACAGGTTCCCCGCTTTCAGTTCGCGCACCGCATGATCGGCGGCACGTGCGGTCAGCGCCATGTAGGTCAGCGAGGGATTCACGCAGGCGCTGGAGGTCATGCAGGCGCCGTCGGTCACGTAGACGTT
>JBEVKG010000045.1:0-8968 GCA_040509765.1 Xanthomonas sp.
ATCCCGCGCTGCTGGCGGCGAGCGCGGTGGTGGTGGCCGCGCTGGTCCTGCAGTGCTGGCGCAGCGGTGCGCTGGGGCGCTTTGCGCTGGCCATGGCGCTGCTGGGCGCGGTGCTGGCGCTGGCGCTGACCCAGGTGCGCAACCCGCTGTTGCCGGTCGGCGCGCTGCTGCTGTGGTGGGCGTGGCCGCGCCGCGGCGCCTCGCGCGGCCGCCGCCAAGCGGCCGTGGTCGCGCTGCTGGGTCTGCTGGGGCTGGCCGGCTTCGTGCTGTGGCAGCGCTATGCGGACATGACCAGCGCGGTGCACGAAAGCACGCTCACTGCGGTGTCGCTGGGCCGCACCTATCTGTGGGCTGGCGCGTTCGAGGCCTGGCGCAGCCACCCGTGGTTCGGGCTGGGCGCCGGGGTCTTCCAGTTCCTGGTGCCGGACTACACCGGCGGCCGCTTCGACCGCGGCGAACTGCATGCGCACAATCTGCTGCTGGCGGTGCTGTCGGAAACCGGGCTGTGCGGGCTTGTCGCCTGCCTGGGCTTGCTGGTCGCCGTGTGGTCGCCGTTGCTGCGGCAGGTGCGAACGCGCGCCTGGGCGCTGCTGTGGCTGGTTCTGCTGCTGGGCCTGGGCGTGTTCGACGTCTACCTGCAGTTCTATGCGTTCTCGCTGCATGCGGCGCTGGCGGTGGCGACGCAGTACGCCAGCGTGTCCGCGTCGGCGCGATCGCCTGAGCTGCGCCGTCAGCGCGCGGCCTGACGCAGCGGCGCCCGTTCCGAGGCGCGTTGCCCGGCCTGGGTATTCGCCAACAAGGTGTCGAGCACGTCGCGATAGGCATGGCCGTCGCCGAACGGGTTGCGCCATGCCACCTCGCGCGCCAGCAGCGCGTCGGCGGCCGCGCGCAGGCCGGGTGCGTCCAGGCTCAACGGCAGCTCCGCGCCGCCGACCTGCAGGGTCTCCGGCCGCTCGGTGTTGGTACGCAGCACCAGGCACTTGCGCTGCAGGATGCAGGCTTCCTCCTGGATGCCGCCGCTGTCGGTCATGATCAGCGACGCGCCCTGCTGCAATGCCAGCATGTCCAGATAGCCGACCGGCCCGATCGCGCGCAGGCAGCGATGCCGCGCCGAGGCCGCATTGCCCATGCTCGCCAGGCGCGGATGCATCGGGAACACCAACGGCACGCCGGCGTCCTCGGAGATCGCGGCCACCGCCTGCATCAGCGCGGCGAAATGCTGCGGATCGTCGGTGTTGGAACGCCGGTGGCAGGTCAGCAGGTGATAGCCGCCCTGGTGCAGGCCCAGCCGCTGCAGGATGTCCGAGCGCCGCAGCGCGGTGCGCGCATGCGCCAGGGTCGCATCCGCCACGGTGTTGCCGGTGACCCGGATGTTCGCCGCCGGCAGGCCTTCCTCGCGCAGGATCTGCGCCTGCAGCGCGGTCGGGCAGAACAGGTGGTCGGACATGTGGTCGATCAGCACCCGATTCACTTCCTCGGGCATGCTGCGGTCGCGGCTGCGCAACCCCGCTTCCACGTGCGCCACCGCGATGCCGAGCTTGTTGGCGGTCATGGCGCCGGCCAGCGCGCTGTTGGTGTCGCCCTGCACCACCACCACGTCCGGCCGGGTGCGTTCCAGCACCGGTTCGATGCCGCACAGCATGCGCCCGATCTGGGTGGCGTGCGGCGCCGAGCCGACCCCGAGGTTGTAGTGGGCGCGCGGCAGGTCCAGTTCGTCGAAGAAGATGCGGTCCATCGTCTCGGCGTAGTGCTGGTTGGTATGCACGATCGAGAAGCGCAGGCCGTCGCGCAGGCTGGCGGCGATCAGCGAGGCCAGTTTGATGATCTCCGGGCGGGTGCCGAGAACGTAGCTGATGTGCATCGGATTCGGACTCCCCCGGTCCTGCGGTCAATAAGCGTCGCGGTCGAACAGCACGATCGCCGCCGTCTGCGCGATGATGCTCAGGTCCAGCCACAGCGACCAGTGCTGGATGTAGTACAGGTCGTAGTCGATGCGCTTGCGCATCTTCTCCACGGTAT
Source organism: Xanthomonas sp. (assembly GCA_040509765.1). GTDB lineage: Bacteria > Pseudomonadota > Gammaproteobacteria > Xanthomonadales > Xanthomonadaceae > Xanthomonas_A. The sequence goes on from JBEVKG010000045.1 coordinate 2,020, forward strand.
CCGTCTCGCCGCGCAGCCCGTTCACCTGCGCCCAGCCGGTGATGCCCGGCTTGACCCGGTGGCGTTGCAGGTAGTTCGGCACCAGGTCCTGGTATTGCGCGTTGTGCGCCAGCGCGTGCGGACGCGGGCCGACGATGGACATGCGTCCCTGCAGCACATTGAAGAACTGCGGCAGCTCGTCCAGGCTGGTGCGGCGCATGAATGCGCCGAAGCGGGTCACCCGCGGATCGCCGCGCTGGGTCTGCGGCGCGGCATCGTCGGTGTCGTGCAGACGCATGCTGCGGAACTTCCACAGTTCGAACGGTTGCCCGTCCCAGCCGTGCCGCGTCTGCCGGAACAGCACCGGCCCCGGCCCGGACAGCTTGACGCCCAGCGCCAGCACCAGCAGCAGCGGGCTGCTCAGCAGCAGGATCAGCGTGGCCAGCAGCTTGTCGGTGACGTCCTTGAGCCATTGCGCGGTGCGCGACAGCGGCCGCACCGACAGCTCCAGCAACGGCGTCCCCGCCACCTCGGCGATGCCGTGGTGGATCATGCCGAAGGCGAAAATGTCCGGGACCCAGCGCACGTCCACGCTGCTGGCGTCGAGCTGGCGCATGCTCTCGCGGATCAGCGCCTCCTCGCGCATCGGCCAGGTCAGCCACACCTCGGCGATGCCGTGCAGGTCCAGCCATTGCGGCAGCGCCGCGAGGTCGCCGCCGCGGATCGCCGTCGGCGACGGCACCCACTGCAGTCCGGACCATGGCCCCTGGCTGATCCGCGCGCCGAGTTGCTCGACCCGTTCCGGCGGGCCCAGCACCGCGATGCGGCGCGTGCCCACGCCATGCCGGTGCAGCCAGCGCAGCAGCCGGTCCGCGGCCACGCGCACCCCGACCAGGCCGAATGCGCCGATCACTGCCCAGTACAGGAACCACAAGCGCGAGAAGCTGGGGCCGGTCTTGCTCAAGAAGCTCAGCGACGCGAGCACGCCCAGCACCACGCCCCAGCCGAGCAGCAACCGGCCCAGCATCATCGTCGGCAGCGCCAGGCGCCAACTGCGGTACAGCGCCAGTTGCGATAACACCAGCAGCGCCAGCGCCGCGCCGGCCAGCAGGGCATACGGGTAGCGTGGCGCCTCCGGCAGGCTCGCCTGGCTCACGCGCACGGCATAGGCCAGCAGGCCGCTGCCGACCACCACCGCGGCATCGGCCACCTTCAGCAGCGTCGCCGCCAGCGCCATCGCATCGCCGACCATGCCCGATGCCGCCGCCCGCGGCAGCGGCCCGCCCAGCAGTCTCATGCGTGTTGGCTCCGCGCGTGTCGCGAAGGCATTGCGTTGTTCCCGTGCGTCCCCAAGGTGCTCCTCATCCCCATTCCCTGTCGGCCGTCCCGCGCCGCTCGCAGACCGTGCGGTACAGCGCCAGATGGGCGTCGACCATGCTGTCGGCGGTGAACAACCGCCGGTATCGCGCTTCCGCGTGCCCCCCAAAGGCCGCGGCGATGTGTGGATGGTCCCATAGATAGCGCATCGCGTCGCGCAAGGCCACCGGATCGGCCGGCGGCACCACCAGGCCGGTCTCGCCATCGACGTTGACGAAGCTGGTGCCGGTGCCGATCTCGCAGGAAATCATCGGCCTGGCGTGCATTGCCGCTTCCAGCAGGGAAAGGCCGAACGCTTCCGAGCGCAGATGGGATGGGAACACCAGCGCCGCGCAGGCGCCCAGCAGGGCGTGCTTGTCGGCCTCGTCCACGGCGCCGAGGAAATGCACGTGGGTCAGCCCCAGCGCCTGCGCCTGGGCGCGCAAGGCCGGTGCTTCGGGGCCGTCGCCGACGATCGCGATCGGGATCTGCAGTCCCTGCGCGGCCTGCAGCAGAAAGCGCAGGCCCTTGTAGTAGCGCAGCACCCCGACGAACAGCAGGAAGCGCGGACCCAGGCGCGCGCGCCACGCCTCCATCCGCTGTGACGAGGCCGCGTGTTGCGGCGCGGCATCCAGGCCGATGGGAATGACGCTGACCTTGGCGCGATAGTCGGCCAGCACCGCACTGCTGTCCAGGTAGTTCGGCGAGGTGGCGACGATGCGGTCGACGCTGCGCAGGAAGCGCCGCTGCAGCGGCCGGTACAGGCGCAACAGCTGCCGTTGCCGCACGATGTCCGAATGGTAGGTGAGCACCGAGGGGGTGCCCGCCGAGGCGGCGAAGTGCAGGGCGTCCATGAACGGCCACGGGAAGTGGTAATGGATCAGGTCGGCGCGGCGCGCCAGTTGCGCGTAGCGCCGCACCAGGCCGAGCGAGACCGGCATCGAGGCGAACTCGGCGCTGCGCCGCAGCCGATGCAGCGTATAGCCAGCATGGATCCGGGTGCCGGCCTGCGCAGCGTCGCCGCACAGCGCCAGGACCTCGCTGTGCACCCCGCGTGCCTGGGCATGCTGCGCCAGCGTATGCACCACCCGCTCGATCCCGCCGATGGAGTCGGGCAGGGCGGTCTTGTAGACATGCAGGACGCGCATCAGCCCGGGGCTCCGTGGTTCATGCGCGCATCGCGTCGCGGTAGGCGTCGGCGGTGCGCTCGGCGCAGGTGCGCCAATCGAACTGCGCCGCGCGACGGCGCCCGGCCGCGCTCAGCGTCGCGCGCCACGCCGCATCCTCCAGGCCGCGGGCGAGCAAGCCGAGCAGGCCGTCCACATCGCCGGGATCGAACAGCGCCGCTGCATCGCCGGCGACCTCGGGCAGCGCCGCGGCAGTGGAACACAGCACCGGCGTGCCGCTGCCCATCGCTTCCAGCACCGGCAGGCCGAACCCCTCGTAGAGCGACGGGAACACGAACAGCCGCGCACCGGCGACCAACGCCGGCAGGCTGGCCGCGTCCACGTAACCCAGGTAGCGCAGCCAGCCGTCGCGTTGCGCCTGCGCCATGCGCTGGTGCAGCGCGGCGCTGTGCCAGCCCGGATGGCCGGCCACCACCAGCGGCCAGCGCGTGCGCAGCGCCGCCGGCAGCGCGGCATAGGCCTGCAGCAGCGTCTGCAGATTCTTGCGCGGCTCGATCGTCCCCAGGAACAGCGTATAGCCATCGGCCTGCAGGCCCAGTGCCTGCAGCGGCGCCTGCAATTCCTCCGCGCGGTGCGGGCGGAACGCCGCATTGCCGGCCAGCGGGATGGCGCGGATGCGCGCCAGCGGCCAGTCGAACTGCGCGGCGATCTCGCGCCGCGAGAATTCTGAAACAGTCAGGATCAGGTGCGCGCGGCGCAGCGATAGCGCCAGTTCCTTGCGCATGTAGCGCACCCGGTCGGCCCGATGGCACTCGGCCCAGCGATAGATCGAGATGTCGTGGAAGGTGGCGACGCAGGGGCCGTCGAACGCCGGCAGATAGTAGTTGCAGCCATGGAACAGCGCCGGTGCCTGCCCGCGCAGCGCGCGCGACCTGGCCGCGTTATGCAGCCGCCGGTAGACATCGACGACAGGCTGGATGCCCGACAGCCGGTCGCGCAGCCACGGCAGCAGCGTCGGCGCCGGTCCCGGTGCCGGCAGGTCCTGGCGCAGGTGCCGGCCGTGCAGGAAGCGTAGCGAATCGATCTGCGGCAAGGCCGCCAAGTGCGTGGCCAGTTCCTGTGTGTAGCGGCCGACGCCGGTCAGTGGATACCGGATCGACTCCGTCGCCAGAATTACGTGCATCGCAACCACGGTCGCATGCGACGCGCCGCGGGCCTGGCGGTGCCGTGCCACTCCTGCGCGCGCGCGGCGGCCGGGCCGAGCGCGGCCGCCGCGCGGCGCGGGGCGAGCGTCGGCATGACGCTGCGTGGGAGGTGTTGCTGGCGCATCCTGGCTCCGGCTGGTCGGACCTAGAGTCTAGAACGAACCTGCGCCGCCCAGGCAGTGAGCGATCGTTGGCAGCGGCGACGGCGAGCGCCCGTCGAAAACCGACGCAAAGCCGCCGCCGCGCGGCAGGCCGGTGCGCCGCGCGGGCGGTGGCCGCTCCGATCCCCGACGTCGCCCCCTCCCGGAGCGCATGCCAGCGGTGCGCGAGCACCGGCTGCAGCGGCCGGGCCGGCCGCGGTTTGTACCCCGATTTCCATCATCGGCGCCACGTTTCTTCGCTTTCGTCGCGACAGGCTGGCGGTGCCGGCTGCGGCGGCTATGCTCCCCGGCATCGCTTCCCATCCGCGGCCGCCATGCTCGCCAGCCTGTTCTTCATCGTCCGCCTGTTGTGCGCCTGGGCCGTGGCGGTGGTCGTCGCCGCCTTCGTCTGGGCCGGGGTGTTCTACGGCATGAGGTCCGGGCCGGGCTGGCTGTTCGGCCTGCTGGCGATGCTGCTGATGCTGTCGGCGCTGATCGCCGGCATCACCCATCTGCGCCGGGTCTGGCTGATCGCCGGGCGCCTGGACTGGGAGACCCTGGCCAGCCGCCAGCGGCGCCAGATCGAGATCCCGCTGGACACCCGTGAGGCCTTCGCGCTGCTGGATGCCGCGGTGCGCGAGCTGCCGCGGGTGGAGGAGGTCGAAAGCACGCGCGACAGCCTGCAGGTGCGCGCCAAGGTGCGCCGCATCGATCCGTACAACGGCCGCCCGCCGTCGCGCTGGAACCTGGCTGCGCGCTTCGCGGTCAAGCGCAACCACGTGCTGGCGACGGTGACCCCGGGCACCGGCACCAGCAGCCTGACCCTGTTGCTGGAGCCGGACGCCAGTGCCTGGATCGATCTGGTCGCGGTCGACGAAGGCAGCAACTACGAGAATGCCGAGGCATTGGGCCGGGCGCTGGCGCGGCGCGTGGCCGAGCTGCGCCGCGACGAGCAGGCCGCCGCGGCGCAGGCCGCCACCGAGCAGGAACTCACCGTGGCGCGGCTGAACCTGCTGCATGCCCAGGTCGAGCCGCACTTCCTCTACAACACCCTGGCCAGCGCGCAGGTGCTGGCGCGTACCGACCCGCCGCGTGCCGACCTGATGCTGGGCTATCTGATCCAGTACCTGCGGCGCTCGCTGCCCAGCGCCGAGGACGCATCGAGCTCGCTCGGCGACGAACTGGAGCGGACCCAGGCCTACCTGGAGATCCTGCGCATCCGCATGGGCGCACGCCTGCAACTGCAGGTGCAGGTGCCGGAGACGCTGAAGACGCTGCCGCTGCCGTCGATGATGCTGCAGACGCTGGTGGAGAACGCGATCAAGCACGGCCTGGAACCCAAACCCGGCGGCGGCACCATCTGGATCCTGGCGCGCGAGGTCGACGACCACGTCACCCTGACCGTGGCCGACGACGGCCTGGGCTTCAACACCCACTCCAGCGGCACCGGCATCGGCCTGAAGAACCTGCGCGAACGGCTGCGCCTGACCTATGCCGGCGCCGCGAGCTTCGCCATCGTCTCCAACTTCCCCAGCGGTGTGGCCGCCACCATCACCCTGCCGCGGCCGATCGGATCGACGCCGTCGCCGTTGCCGCCGCCACTGCCGATGCCGGTGGCGATGGGAGCGCGGCATGACTGACGCGATCGTCGCCGAGGACGAAACCCTGCTGCGCGACGCGCTGGTCGCGCTGCTCGGCGAGGTGTGGCCACAACTGCGCATCGTCGCCGAGTGCGAGGACGGCGCCAGCGCGCTGGAGCAGCTGGCCGAGCTGCGCCCGGAGGTGGCGTTCCTGGACATCCGCATGCCCGGGTTGAGCGGCATCGAGGTGGCGCGGGCGCTGGGGGAATTGAGTCCGCGCACGCAGGTGGTGGTCGTCACCGCCTACGACCCGTACGCCATCGACGCGTTCGAACCCGGCGCGGTGGACTATCTGCTCAAGCCGATCGTGCGCGAACGCCTGCAGGCCACGGTGCAGCGGCTGCAGGCGCGGGCGGCGCAGGGCCCGGATCCGGCGGTGCTCGACGCGCTGTTGCAGCGCCTGCAGCAGCGCCCGGTCGCGCCGTCGGCGCCGCCGCCGCTGGCCTGGGTCACCGCCAGCAGCGGCCGCGAGACGCGGCTGATCCTGCTCGACGACGTGCTGTATTTCCGGGCCGACAGCAAGTACACCACGGTGCTCACCCGCGATGGCGAGGCGGTGCTGCGCACCTCCTTGCGCGAGTTGCTGGACGTGCTCGATCCGACCGCGTTCCGGCAGATCCACCGTTCCACCATCGTCAACCTCAAGGCGGTGGCTTCGGTGGTGCGCGACGACACCGGCAAGGGCCGGCTGAAGCTGCGCCACCGCGACGAGGTCCTGACCGTCAGTCAGCCGTACATGAGCCTGTTCCGCGGCATGTAGCCGCGGCATCCCCCACCGCGTTGCACTGGAACAAGGAATCTCCGCCATGCGTCTGCTCTCCTTGCTGTGGTCGTGCCTGCTCGGCCTGCTGGGCTGCCAGGGCCATGCCGATCTCGACCTGTCCGTCGGCGCCAGCCGCGAGACCGTCGTGCAGGCCAGCGAACGCGGCGTGCCGCTGCTGTTCAGTCGGACCACGTATCGCGGTGGGCTGGCCACGTTCCGCTGCATCGACAGCCGCAGCGGACGCTGCCACTACCAGGTCTATGCCGCCTGCGCGGCGGCGCAGCCGGCGAGCGGCGCTGATGGCGTGGCCTGTCTCCCGCGCGTGCTGCAGGCCTTCGACCTGGCGGTTGGCCAGCGCCGCGAGATCGCCGGGCTGCCGCGCGATTTCCGGCAGTGCGTGGTGTCCGATGCACCGGCCTCGGCGTGCCGGCGCGAGTGAGAGGCAATAGCGAACGCTGGTCGGTACGACCTTTCACCGCGTCTGGCGATGTCACGATGATTGTAGATGTTGTGGGAGGGACTTCAGTCCCGACTGCGCGTGCAACGGAGCTGCTTGATGACGTCCCGCGTCGCGACTGAAGTCGCTCCCACAGGAGGGGTTCCCGCGGAACTGTCGGATGGCGTCATGCGTCGCGGGGGGGTGCGGCGCGCAAAGTAACCCACCAGGAAGGCGCCCAAAAGCGGCCAGAGTTTCGGGGGAGGGGCCGCCCCGGGAGAGTGGCCGGCGCCGGCGAACCGC
>JBEVKG010000046.1:0-3218 GCA_040509765.1 Xanthomonas sp.
CTCGTCCACGGCATGCGCAAGCCGGTGGTGCGCGTCGGCCGTTTCGCCGGCCAGTACGCCAAGCCGCGTTCGACCGACACCGAAACCATCGGCGAGGTCACGCTGCCCAGTTACCGCGGCGACATGGTCAATGCGCCGGAATTCACTTCGGAAGCTCGCACGCCAGACCCGCGCCGCATGATCAAGGCACACGCCCGTTCGGCGATGACGATGAACTTCGTCCGCGCCCTGATCGACGGCGGTTTCGCCGACCTGCACCACCCCGAATACTGGAACCTCAGCTGGGTCGGCCATTCCGAGCTCGCCGAGGAATATCGGCGCATGGTCACCGCGATCGGCGATGCAGTTCGCTTCATGGAGACGCTGTCGGGCTCGGAGGTGCACAACCTCAACCGCGTCGACTTCTACACGTCGCACGAAGCGTTGCTGCTGCCGTACGAAGAGTCGCTGACCCGGCAGGTGCCGCGCCACTGGGGCTGGTTCAACCTCAGCACGCATTACCCGTGGATCGGCATGCGCACCGCTGCGGTGGATGGCGCCCACGCCGAATACTTCCGCGGCATCCGCAACCCGATCGCGCTGAAGGTCGGTCCGTCGGTGACGCCGGACCAGCTGCTGCGCACGATCGACCTGCTCAACCCCGAGGACGAGCCGGGCCGCCTGACGTTCATCCATCGCATGGGTGCGAGCGGCATCGCCGAGAAGCTGCCGCCGCTGCTCGATGCGGTGCGCCGCGACGGGCGTCGCGTGCTGTGGGTGTGCGACCCGATGCACGGCAACACCGAGAGCACCAGCAACGGCTACAAGACGCGTCGCTTCCGCAACATCCGCAGCGAGCTGGAGCAGTCGTTCGAGTTGCACGCCGCGGCCGGCACGCGCCTGGGTGGCGTGCATCTGGAGCTCACCGGCGAGGATGTCACCGAGTGCCTGGGTGGCGCGCGCGAGCTGACCGAGAGCGATCTGGAGCGGGCGTACATGTCGACGGTGGATCCGCGCCTGAACTACGAGCAGGCGCTGGAGATCGCGATGCTGATCGTGCGCAAGCAGGCGCAGATCGCGGCGCCGGCGTAAGGTTTCCCGCTGTCGATCCCACAAGGCCCGCCCACGCGGGCCTTGTGCGTTTTCAGCCTGTGCAATGGCGACGCATTGCGCAGTACTCAGCCTTTCGTCGGCGCGACCGGGGCCGTGGCCAGGAACTGAGGCGCCTTTCGCGCCTTGGTCCTTTGCTCGAACGCGTATGCCAGCTCGATCAGGCGCGGTTCGCTCCAGGCCGATCCCATGAAGACGATGCCCATCGGCAAGCCGAAGTACTCGCCCATCGGCACGGTGATGCTCGGCGTACCGGCGACGGCGGCTGCGCCGTAGCCTTCGCCCAGGAAGTGGTCGCCGTTGACCGGATCGATCAGCCAGGCCGGTGCGGTCGCGGGTGCGACGATGGCATCGAGGGTCGAGGCGGCGAGCACCGCTTCCAGTCCTTCCGCCCCTGCCAGGCGCTTGGCCTTGCTGCGTGCGTCGATGTAGGCCATCTCGTCAAGCGTGCCCTTGGCCTGTGCACGCTCGAACAACTCCTGCGCGAAGTAGGGCATTTCCGCCTTCTTGTTGCCGCGATTGAACTCGATCAGGCCGGCCAGTGAGTTCACAGGCGCGCCGCTGCGCGAGAGGTAGGCGTTCACGCCGTGCTTGAACTCGTACAGCAGCACGTCCATCTCCGCGTCGTTCCATTGCCCGGCGGTTGGGAGGTCAACGTCGATGATCTCCGCACCGGCCTGGCGCATGGTCCCCAAGCTGCGTTCCAGCGCGGCGTCGGCAGCCGGGTGGAACCCCATCGCCTTGCGCAGCACGCCGATGCGTGCACCACGCAGGCCGTCGGTGTTGAGTCGAGCGTGGTAGTCGAAGATCGCCCGTCCCGTGCTTTCGGCCGTTGCCGAATCCGCGTCGTCGCGACCGACCATCGCCGACAGCAGCGTTGCCGCGTCGGCGACACTGCGTGCCATCGGGCCCGCGGTGTCCTGACTGTGCGAGATCGGAATGATGCCGCTGCGGCTCACCAGCCCGACGGTCGGCTTGATGCCGACCAAGCCGGCGACCGAGGAAGGGCAGACAATGCTGCCGTCGGTCTCGGTGCCGATCGCAGCCGCGGCGAGGTTGGCGGCCACGGCGGCGCCACTGCCCGAGCTGGACCCGCAAGGCGAGCGATCCAGGGCGTATGGATTGAGCGTCTGTCCGCCGCGCGCGCTCCAGCCGGACGTGGACCGCGAGGAACGGAAGTTGGCCCATTCGCTCAGGTTGGTCTTGCCCAGGATCACCGCGCCGGCATCGCGAAGCCGCGCAACCAGGAAGGCGTCGGTACGCGGATGGTGCGAGGCGAGGGCGAGCGAGCCGGCGGAGTTCGCCATCGGCGTGGCGTCGATGTTGTCCTTCAGCAGGATCGGCACGCCGTGCAGCGGGCCACGCACGCGGCCGGCCTTGCGCTCGGCGTCTCGCGCGTCGGCTTCCTTCAATGCGGCGGCATTGATCTCGATGACCGCGTTGAGTCGCGGGCCGGCATCGTCGATCGCGGCGATGCGGTCGAGGTAGGCCTGCGTCAGCGCATGGCTGGTCAGTTCGCCACGGCCCATGCGGGCCTGCAGCTCATCGATGCCGACTTCCGCGAAGGCGAAGTTGGCGCCCGGTGCAACTGCGGGTGCGGCGGCGGACTTGGCGGTCACGGTCGTGCTGGCCTTGGCCGTACCGGGCGCGTCGGCGCGCTGGCAGGCAGGCAGCAACGCGAGCAGCGTCGCCAGCGGCAACGTCTTGACGATCAAAGAGCGCATTGCGATTCCCCGGTCGCAGGTGGCTGACCGGAGCATACGCCATTCAGCTTGGCCGGCGGGGGCTCAGTGGCGCCGCTTGAAGATGTCGCGTGCCAGCACTGCGACGACGATCAAATTGACCACCAGCACGGCGACCGACATCCAGCCCGGATGGCGGAACAGGGCGTAGACGTCGAGCGGCAGGTAGATCGCGGCGCTGATGCAGCCCAGCCACGAAGCCCAGACCTGGACGCGCCACCGCCCCCACGCCTCGACCATACGCAAGACGCCGTAGGCGAAGATGAGCGCGGCGGCCAGGTGGACGCTGTGGGGATTGATGACGTCGGACAGCCGGGCGAGGGCGCCGGTCTGCGGATCGAGCTGGAATCGCAGCATCAGCTCGTGCACCCAGCGCAGCAGCGGCTC
>JBEVKG010000047.1:0-10663 GCA_040509765.1 Xanthomonas sp.
CGTGGGGGCTGAAGCCGCTCCTACAAAAATTTGGTGGCGCCGTGTTGGGCTGGCGGGCCTGCCTTGTCGAGGTATGGATACCCGCGGGGATGAGGGGGAGCGCTTTCGTGGGAGCGGCTTCCGCCGCGACGCGGCGTTATCTGTGATGCCCGTGGCGGCTGAAGCCGCTCCTACAAGACGCTGCTCCGCCGCGTAGGCCTGCCGAAAATCGCGCAGCGCGTGCGTCGTCTGCACGCACCCGGCGCGACTCAATACAGCGGCGTGCCCGCCTTGTACGCGGCCACGAACGCTTGCCAGTCCAGTTGCACCTGCGCGGCGTAGTCGAACGCGAACTGGCGCAGTTCCGATTTCAGCCCGCTCTTGCTGGTGACAGCCTGGTCGATCTGCTTGTCGATGCTGTAGGGCACCACGTTCGGATCGTAGTCCTGGTCGGCCAGCGCATGCGCCGAGGCCAGCGCCTGGCCCAGGTAGGTCGCGGCGGTGGCGAGCTTGCCGGCGCTGTCCAGCGCGGTCGGGTCCAGGTCCTGCTGGAACGGCGACTTCTCGTGCACGTAGAACGGCGTGCCGGCGACGCTGGCGTAGCCGACCAGCACGTCGGCGTCGATGGTCTGCGCCTTGGCGGTGCGCGCCACCCGCGCGCCCTCGTTGTTGTCGTAGGTGGAGGCCGGCATCTGCGACGGCGCCGCCGCCGCGACCACGCTGGCCGCTTCCTGCTTCCATTCCAGGATCACGTCGTCGCTGGTCGCCGCGCTCGGGCCTTCGATCAGCACGTACAGGCGCAGGCGGCCGAGGCTGCCGGTGCCCGAGCCCAGCTTCTGGCGCACGTCCTTGATGGTGTAGTAGCTGGCCGCATAGCGCTTGGACGCGGCGATCGAGCCGATGTAGCCGTTCATCGCCGCGGCCACCGCCGAGGCGGTGCTCGCGTCCACCGCGACCAGGTTGTCCAGATCCTGGAACTGGCGCTTGCCGCCGTTGACCGCCGTGTACTTGGACAGCAGGCTGCTGCGGCTCTTGCCGTCGGCGCTGTCGATGGCCTTGGCCACCGCGCCGCTGGTGTTGCGCTTGCTCAGCTGGAAGCGCTCCTCGGCATCGCTGCCGCGGAAATCGGCGATCTTGTCCAAGTAGGCGCCGACCATGGTGTCGATGGCGTCGCCGATGTCGCTGTCGGACAGGCCGTTGTCGCGGCCGGCCAGGACCATGCTCGCGGCCAGCCGGCGCAGGTCCCACACGTACTGGCCGAGGTGGCCTTCGTCGAAGTCGGCGACCTTGAACACCGCCTTGCCGCTGCTGTCGCGCGCCGCATCGAAGTTGCCGAGGTGGGTGTCGCCGCCGAGCCAGGTGTAGCCGGTCTGCGGCGAGGTCCACAGCGAGCCGGGCAGGGTGGTCATGTCCTGGTAGAAGAGATGGTCGGTGCCGCGGTAGAAGGCGTAGGCGCTGGTGGCCATGGTCGCCATCTTGGTGTCCAGCTCGGCGCGCTGCGCGGCGTAGGGATGGTTGTAGTCGTGGATCTGCTGCACCACCCAGGCGTCGCGCTTGCTCGCTGCCGTCGCGCACCCGGCGCAGGCGGCAAGGGTCAGGCCGATCAGCAGCAACTGCGGCAGGCGGGTGGACATCGCAGGTCTCCAGGCGCGGACGAAGGAACCGGCAGTCGACCACGCCTGCATTGCAGGCAGATGAACCGCTGCGCCCTAGAAGTAGCGCAGCCAGGCCAGGTCGCGGCGCCGTGCCTTCAGCCGCGCGAACGCGGCGGTGGGCCAGAACAGGGCCAGGCCCAGCACCGCGGCGATGGCCCACAGCGCGGCCACGCTGTCCACGCCGAACACGGCGCCCTGGTTGGCGCCCCACCGCGCCACCGCGGCCAGGTAGGCGAGCTTCAGCACGTACAGGTGCAGCAGGTAGAAGAACATCGGTGCCGCGCCGATCGCCGCCAGTGGCGCCAGGGCGCGGGCCACGGCGGGGTGTTCGTACAGGCGCAGCAACAGCAGGCCCACGCCCAGGGTCAGCAGCAGGAACTGCAGCGACGGCGGGTACTTGGTCACGTTGAAGAAGCTCATCGCGGTATGCGCGAGGTCGTCCTGCGCCTGCCAGGGCGCATCGCCGTAGCCGTTGTGCCAGCGCAGCAGGTGGAACCCGGCCAGCGCGCCCAGTCCCCAGGCCAGCAGGCGCTGCTGGCGTTGCGCCGGGTCGGTGGCGGCGCCGTACCAGGGGCCGGCGGCATAGCCGAGCGCGATCACCCCGATCCACGGCAGCACCGGGTAGGAGGTGCGCAGGCGCAGCTCGCCCAGCTCCAGCCAGCGCCGGTCGTGCAGCACCGCCCAGGCGGCGGCCAGCGGGCCGTCGCCCTGCACCTGCACGTCGTCCAGCAGGTGGTGGCCGGCGACCAGTGCCGCGCCCAGCAGGGCCAGCGCCGGCCGCGGCAGCCACAGCAGCGCGGCCAGGGCGAGCATGCTCAGGCCGATCGCCCAGATCACCTGCAGGTACAGCGCCTGCGGCGGGAAGGCGCCGCTCCAGGCCAGGTTGACCAGGGTCAGCTCCAGCACGATCAGGAACAGGCCGCGCTTGAGCAGGAAGCCGGCGGCCGCCGCGCGCCCGTCGGCCTGCCGCGCCGCGTACAGCCAGGCCGACAGCCCGGTCAGGAACACGAACACCGGCGCGCACAAGTGCGCCAGGGTGCGTGCGACGAACAGCGCCGGCGCGGTGCCTTCCACCTCCATCGGATCGCCGACCGGGTGATGCAGGTAGAAGGTCTCGCGCACGTGGTCGAGCAGCATCAGCAGCATCACCGTGCCGCGCAGCAGATCGATCGAGGCCAGGCGCGCGGCGGGCGTTGCGGGAACGGCGAGGGAGGCGGGCGAAGCGAGGGCAACGGACGGCATGCGGTGCGATCGGTATCGATTTTGAAACAATATAACACTCGAGCGGTGCGGCCTTGCGCCGGCTGGCGGCGGGAGCCTTCAGGCCATGACCGCGCCGGCTTGCCGGCGCGGCGGTGGGGCAGGTCGCCGCGCCAGGTCGGCGGCGGCGGTGGGCGTTGCCTGGTGTCGCCTGCGGCTGCGACGGCGGGCGTCTGCCCCGTGTGCCGTGCCGGCGCCCGCGGTGGGCGGCTCAGTCCTCGCCGATGTCCTCGTTCCACACCTGCGGGTTGGCGGCGATGTAGCCGCCGAGCAGGTCGATGCATTCCTGGCTGTGCAGGTCGATGACCTCCACGTCGTTCTCGCGCAGCCAGTCGATGCCGCCCTGGAAGGTCACCGATTCGCCGACCACCACGGTGCCGATGTTGAACTGCCGCACCAGGCCGCTGCAGTACCAGCACGGCGCCAGGGTGGTGACCATGATGGTGTCGCGGTAGCGGCGCTGGCGTCCGGCCTTGCGGAAGGCGTCGGTCTCGCCGTGCACGGACGGGTCGCCTTCCTGCACGCGGCGGTTGTGGCCGCAGCCGAGCAGGCGGCCGTCGCGGTGGTACAGGGCGGCGCCGATCGGGATGCCGCCCTCGGCCAGGCCCTGGCGGGCTTCGGCGATGGCGGTGTCGAGCAGGGCGCGGTAGTCGGGCGTGGTCAGCATGGGATGGCCGAGGCAGGGAGTGGCCGGCAGTCTGGCGCAGGCGGCGGGCGGCTGTCATCCCGGGCGGCGCTTCACCGGCACGCAGCGGCCGGCAGTGCGATAATCCCGGCATGAGCGAATCCCCCTACACCTCCGGCACCACCCATTTCGGCTTCCGCGACGTCGCCGCCAAGGACAAGCAGAAGCTGGTCGGCGAGGTCTTCACCTCGGTCGCCGGCAACTACGACCTGATGAACGACCTGATGAGCATGGGCATCCATCGGGTCTGGAAGCGCTATTTCGTCGCCACCGCGCAGGTCAAGCCGGGCGACCGCGTGCTCGACCTGGCGGGCGGCACCGGCGACATCGCCGCGCTGCTGAAGGACCGGGTCGGCGCCGACGGCGAGGTCGTGCTCGGCGACATCAACGCCGGCATGCTCTCGGTGGGCCGCGACCGCCTCACCAACCGCGGCCTGGTCGCGGGCCTGGACTACGTGCAGTGCAACGCCGAGGCGCTGCCGTTCCCGGACCAGAGCTTCGACCTGGTGACCATCGCCTTCGGCCTGCGCAACGTCACCGACAAGGACGCCGCACTGCGCGAGATGTACCGCGTGCTCAAGGTCGGCGGCCAGGCGCGGGTGCTGGAGTTTTCCGAGGTCACCGCCGACTGGTTCAAGCCGCTGTACGACTTCCAGTCGTTCAAGGTGCTGCCGCGTCTGGGCAAGCTGTTCGCCAAGGACGCCGACAGCTACCAGTACCTGGCCGAGAGCATCCGCAAGCATCCGCCGCAGGATGCGCTGAAGGCGATGATGGAACAGGCCGGCTTCGCCCGCAGCCACTACAAGAATCTCACTGGCGGCATCGTCGCGATCCATTCGGGCTACAAGATCTGAAAAGCCGGGAATCGGGAATCGGGAATCGGGAATCGCAAGAGCGGGCGATCGGTGGCTGACCGATCGCGGCGCTTAGCTGTCCTTGTGGGAGGGACTTCAGTCCCGACGCGCGGTCCGGCCGCACCGGCGCAAGCATCCGCCGCAGGATGGGCTGAAGGGGATGATGGAAGAAGTCGGCTTCGCCCGTAGCCTCTACAGGAATCCCACTGGCGGCCTCGCCGCGATCCATTCGGGCTACGAGATTTAGAAGCCGGGAGTGGGGATGGGAAATTCGGGACTGGTCAACGCGCGCTGGCTGCTCGCTTTGACCAATTCCCACTCCCGAATCCCCAATCCCGGCTTCCAGTAAACTCCCGGTTTCTTCTCAGCCGGTGTCGTTGCCATGCGTTCCCCGTTCCTGTTGTTGTCCCTGGCCGCGGTGATCGCGTCCGGGTGTTCCCGTGAAGCGTCCGCGCCCGATGCGGCCGCACCCGCCGCCAAGCCGGCGCCCGCCGCGGCCAAGCCGGCCGACCGCAGCCACGACGAGACCTCCTACGCCGAGCCGTCCAAGGTCGTGATCAAGGACCTGGCGCTGGATCTGAAGCTGGATTTCGACAGCAAGCAGATCGCCGGCACCGCCACCTACACGCTGGACTGGAAGGACAAGAGCGCCAAGCAACTGGTGCTGGACACCCGCGACCTGAGCATCGAGAAGGTGCAGGCCGACGACGGCAAGGGCCAGGGGACGCCGCTGCAGTACGCGCTGGCGCCGGCCGACAAGATCTACGGCAGCAAGCTGACCATCGAGGCGCCGACCCAGCCGCAGACCATCAGCATCACCTACCACACCGCGCCGACCGCCTCGGGCCTGCAATGGCTGGAGCCGTCGATGACCGAGGGCAAGAAGCTGCCCTTCATGTTCAGCCAGTCGCAGGCGATCCACGCGCGTTCGTGGGTGCCGCTGCAGGACACGCCGAGCGTGCGTTTCACCTACAGCGCGCATGTGGTTTCGCGTCCGGACGTGATGGTGCTGATGAGCGCCGACAACGATCCCAAGGCGGTGCGCAACGGCGACTACCGCTTCAAGATGCCGCAGCCGATCCCGACCTACCTGCTGGCCATCGCCGCCGGCGACCTGGTGTTCAAGCCGATCTCGGCGCGCTCGGGCGTGTGGGCCGAGCCGGCGATGGTCGACAAGGCGGCCAAGGAGTTCGAGGACACCGAGAAGATGATCGTGGCCGCCGAGACGCTGTACGGTCCGTACCGCTGGGGCCGCTACGACATGCTGGTGCTGCCGCCGTCGTTCCCGTTCGGCGGCATGGAGAATCCGCGCCTGACCTTCGCCACGCCGACGGTGATCGTCGGCGACAAGTCGCTGGTGTCGCTGATCGCGCACGAGCTGGCGCATAGCTGGTCCGGCAACCTGGTGACCAACGCCAGTTGGAAGGACATCTGGCTCAACGAAGGCTTCACCACCTACGTGCAGGCGCGCATCACCGAAGCGCTGTACGGCCCGGAAGCGGCGGAGATGGAGCGCGAGATCGACCAGACCGACCTGCTGGCCGAGCTGAAGGGGATGAGCCCGGCGGACCAGGCGCTGGCGCTGCCGGCGCTGACCGAGCGCGATCCGGACGAGGCGCTGAGCCAGGTCGCCTACGTCAAGGGCGCGTGGTTCCTGCAGTTCCTGGAGCAGCGCTTCGGCCGCGACACCTTCGATCCGTTCCTGCGCGGCTGGTTCGACGACCACGCCTTCCAGAGCGCCAACACCGATCAGTTCGTCGACTACCTGAAGACCCACCTGCTGGCCAAGAAGCCCAACGCGGTGACCCCGCAGGAACTGCACGCGTGGCTGGACGAGCCGGGGATTCCGGCGTTCGCGCAGAAGGCGCGCTCGCGCAACTTCGCCATGGTCGATACGGCGCGCATCGCCTGGACCGGGAGCGGCACGCTGCCGGGCAAGCAGGTCACCGATGCGTGGAGCACCCAGGAGTGGACGCGCTTCCTCAGCGGCCTGGGCGAGACGCTGACCCCGGCGCAGCTCAAGCAGCTCGACGACGCCTACCACTTCACCGGCACCGCCAACGGTGAGATCGCCATGCGCTGGTATCCGCTGGCGATCCGCAGCGGCTACGTGGACGCGCGCCCGGCCGCCGGCGAGTTCATCGCCCGCGTCGGCCGCCGCAAGCTGATCCTGCCGATCTACGCCGAACTGGTGAAGACCCCGGACGGGCTGGCCTTCGCCGAAGAGGTGTTCGCCAAGGCCAAGCCCGGCTACCACCCGATCTCCACGGTGTCGGTGCAGGAGATGCTGGACAAGGCCAAGGCCGGCAGCACCGCGCACTGACGCGCGTTGCCTGCTGCAGAGCGCGCACACGGCGCCGGGAGCGATCCCGGCGCCGTGTGCGTTTGTGCGGCCGGACTGTCGCCGCGATCGTGGCGTGCGCGGCGTGCGCGGCGGCAGCGATCGCGGCCGCGGCCTGGCCGCGCGCGCGTTGTGTCAGGGCGCCATGCGCGGCGTCGCACGCGCTTCCTGCAGCAAGCGCATGCGTGTCCATCGCGGCCTTAACGGGTTCTACACGCATCGCCGTGCGCGTGTCCCGACCGTCTGCCACGCATTCGCGATATCCTCGGCAGTCCCGATGGTCCTCGGTCCATGCGCACATGACATCGTTCGCCACCGCCGCCCCGGTCTTCGCTGCAAGCGCCATCGCCACGGCAGGGCATTGCCGGCGCCGATGCGAGCGGGCCCGCCTGCGCCTGCCGAGGCGGTACTGAGATGACCGACGTCCACGCCCTGTCCGGTTCCTTGCTGGCCGCGCTGCCCGATGCGCGCGGCGGCGAAGTCTTCACCGAGTTGCTCAGGCGCTCCGGTTGCCGCGTCGAGCGCATCGTCTCGCACGGGCAGACCACGCCGCAGGACGCGCCCTACCAGCAGGCGCACGACGAATGGGTGCTGCTGCTGCGCGGCAGCGCGCGGGTGGCGTTGTGCGACCGCGAGGTCGCGCTGGTGCCCGGCGATCATCTGTTCATTCCGGCCGAGACGCCGCATTGGGTGACCTTCACCGATCCTGACCAGCCGACCGTGTGGCTGGCCCTGCATCTCGGCGAAGCCGACGTGGTGGTGTGAACGCATGCGCTGCATCCGCCTTCCGGTGACGCCGTGCTGGTGCTGACGATGGCGTGGCTGTTGCTGGCCGGCGTCGTGGTCGTGGCGATGGCGTTGCTCGGCGTGCTGCTGGTGCTGCGCGATCCGTTCCTGCTGGTCCGCCTGGAGAGCCTGCGCCAGCGTCGCGGCAGCGGGCTGCAGCGGCGCCAGGCGCAGGTCGCCGGACACAGTTGGACCTATCTGGTGCGCGCCGCAGCCGATCCCGCCGCGCCGACCCTGTTGCTGGTGCACGGCTTCACCGGCAGCAAGGAGAACTGGCTGCCGCTGGCGCGCGCGCTGGGTACGCGCTATCACCTGGTGATCCCGGATCTGCCCGGCTGGGCCGAGAGCCAGCGCATCGCCGGGCAGGACTACGGTTTCGTCGCGCAGGCCGAGCGCGTGGCCGCATTCGCCGCGCAGTGCGTGCGCCGTGCAGGCAGCGACTGCGTACTGCTTGGGCATTCGATGGGCGGCGGCATCGCCGCGCTGGCCGCGGCGCGCCATCCGGCGGTGTTCGACCGGGTCGGCCTGTTCAACGCCGCCGGCGTACGCTTCGCCGACAACGCCTTCGGCCAGGCGGTGCTGGATGGGCACAATCCGTTCGCGGTGCACGACGCCGCGTCGTTGCAGCGCTACATCGACACCGTGTTCCTGCTCGAGCGCGCCAAGCCGCGCATCCCGCGCTGGGCGGTGCCGGCGGTGGTGGCCTGGCGTCGCCGCGAGGCTGCGTTCGAGCAGCAGGTGCTGGCGCGCATCGGCCGCGGCGAGGAGGCGTTCCTGCCGTTCGAGGAGGCCGCGCGCATCCGCCAGCCGGCGCTGCTGCTGAACTGCGTGCAGGACGCGGTGATCGATGCCAGCGCGCTGGCGCTGTACGCGCAACGCCTGCCGCAGGCGATCCAGGTGCTGCTGGACGGCAGCGGCCACATGTCCATCGTCGAGAAGCCCGCCGAGGTGGCGCAGGCCATCGACACCCTGATCCAACGAGGAACCCCACGATGAAACGCATCCTGCTCGGCGCGCTGTGCGCTGTCGCTCTGGCCGCTTGCGGCGATCACGAAGCCGAGCGCAAGGCGCAGGCCGCGGCCGAAGCGCAGGCCAAGGCGCAGGCGGCCGACGACCTGGCCAAGCAGTACGACGCTGCGGTGAAGTCCGGCAACTGGGACCTGGCGCGGATCCATGGCGCCGCGCTGCTGCAGCAGTACCCCGGGTCGGATGCGGCCGAACGCATCCAGCCCGGCTACGCCGAGGTCAAGGCCAAGGGCGAGGCGGCGCGCGAGCTGCGCCGCATGCAGGCCGCCTGGCAGTATTCGCAGGTGCCGGCCGGCAAGGGTGTGCAGCGCTCGGCGATGCTGTACAGCCGCGACAAGGTCGATGTGGACGGCAGCGGGCCCAAGCCGGTGCAACTGGTGTTCCGCGACCATCCGGAATGGAAGCGCAGTGCCTACCTGGTGCTGCAGTCCGGCGATTTCCGCTGCGCCGGCGGCTGCAAGGTGGAACTGAAGGCCGACGACGCGCCGCCGCACGCGGCCGCGGCCTGGCGGCCCAAGACCGACGAGGCCATCGCCATGTTCATCAGTGACGACAAGGCGCTGTGGAAGCTGGCGCGCAAGACCACGGTGCTGCAGATCACCTTCCCGGTGAAGGCCGGCGGCACCCGCACCGCGGTGTTCGAGACCGGTGGCCTGGACGGCGCGCAGATGCCGGGCTGGGATTGAGCACCATGCATGCCGCAATGCCGCCGCCGGCCGAGGCCCTGCGCCAGGTGCGTCACTGGGTGTTCGACATGGACGGCACCCTGACCCGCGCCGTGCACGATTTCGCGCTGATCCGCCGCGAACTGCAGATCCCGCCGCAGGCCGACATCCTGCATCACCTGGCGGCGCTGCCGGAGGCGCAGCGCGCCAGCAAGCACGCCTGGCTGCTGGAGCACGAGCGCGCGCTGGCGCAGGAGGCCACCGCGGCCAATGGCGCGCCGGCGCTGCTGCGCACCCTGCGTGCGGCCGATTGCCGCCTGGCGGTGCTGACCCGCAACGCACGCGAACTGGCGCAGCTGACCCTGGAAGAGATCGAGGTCGAGGACCTGTTCGAGGACGTGGCCATCCTCGGCCGCGACGAGGCCCCGCCCAAGCCGCACCCCGGCGGGCTGCTGCAGTTGGCCGAGCACTGGGGCGTGGCGCCGCAGGCGCTGGCGATGGTCGGCGACCATGCCTACGACCTGGAATGCGGACGCCATGCCGGCGCCACCACCGTGCTGCTGCATCCGGACAATCCCTGGCCGGCGCTGGCCGACCTCCATTTCGCCGATTGCGCCGCGCTGCTGGCGTGGTGGCAGGACGGCAGCGCGCCGCAGCCGCACTGACGGCGCCGCCGCGGCCGCTGGCGGCGGCGCGTGCCCACTCCCGCGCCTGCCGCGGATCAGTCCCCACGCCTCGCCGGTGCGTCGTGCCCTGCGCGGTCGTTGCCCGGCGCACGCTGCGCACCGATGGCGCAGCGTGCGCCACGGGTCGATGTGCCCACACTGCGCCAATGCCGATGCAACGACGTGGCACAAAGTGTCCCGTTCCCGATACGCCCTGGCCGCGACGACGCACGTCTGCCGGACGACAACCGACGGCGTGATCCGCACGTCAAGGGATGCTGCATCGCAGCGGTGCGATGGCATGGACGTTGCTCGTAGACACCCACGCTTCAGGTTCCGTGGCACACGCCGACTCAGGTGCAGCTGTCGCGGCTCTTCAACGAGGGGAGTAGAACGATGCACAGTCATTCACGTCGTACCCAGGCCTGTACCTTGCTCGCGCTGGCCACTGCGTTGGCGCTGGCGGGTTGCAAGAAGCAGGAAGAGGCCGCGGCCCCGGCCGCGCCGGCCGCCGCACAGCAACCGCCGGCCGCCGCGCCGGCCGCGGTCGCCGATACCGACAGCGAGTTCGCCAGCAATGCCGCCAATCCGGACAACTGGGGCGGCATCGGCCGCGATTTCGGCCTGACCCGGCACAGCCCGCTGTCCGAGATCAACCGCGACACCGTCAAGAATCTGAAGATGTCGTGGGAGATGAAGACCGACGCCACGCGCGGCCACGAAGGCCAGCCGCTGGTGATCGGCAGC
>JBEVKG010000048.1:0-7153 GCA_040509765.1 Xanthomonas sp.
GCTTGATCGCGATCGCCCAGGGCGAGAACCCGCGCAACATCGAATCGAAACTGGCCGGATTCTTGCATTGAGTTCCCAATGGCCCGCAAGCACTCCCACGACGAGCACGCCAACCACGAGGCATGGGCCATCCCCTATGCCGACCTGATGACGTTGCTGCTCGCCTTCTTCGTGGTGATGTACGCGCTGTCCACCATCAACGAAGCCAAGTACCGGGTCATGGCCGACGCGATGAGCGCCGCGTTCGGTGGCACCCCGACGACCCTGCGCCCGGTGCAGGTCGGCGACCATGCGCTGCAGGGCCAGGGCGGCGAGCGGCCGACCCCGATCAAGTCCAGCCCGGCGCTGACCCTGCCCGATCCCAACCGACTGCCCTCGGGCAACGCGCAACGCGGCGACGACCTGCGCGACGCGCAGCAGCTGCGCCGCGCGCAACGCCAGCTCGACAGCATCGCCGACCGCCTCGGCGCCGCGCTGGCGCCGCTGATCCAGAAGAAGCTGATCACCGTGCGCCGCGCCGGGCTGTGGATCGAAGTGGAGATCAACAGCGACATCCTGTTCGGCTCCGGCTCGGCCGCGCTCGACCAGAGCGCGCGCGCCACCCTGGCGGAACTGGCGCAGGTGCTGGCCGGCGTGCCCAACGGGGTGCGCGTGGAGGGCTACACCGACAACACACCGATCGCCACCTTGCAGTTCCCGTCGAACTGGGAACTGTCGGCGGCGCGCGCGGCCAGCGTGGTCCACCTGTTCGCCGACCAGGGCCTGCAGCCCTCGCGGCTGTCGATGATCGGCTACGGCCAGTTCCCCGCGCAGTACCTGCCATTGAAGGAGTCAACTGATGCGCATCTGGGCGATCGCCAACCAGAAAGGTGGCGTGGGCAAGACCACCACCACGCTGGCCCTGGGCCGTGGGCTGGCCATGCTCGGGCACCGCGTGCTGATGCTCGATCTCGATCCGCACGCCTCGCTGACCCGGGCCTTCGACGTGCCGCAGGAACCGCAGCCGCCGGGCGTGCTGGACCTGTTCGCGTCCCCGCCGGGCGAACTGGCCGCGCTGGCCCGCGACACCGCGGTCGAGCGCCTGAGCTTCGTCTGCGGGCAGACCGCGCTGGCCACGCTGGAACGGCGCAGCGCCAACCAGCCCGGCCTCGGCCTGGCGCTGCAGCAGGCCATGGCCCGCCACGCCGGCCAGCACGACTACATCCTGCTCGACTGCCCGCCGACCCTGGGCCTGCTGATGATCAACGCACTGGCGGCGGCCGACCGCGTGATCATCCCGACCCAGGCCGAGCCGCTGGCCCTGCACGGCCTGGCCAGCATGGTCCGCACCGTGGACATGGTCGAGCGCTCGCGGCGCCGGCCGCTGCCGGCCTCGATCCTGCCGACCCTGTTCGACAAGCGCACCCGCGCCGGCAACGAGACCCTGCGGCAGATGCAGGACAGCTACGGCGAGCGGGTCTGGGAAGACGCGATCCCGGTCGACACCAAGATCTGCAACGTCAGGGCCCTGACCGTGGCCGGCGTGCCCGGCGACTACCCCGGCCGCGGCCTGGCCGCCTACCGCCGCGCGCTGGAATGGCTGCTGGCCAGCGACGCGACGCCGATGGAGCAAGCCGCATGAGCACGCCCGGCATCATCGACGATTATCTGGAAGGCCTGCTCCACGACGTAATCGCCGAGGAGCAGAAGGCGGCGCCGCCGAGTCCCGCACCGCTCGCGGTCGCCGACGTGGCAGCGGACGCCGAGACCGCCGCGCCTGCCGCGGCCGGTCCGCCCCCCGAACAGATCGCCGCCGCGGTCCTGGCCGAAGCCGACTCCGATCCGGCCCTGGCCGGCATCATGTCGCAGCAGGCGCTCGCGCCCGCCCCGGCCGGCCCGACCCCCGAGGAGATCGCCGCCGCGGTCCTGGCCGAAGCCGATTCCGATCCGGCCCTGGCCGGCATCATGTCGCAGCAGGCGCCTGCGCCCGCCTCGGCCGGCCCGACCCCCGAGGAGATCGCCGCCGCGGTCCTGGCCGAAGCCGACTCCGATCCCGCTCTGGCCGGCATCATGTCGCAGCAGGCGCCTGCGCCGGCCGCGCTGACGCCGGCCGAGCAGGCCGAGCGCCAGGCCGACCTGGATGCGGTCGCGGCGATGGAGCGGCAGCGCGCCGCCGTGCCGCGCGACCTGGCCGCCGAAGACGACGCCGCCGCCGCGCGCGCGATCAAGCGCCCGCCGATGGCGGTGCCGCCGGAACGCCGCGCCGAAGCCAGCCGCGCGCAAGCCGCCGGAGCGAAGCTGCCGCCCAATCTGCAGGCGTTCATGGCGCCGAGCGTGCCGCATGGCTCGGCGATCGCGCCCGAACGCCTGGCCGAGCGCCGTACCCGCTGGCTGCGCCTGCGCTGCGGCGAGCAGGCCTACGCGCTGGAACTGCTGAAGGTGCAGGAAGTGGTGCTGCCGGTGCCGCTGCTCGCCCTGCGTGGCACCCCGCCGGCCATGCTCGGCATCATGAACCTGCGTGGCCAGGTGGTGCCGGTGCTCGACCTCGGCCTGCACCTGGGCGCGGCCCCGATCGAGATGGACATGCTGACCCGTGTGGTGGTGCTGGAAGAGAACGGCGAGACCCTGGGCCTGCGCGTGTCGGCGGTGGAAGACGTGGCCAGCCTCAGCGACCAGCAGATCGAGCCGCCGGACAACGCCCGCATCTGCCGCATTTCCAACCATCTGTTCCGCGGCGTGGCGCGGCTGGCGCAACAGCCGATGATCCTGCTCGACGCCGAGCAACTGCTGCACTGACCCGTCGCGGCGGGCGGCAACTGCGAACGGTGCCGCACTTTCCAACCGCCGCTAAAGCTTTTCAGGCCACGGCCGTTATCTGCCATAGAACCATTGGTGCGGAGCAATGATGAGCACAGTCCCCCTTGGCGAAGATCTCGGTATCGAGACCAGCGCCGACCTGAAACAACGCCTGACCGCGTTCCTTGCGTCGGACGAGGTACTGCGGCTGGACGCCGGTGAAGTCCGCCGCATCCATACCGCGTCCGTACAGGTGCTGTGCGCATTCGTCGACGCCCGCCGCAAGGACGGCAAGCGCACCGAATTCGAGGCCTGCAACGCGACCTTTCGCGACGCGGCCCGCCTGCTAGGGGTCAGCGAATCGCTGGGCCTTCCTGCAACCCCTGACAATCTGAAATCTGTGGAGAACGCGGCATGAGCGCACGTATCTTGGTAGTGGACGATTCGGCGTCGATGCGCCAGATGGTCTCCTTCGCCCTCACCTCGGCCGGCTTTGCCGTCGAAGAAGCCGAAGACGGCGCGGTCGCGCTGGGCCGCGCCAAGGGCCCGCGCTTCAACGCGGTGGTCACCGACGTCAACCTGCCGAACATGGACGGCATCACCCTGATCCGCGAACTGCGGCAGCTGCCGGACTACAAGTTCACCCCGATGCTGATGCTGACCACCGAGTCGGCGGCGGAGAAGAAGTCCGAGGGCAAGGCCGCCGGCGCCACCGGCTGGCTGGTCAAGCCGTTCAATCCCGAACAGCTGATCGCCACCGTCCAGAAAGTCCTGGGCTGATCCCTCTCCTCCTTTTCCGGATTCCCGCCCCATGAGCATGGACCTGCAGCGTTTCCACGCCACCTTCTTCGAGGAAAGCCGCGAAGGGCTGGATGCGATGGAAGCCGGATTGCTGTCGCTGGAAGAAGGCAATCGCGACCCCGAGACCATCAACTCGGTGTTCCGCGCCGCCCACTCGATCAAGGGCGGCGCCGCCACCTTCGGCTTCGAAGCGATGGCCGGCCTCACCCACGTGCTGGAGACGCTGCTCGACGAGCTGCGCGCCGGCAAGCGCGAGGTCGAGGCGCACGCGATCGACGCCATCCTCGGCTCGGTGGACGTGCTGCGCGCCCTGCTGCGCGAAGCCGAACACGGCGTCCCGGCCGATCCGGCCGCGGTCAAGGCGGTACACGAGCGCCTGCAGCACGCGCTCAACGGCGGCCCCGCCGCACCGGCCGCCGCCACCCCGGCGGCGAACCAGCCGGCCGAGCCGGAAGCCTGGCAGATCGGCTTCACCCCGGCGCCGTCGCTGTTCATGAGCGGCAACGACCCGCTGCGCATCATCCGCGAACTCGAACACCTCGGTCCGCTGCAGGTCGCCTGCCGCAGCACGCGCATGCCCGGCTTCGCCGAACTCGATCCGCTCGAGGCCTACCTGGCCTGGGACCTGGGCCTGGTCGGCAAGATCCCGCGCAGCGCGATCGAAGACACCTTCGCCTGGGTCATCGACGACTGCGAACTGGAGATCCGTCCGGTGCCGCCGCCGAGCCTGGCCACCGCGCCGGCACCGGTGCTGACCGCGCCGCCGACCGCCGCCACCGCCGCGCCGGCCGCCGCCGTGGCCGCCAA
This sequence comes from Xanthomonas sp., assembly GCA_040509765.1. Lineage (GTDB taxonomy): Bacteria > Pseudomonadota > Gammaproteobacteria > Xanthomonadales > Xanthomonadaceae > Xanthomonas_A. The sequence goes on from JBEVKG010000048.1 coordinate 4,384, forward strand.
CGCGCCGGCCGGCAATGCCGCTGCCGCGCACGAAGCGGAAAGCTCGATCCGCGTCAGCGTCGACAAGGTCGACGCACTGATCAATCTGGTCGGCGAACTGGTCATCACCCAGGCCATGCTCAAGCAGGTCTCCACCGGCCTGGACCAGGCCGTGGCCGAGCGCCTGTTCGCCGGCCTGGATCTGCTCGAACGCAACACCCGCGACCTGCAGGAAGCGGTGATCGGCGTGCGCATGCTGCCAGTGGACGCGGTGTTCCGCCGCTTCCCGCGCCTGGTCCGCGATCTGTCCAGCCGCCTCGGCAAGCAGGTGCGCCTGCGCACCATCGGCGAAGGCACCGAGCTGGACAAGGGCCTGATCGAGAAGATCGCCGATCCGTTGGTGCACCTGGTGCGCAACTCGATCGACCACGGCCTGGAACTGCCGGAGGCGCGTCGCGCCGCCGGCAAGGACGAGACCGGCACCATCACCCTGGCGGCCTCGCACCAGGGCGGCCATATCGTCATCGAAGTCAGCGACGACGGCGCCGGCCTCAACCGCAACCGCATCCTGGCCAAGGCCGCCGAACGCGGCATCGCGGTGCCGGACAACCCGAGCGATGCGCAGGTGTGGGACCTGATCTTCGCCCCCGGCTTCTCCACCGCCGATGCGGTCACCGACCTGTCCGGCCGTGGCGTCGGCATGGACGTGGTCCGCCGCAACATCCAGGGCCTGGGCGGCGAAGTGCAGCTGGAAAGCGAATCCGGCCGCGGCACCCGCGTGCTGATCCGCCTGCCGCTGACCCTGGCCATCCTCGACGGCATGACCGTGGCGGTGGCTGGCGAAACCCTGATCCTGCCGCTGGCCTACGTCATCGAGGCGCTGCAGCCCAAGGCCGACGACATCCGCACCATGGCCGGCGAAGGCCGCGTGCTGCGGGTCCGCGGCGAGTACCTGCCGATCCTCTCGCTCAGCGACTCCTACGGCTTCGGCCGCATTGAGCAGAGCGAAGAACCGCTGGTGGTGGTGGTCGAGGCCGACGGACAGAAGCTGGCACTGGAAGTGGACGAGTTGATCGGCCAGCAGCAGGTGGTGGTCAAGAACATCGAGAACAACTACCGGCGCATCAGCGGCATCTCCGGTGCCACCATCCTCGGCGACGGCCGCGTCGCCCTGATCGTGGACATCGGCGGCCTGGTCCGCTCGCTGCGGGTGCAGCAGGCGGCCTGACGCACCACCCTCTGGCGTCACGCCACACACGAGCCCCGGCAGCGATGCCGGGGCTTTTTGTTTGCCGTGCATCCTGACCATCCGCGTCTTTGCGCATGGCCGCCGGATGTAGGGGGCGGCGCGCAGTGCGGGCGCAGCACCTGCGCGCGGCCGGCCACCCGACACGCGAAGACCGCACGACGCACTAAAGAATTGGCCAGGACTGTCGATAGCAATTGAGCGCACATTTTTTGTCTACATGTGCGTCCTGGTGACACCTGGGGAGGTGGAACCGGCGCTCCAGGGGGATCGATCGGGGAGAGACCGATCGCTGAAGCCATGCTGCAGGAAAGGGGACAACGCATCGTGTGTCGTGTTGGCGCCGTTCGAGCGCGTGCTCCGCACGCCCTCCATTCGGTTTGCGCATTTCATCACAGATGAAGCCAGCACCGCGATCGTTCTCCCCTCGTACCGATCACGCAATGACGTATCCATTCTCAGGGGGTTTCAACATGACGTCGTTCTTGCAACGCTACAACGTGGGCCGCCGCCTTGGCGGCGGATTCGGCCTGCTCATCGTGCTGTCCTGCCTGCTGGTGACCGCCGGCCTGGTCTCCATCGCACAGGCCCGCAACGAGCTGCATCACATCGTCAAGGTCAACGTCGAGAAGATGCGGATCAGCAACGGCATGCTCGACGCCAACACCCGCATCCTGCTCGCGTTGAGTGCATTGAGCATGGTGTCCGACGAGGCGCTCAAACGGAAGGAGCTGACCGAAATCCAGCAGGCGCGCCAGCGATACACCGACTTGCGCAAGGAACTCGATGGGTTCCCTGCGTCCAGCGAAAGCGTCAGGAAGTTGCGTACGGACATCGATACGCAGCGTGCCGCTGCCGGCAAGCTCAACGACCAGGTGATCGCGCTCGGCAACGCCAACCGCAATGCCGAAGCGCAGACGCTGCTGAACGAGAAGGCCAGGCCGGTGACGGCCGCCCTGCAGGCCAAGATCCGCGAGAACGTGGCCTTGCAGGAACGGGAGACGGCGGCCGCCTATGCCAACGCCAATCTGGCGATGGCACAGGGCCGCAACATGCTGATCGCCGGTGGCGTGGCCGTCCTGCTGGTCAGCAGCCTGCTGGCCTGGACCATCACCCGCAGCCTGACCGGCCCCCTGGGCCGCGCCACCCGCGCTGCCGAAGCCATCGCCGACGGCCGCCTGGACAACGACGTCGCCACCGACGCGCGCGACGAACCCGGTCGCCTGCTGGTCGCGATGGACCGCATGCAGACCCAGTTGCAGCGTTTCTCCCGCGAGACCGCGTTGATGATCGAACTGCACGCGGACAAGGACATGAGCCACCGCATGCCGCAGGACTTCCCCGGCGTGTACGGCGAACTGAGCCAGGGCATCAACACCATGATGTTCGAGCACCTGGACGCCATCGTCGACGCCATCGGCGTGCTCAACGAATACGCCAACGGCGACCTGCGCCGCGACGCCCGCCGCCTGCCCGGCAGCCGCGCGGTGCTGCACGAATCGATGGACGCGGCCAAGGCCAGCCTGCTGGCGATCAACACCGAGA
>JBEVKG010000049.1:0-12668 GCA_040509765.1 Xanthomonas sp.
CGTCGCGGGCGACGGTGACTTCGAAGTTGTGGCGCTCCAGGATGCGGCCGGTGACCTTGCGCATCGTCAGCGAATCGTCGACCACCATCACCAGCGGCACGCGGCGCTGTTCGGTCGGCGTCGCTTCCACCACCGGCCGCAGCGGCTGCGCCAGGTAGCGGCGCACCAGCGGGGCGATGTCGAGGATCACCACCACGCGGCCGTCGCCGGTGATGGTGGCGCCGTAGATGCCGGGCACCGAGGCGATCTGCAGGCCGACCGGCTTGACCACGATTTCGCGGTTGCCGAGCACCTGGTCGATCGCCACCGCCGCGCGCAGATCGCCCGCGCGCACCAGCAGCAGCGGCACCTGCGCCTGGCCTTCGGCCCGCGCCGGCGCCTGCCCGACCAGCGAACCGAGGTCGTGCAGCGTGTACTCCTCGCCGCTGTAGCGGTAGCCGCCGGTGCCGGCCTCGAAGCGTTCGCGGCCGATGCGGCCGATGCCGCTGACCGACGCCACCGGCACCGCGAAGGTGGTGTCGCCGATCTGCACGAACACCGCCTGGGTCACCGCCAGGGTCTGCGGCAGGCGCAGGGTGAAGGTGACGCCTTGGCCGCGCACCGAGTGGATGTCCACCGAGACGCCGAGCTGGCGCACTTCGTTGCGCACCACGTCCATGCCCACGCCGCGGCCGGCCAACTGGCTGACCTGGTCGTAGGTGCTGAACCCGGGCGCGAAGATCAGCGCATCCAGTTCGTCGTCGGAGAGCACCGCATCGGCGGCGATCAGCCCGCGTTGCTCGGCACGGCGGCGGATCGCCTCACGGTCGAGCCCGGCGCCGTCGTCGGCCACTTCCAGCACGATTTCCGAACCTTCGCGGCGCAGGCGGATGGCGATGTTGCCCTCCTCCGCCTTGCCTGCGGCGCGCCGCTGTTCCGGCGTTTCCAGGCCGTGCGCCACCGAATTGCGCAGCATGTGTTCCAGCGGCGCGACCATGCGGTCGAGCACGTTGCGGTCCAGTTCGCCGTGGGTGCCTTCCAGGCTCAGGTGCACCTGCTTGCCGGTCTCGCTGGCGGCCTGGCGCACCACGCGCCGCAGCCGCGGCACCAGGCCGTCGAACGGCACCATGCGCGCGCGCATCAGCCCGTCCTGCAGCTCGGAACTGACGCGCGACTGCTGCTGCAGCAGGCCGTCGTACTGCCGCGCCAGGTCGTCGAGCACGCCCTGCAGGCCGCCCAGGTCGGCCGCGGACTCGTTGAGTGCGCGGCTGAGCTGCTGCAGCGTGGAAAAGCGGTCCAGTTCCAGCGGGTCGAAGCTCTGCTCGGCCTGGTCCTGTTCGCGCTGGTAGCGGGCGACGATCTGCGCCTCGGTTTCCAGGTCCAGGCGCCGCAGCTGATCGCGCAGACGCGCATTGGTGCGGTCCAGTTCGGCCATCGCGCCGCGGAACGCGCCCAGCTGCTGCTCCAGCCGCGAGCGGTAGATCGCCACTTCGCCGGCGTGGTTGACCAGGCGGTCGAGCAGGTCGGCGCGCACGCGCACCTGTTCCTGCATCGGCCGCGCGATCGTCGACTCTTCGTCGAGCGCGCCCTCCACCGGCAGCGGTGCTGACAGCGGCGCTGCCACCGCCGCCAGGGCCGTGGCATCCGGGGTCTCGGCGGCGGCCGGGGCCGGCACCGCAGCGACGATCTCGGCATCGCTGACGGCGACAGACGCCCGCCCATGCGTGCGTGCGTCGAATGCGCCGATCAGTTCCTGCGGCATCGCCACCGCGCGGTGATGGCCGGTCAGGGTCAACAACTGGTGCAGGCGATCGAAGCCGCGTTCCAGCAACTGCACGTCCTGCCGGTCGAGTTCGGTGCGATGGGCGGCGACCGCCTCCAGCAAGGACTCGATGCCGTGGCCGAGGTCGCCGATGGCGTTGATGCCGGCCATGCGCGCGCCGCCCTTGAGCGTGTGCAGGTCGCGCTGCAGGCCGCCGAGTACCTCGCGGTCCTGCGGCGCGGCGCGCAGCTCGGCGATCAGGCGATCGCAATGGTCGAGCAGGTCCTTGCCCTCGTCGACGAAGATATCGACCAGCTCGCGATCGAGATCGGCGAAATCCAGCGGCCCCAGATCGACGGCCGACAGATCGGTGCGCGCGCCATCGGCCTCGGCGTGCGCGGCGTCGGTATCGGCGTCGGCATCGGGCTGCGCCGGCGTGGCGGCCTCCGGCGTGTGCTGGTCGGCGTCTTGGTGGATATCGTCGGCAGTCGCCGCCGCATCGGCATCTGCCATCGCGGTCGTGTCGTCCTGACGGGCGTCGTCCTCGGTCGCTTCATGCGCTTCGCCGAACGCGGGCTCATGCGCGTCCGTTGCCGCTGCGGCATCGGACGGCAGCACGTGCGCGGTGTCGTCCGTTTCGGCGCCGGCATCCTGCGGCGCGCGATCTTCTGTCCCCTGGATCGGCTCGGCGTGTTCTGCGTCCGATGCAGCGTCGGCGTGCGTGCCCGCTGCGTCGTCAGCGACGGAAACGGTACCGCCCTCGCCCGTCGGCTCGTCCTGGGGCGGCGCGGCGTCCGGCGCGGCAGTGCCGCGCTCGGCGACGGCCTCGGTATCGTCGTTGGCCGAGGCCGCGCCGTCGTTGCGCCAGCCGCACGGTGGCGCCAACGGCTGCTGGCGCAAACCGATCGCAGGCGCGTCCTCGTTGAGCTGCTGCTCGTGCGCTTCGTCGGTGTCGTCGGCGGGCGCGTCTGCGTCGCCGTGCGCGACATCGTGATCCGACGCCGGCGCATCCTGCAGATCTGCGGACGCATCCTGCGTCTCGTTGGCCTGCGCATCGGTCGCACGGTCTTCGGCATCGTGGTCCGCTGCCGCGTGATCGGATGCCTGCGCATCCAGCGCGTGCGCGGACGCATCCGCGGCCTGCTCGGCCGGCGCTTCGGTCGCGTGTGCTTCGACGTCGCGGTCCGCCGCCGACTGATCCCTCGCCGGCGCATCCTGCGCGTGCACGGGTGCATGCTGGGTCGCTTCGGGCTGCGCGTCGGCCTGGTGGTCCTCGGCCTCCTGCGCCTCGCCGCCGTGCTCCGGCGCCTGCAGCTCCTGCACGTCGATCGGCGCGTCGGTCGCGGCATCGGCGACGACCGTATCCGCCGTCGCGTCGTGTTCCGCGCCCGAGTCCAACGCTTGCAACGCCGGCTCGGCCGGCAACTGCTCCGCACTCAAGGGCGCGTCGACCGTCAGCGCGTCGAGCTGGCCGTCCTGCGCCAAGGCCGCCTGTTCGTCGGCCTCCTGCGCGCCATGCGCCGTCGCCGCGTCGCCCGGTATCGCGTCGTGGGTCGACGCCTGATCCTGCACGGAAGCTTCCGTCGCAAGCGAGGCGTCCTCGCTCGCCGCGGCGGGCATGGCCGCATCGGTATCGATGGCAGTCTCGGCTTCCGCCTGGATGGTCTCCGGTGCCGCGTCCGGGGAAGCCGCGGACGATGCGTCCACATCGGCATCGGCAGCACGCGGGTGCGCATCATCGGCGTCGGCCTGCGCGGCCGCGTCGTCCGCCGGCCGCGTCTCGTGCAGATGCGCGGCATCGCCCAGGAACGCCGACAGGTCGTCGGCGGCGGTCAGTTCCACCGCCTGCACGGCCTGCGAATCCAGGCCGGTGGCGTCCGTTGCCGGCGCGGACAGCTCCTCGTCGTCCTCGTCGTCCGCGATCGGCGGCCACTGCACTTCCGGCAGGGTCTCGACCAGCGCGCGCAGGCGCTGCGCCAGGTCGGTGAACGGCGGAATCACCGGCGATGGCGCCTGCAGTTCCGCGATGGTGGCGGCAATGGCGCGCGCGGCGTCCTCGAGCGCACGCACGCCCTCGGCGCTGGGCACGCTGCCGTTGGCCAGCGCACGCTTGACGTAGCTCTCGGCCGGACCGGTAACCGCGGTGATCTCCGGCACGTCGGTCATCGCGAACGCGCCGCTCATGGTGTGCACCGCGCGCAGCAGCGCTTCGCTCGCCGGCTGCGGCGCATGCTGCAGCCAGGCGTTCATGGTCTCCAGATGGGTGGCGACCTCGGCTTCGTTGATCTCGCGCAGCACGCGGTCCACCGACGCCGGCGTACCCGCGCGCGGCGCGGCCGTGGCCTGCGGGGTGGCGAAGTAGAAGGCGTCCTCGCCGGCAGCGACGCGCTCGGCCACGGCCTGGATCGCATCCAGATCGGCCTGCACCGCGCCGTCGCCGCGCAACGCGGCATTGAGCTGCGGCAGCACCGCGTAGGCCTGCTCGACCATGGCCACCACCGCCGGGCTGGCGGGTCGCGAGCCATCGAGCACGCGGTTGAGCATGCTCTCGATCTTCCAGCTGAACTCGCCGAGGACGCGCGCGCCGACCAGGCGGCCGCTGCCCTTCAAGGTGTGGAACACACGGCGGATCGGCCGCAGACTTTCCATGTGACCGGGCGCGGCGCGCCAGGCCGGCAGCAGCGTGCCGAGATTGACCAGTTCCTCGTCGAACTCCTCGAGGAACACCGCGCGGATCTCCTCGTCGATCTCGCCGTCGCCGTCGATGAAGCCAGTGTCGGCGGCAGGCGTTGTGGCGGCAGGCGCAGCGCTGGGCGCAGCGCTCGCCTCGGTCCCCGCAGGTGCGGCGGCGGCCTGTTCGCCGCTGCGCGCATCGCGCGTGACATCGAATTGCGCGGCCGCGGCCTCCAGATCGGCAAGGAATGCGGCTTCGGCATCCGACACCGGCGCAGCAGTCGCAACGTGCTCGGACGCCGGCCCGGGCGCCGCTTGGTCCTGGGACGCCGACTCGGCATGCTCCGGCGTCGATGGCGCAGCGGACACGGCGTCGGTGTGCGCTGCCTCGCCGATGGCGGCAAGGTCGGCATCGGCATGCGCCTGACCATCCAGGGCAGCGTGAGGATCGGTCTCGGCTGCGGCGTCGGTGGCGGAGACCTCCGCGGCCTCGGGCGGGAGCGCGTGCGCGGCGTCCTCGGTGTCGGCACCGGCGTCGGCAGGTTCCGCCGCCCCTGTCGCGTCGAGGCGCTCGCCGTGCGCGATGTGGGCAGCAACGTCGACCGGCGCGACCGCGTCCGGCGGCAGCGCGCGTCCCGCCTCCTCGTCCTGCGAGGCCGGGGTGGCGTGCCACTCGAGCACATGCGCTTCGTCGGCGGCCATGCCCGGTGCGTCGGCGAACCCCGGCGCGTCGTCCAGTTCGATGACCAGCGAGGGCGCGGACGCGTCGGCGTCGTCTGCCGTGGCCGGGGCGTCGACGATGATCAGACTGGGATCGTCGTCTTCGCCCAGGCCCGCGAATGCGGTCGGCGCATCGGTCTGCGCCTCGTCCGGGTACTCGGCGGCCACCGGATCGAAACCGGCGACATCGGACGCGGACGCCACGGGAGCGGCGGCGGCATCGTCTTCCTGTACCGACGCGGACGGCGTCTCCGGCCGCAGGGCGTCCTGTTCCAGGACCAGGGAATCGAGGCTGATGTGCAGCGGCTCGGCGGTGCCGGTCCAACCGTCCTGTTCGGCCGCGACCGGATCGAAACTGAGCGGCTGCGACGGGGCCGTGGACGCCTGCTCGCCCTCGCCGCGCGCGACATCATCGTCGGCCGGCGCGGAGGCGGGTTTGGTGGCGCTGTCGGGTTCGTCCGTGGCCAGGGTCCACTGCGGCGCCGGCGGTGCGAACGCCGTGGCCTCCGGCGCGCGCGGCGCCGAATCCAGGGTGTCCTCGGCCGGTGCCAGATCCCAGGCCGGCACGGCCGGCGCGGCGAACGCTGCAGGCGCGGGCTCGGCGATCGGGTCGGCGGCCAGCGGCGGCGACGCGACCGACTCGGTCATCCCGCTTCCGGTCGGCAACACGCCCGGCGCGGCCGGTGCGGTGTCGGGCAACGGCCAGTAGCGCAGCGCTTCCAGGCTGCTGCGGGTGATGTCGAGGATCTCCTCGCGCCCGGGGCGGCGCTCGCGCAGCGCCTCCAGGTAGTACTCGAGGCTGGCCATCGCGTCGGCCAGGGTGTCGAGCTGGCGGCCGCTGGGCACGCGCCGCTTGCCAATCAGTTCGGTGGCGACGTAGCGGCGCACGCCTTCCAGGTAATCGGCCGGCTGCGGCAGTTCCAGCATGCGCAAGGCGCCGGCGACCTCGCCGAGCAGGCGCGGCACCTCGTCCAGGCGCGCGTGGTCCCAGTTGGTCTCGATGAAGGCGACGAAATGCTCGCGGGCGCTGCCGAAGTTGGCGATGGCCTCGTGCGCCAGCACCTCCACCGTACGCCGCGCCTCGGCCGCGCTGGCCTCGTCGTGCACGTCGCCGCCGGCGCCCAGGTAGGCGACCTGGTCGTCTAGCGAGGCGTCCACGTACAGCAGCGCGCCGGCGATATCCAGCAACAGGCCTTCGTCGGCCGCGCGGACGCCCTCGACGATGCTGCGCAGCGCATCGCGCTGCTGCACCACCACGCTGCGCGCCACGCCCAGGCCCATCACGCCCAGGGTATCGGCGACGCTGCCCAGCTCGTCGACCTGGGTCTGCAACGCGGCGACATCGCCGCCGGTGCGCAGGTGCAGGTCCAGCGCATCCTTGACCCGCAGCAGTTCTTCCTTGATCGCGGTACCGACGGTGTCGAGCAGCTCGCGGTTGCGGCCGCTGAGGCTACCGCGCGCATGGTCCAGTTCGGCCTCGGTGGCGGCGGCGGCATCGGGCGCCAGCGCGAACAATGCGCCCTCGCTGAGGCCGGCCTCGCCGCGCGCGGCGCGGATCTCGTTGAGCAGGGGCAACAGCACGATCGGAATGTCGCGATGGCCGTCCTGCAGGCGCTCCAGATAGTCCGGCAGCAGCACGGTGCCGCGCATCAGCGTGGCGCAGGCCTCGTCGCGGTCGGCCGCCTGGCCGTTCTGCACCGCCGTCGCCAGCAGTTCCAGCTCCTCGGCGACCATCGCCGGCGCGTACAGCTCGACCATGCGCAAGGTGCCCTGCACCTGGTGCAGGTAGCCGGCGCAGAAGCGCATGCGCCCGGTGTCGGCCGGTTCCTCGACGAAGGCTTCGATCTCGCCGCGCACCTGGCGCAGGGTCTCGTCCAGTTCCGGCTTGACCCAGCCCAGCGCGGCATGGCTCATCGCATCGCGCAGCGCGCTCATCGCCGCGTCTCCGCGGCCGGGCACGCGCCGTGCCGCGCGAGCGCGGCGACGGCATGCGGGAGTTGTTCACGGTACGTCATGTGCGCTTCCTTCCACCCGGTTCCGGCCCGCTTACGCCGGCAGCTTGAAGTCGGCGACCGAGCGCCGCAGGTCTGCCGCCAGTTGCGCCAGGCGGCCGATCGATTCGGCGGTCTGTCCCGCGCCTTGCGAGGTCTGTCCGGTGATCTGCCGGATCACGTCCATCGTCTGGGTGATGTCGATCGCCGCCGCCGACTGCTGGTGCGCGGCAATGGAGATGTTCTTGATGAGGGTGTTGAGGGCGTTGGACACGCGCTCGATCTCGGTCAGCGCGGTGCCGGCGTCCTCGGCCAGGCGCGCGCCGGACACCACTTCGGAGGTGGTCTGCTCCATCGAGCTGACCGCTTCGTTGGTATCGGCCTGAATGGTCTGCACCAGGTTCTCGATCCGGCGGGTGGCGCCGGAGGTGCGTTCGGCCAGGCGCTGCACTTCGTCGGCGACCAGGGCGAAACCGCGGCCGGCCTCGCCGGCCGAGGCGGCCTGCACCGCGGCGTTGAGCGCCAGGATGTTGGTCTGCTCGGAAATGTCGTTGATCAGTTCCACGATCGAGCCGATCTCCTGGGTCGACTCGCCCAGGCGCTTGATGCGCTTGGAGGTCTCCTGGATCTGGTCGCGGATCTGGTCCATGCCCTGGATGGTCTCGCGGACCACGCCGGCGCCTTCGGCGGCGATCACCACCGAGCGCTGCGCCACTTCCGCCGATTCGGTGGAGTTGCGCGAGACCTGCTCGATGCTGGCGGCGATTTCGTTGATGCGCACCGAGGCCGAACCGATCTGCTCGGCCTGGTGCCCCGCCGCCTCGGCCAGTTGCCGCGCGGTGGCCTGGGTTTCCTCGGTGGACACGGCGACCTTGGCCGAGGTGTCGTTGATGGTGGTCACCAGGTGGCGCAGTTCGTCGACGGCGTAGTTGATCGCGTCGGCGATGGCGCCGGTCATGTCCTCGGTGACCGAGGCCTTGACCGTCAGGTCGCCTTCGCCGAGCGAGCTGATTTCGTCGAGCAGGCGCATGATCGCCTGCTGGTTGCGGCTGTTGTATTCGACCTGGGTCTGCAGGCGGATTTCCTGCTCGCGGCTGCGGCTGCGCACCGTGGTCCAGACGAAGCCGACGATCGACAGCAGCGCCAGCAGGCCGGACACCACACCCAGCCAGAAATTCGGGAACCATCGGGTATCGCGGGTGGAACCGAACGCGGAGAACGCGTCGAACAGCTTCTTGCTGTCCTCCAGCATCTTGCCCGAGCCGGCGGTCAGCGCCGCGGCGGCGGACTGCGCGGCGAACAGGCTGCGCGAGCTGGCCTGCAGCGCGTCCAGGTCCTTCTTCATCTCCGCCCACTGCGCCTGCGATTGTTCCAGCGCGGCCAATGCGGCGGCATTGCGCACCGGGGCGATGCCCAGTTCCTCGTTGCCGTTGCGCAGGCCCTCGAGCATCTGCCCGAACACCACCGAATCGCGCGCCAGCGCATCGCCGGCGCTGGCGGCGCCGCGGCCGCCGGCGCGCATTTCGGTGACGCGGCGGGCCATGGTGCCGGCCACCACCACCTGCTGCAGGGTGTTGTAGATCTGCGCGGCGGGGGCGCCGCCGACGGTCATCGCGCGCACCACTTCGTTCAACTGCGCCTGCAGCTGCGGCACGCCGCCGACGAAGCGGTCGGCGTTGCCGGCCAGCGCCAGCACCGCCGGTTCGCTGTCCACCACCTGCTGCGCGTTCTTGGCCAGCGGCGCCCAGGTGCCGTTGAGGGTCTGCAACGGCCCGGACACGCCGGTCTCGTTGGCATAGCGCGCGTTGAGCTCGGCGACGGTGCTCTCCACCTTCGCCTTGGTCTGCTTGAACTGCTTGAAGGTCTCGGCGTTGCCGGACACCGCGTCGCGGGCCTGGTTGGCCAGCTGTTGCGACAGCACCTGCAGGTCGGCCGCGCCGGTGCTGGCGCCGGCCAGGCGGTTGCCCTGCCAGGTGGCCACGCCGGTGTTGGCACCGAACACGACCAGCGACAGCGCCAGCAGGCCCAGCCAGAAACTCGTGCCCACGCTGCCGAGCTTGCTGGCCTTGCGGGCGTCCGGAGCAGTACTCATGATGCGACCTCGGTCTTCGATGCGGAGGCAGCGCGCGCGCTCAGGCGGCGGCTTGCCGGAATTCGGGAGTGCGCGACAGCAGCGACAGGGAGAACACGCCCCAGTCCTGGGCGTCGCCGCGGAAGGCGCGGTCGATGAAATGCGCGTAGCGGCCCTGGGCCAGATCGCCCGGCTCCACCGCCTGCGCCTCGGTGAAGCTGCGCTGGCCGAACAGTTCGTCGATGGTCAGCGCGACGTCGCCGCCGCTCTGGCGCATGATCAGCACGCGCTGGCCTTCCTGCAGTGCGGTGCGCTCGCCTTCCAGGAACTGCTTCAGGTCGACCACCGGGAACAGGTTGCCGCGCAGGTTGCCCACGCCCAGCAGCCACGGCTGCGCGCCCGGCACCGGGGTGACCGGCGGCATCCGCACGATCTCCACCACTTCGCGGAAGTCCGACACCAGGTGGCGCTTGCCGACGCGGTAGCCGACCCCGCGCCAGACGTCGTCGTCGAAGGCGCGTTCGGGCATCTGCACGGCGTGCGCCAGGCTGCGCCGCTCGTAGGCCTCGAGGATGTCGAAGGGCGAGCGCATGTCAGCCCACCAGTTGGTTGATGCGGGCGATCAGTTCGTCTTCCCGCGGCGGCTTGACGATGTAGTCGGTGGCGCCCTGGCGCATGCCCCAGACCTTGTCGGTCTCCATGCTCTTGGTGCTGATGATCAGCACCGGGATGTGCCGGGTGGCCTCGTCGCGCGACAGCGCGCGGGTGGCCTGGAAGCCGCTCATGCCCGGCAGCACCACGTCCATCAGCACCAGGCTCGGCGCCTGCTCGCGCACCAGCTTGATCCCGTCCTCCGCGTTGTCGGTGGACAGGACCTGGTGCCCGGCTTTTTCCAGCCATTGCGTGAACACCGCCCGGTCGGTCGGTGAGTCCTCGATCAACAAGATACGGGCCATGCTGCCTTTCCCCCTGGTCAGGCGTTGACGTATGTACGGATCGCGCCCAGCAGCTCTTCGCGTGTAAAGGGTTTGGTGAGGTACTGCTCGGAACCGACGATGCGCCCGCGCGCCTTGTCGAACAGGCCGTCCTTGGAGGACAGCATGATCACCGGCGTGGCCTTGAACAGCTGGTTGCCCTTGATCAGCGCGCAGGTCTGATAGCCGTCCAGCCGCGGCATCATGATGTCCACGAAGATGATCTGCGGCTGCTGGTCGGCGATCTTGGCCAGGGCCTCGAAGCCGTCGGTCGCCGTCACCACTTCGCACCCTTCGCGCTTCAGCAACGTTTCGGCGGTACGACGGATTGTTTTCGAATCGTCGATCACCATCACCCGCAAGCCTGCGAGCTCCCCACCCGCAGTCGTGTTTTCACTCATCACTTGCCCCCAAGCGCGCGACGCTTCATCGGATCCGGCTTCGCTGCGAAACGCCATGTATCCCAAGACCCGCTGCGACTGTCAAGGCCGCCGCGGCGGGTCTGCGTTGAACCACGTAACAGCACAAACTATGTCACAGTTTGAAGGATGGCGTGCGACACCGCGCGGCCGCGCCCAGCGCCCGATGCGCGGCGCCCCCGCCGACCCGCTACCATCTTCCGCTCAGTCTCTCAGGTGCCCCCATGCCGTTCGATGTCATCGTGGTGATGGACCCCATCGCCAGCATCAAGATCGCCAAAGACACGACCTTCGCGATGCTGCTGGAAGCGCAGCGCCGCGGGCACCGGCTGCACTACGTGCGCCCCGGCGGGTTGACCCTGCGCGACGGCCGCGCACTGGCCCAGGCCGCGCCGCTGCGCGTGCGCGACGACAAAGCCGGCTGGTTCGAGCTGGACGCCTTCGCCGAGCTGGCGTTCGGCCCCGGCCAGGTCGTGCTGATGCGCAAGGACCCGCCGTTCGATGCCGAGTTCCTGTACGACACCCACGTGCTGAGCGTGGCCCAGCGCGCCGGCGCGCAAGTGGTCAACGATCCGCAGGGCCTGCGCGACTTCAACGAGAAGCTGGCTGCCCTGCTGTTCCCGCAATGCTGCCCGCCGACCCTGGTCAGCCGCGACGCCGCGGCGCTCAAGGCCTTCGTGCTGGAGCACGGCCAGGCGGTGCTGAAGCCGCTGGACGGCATGGGCGGGCGCTCGATCTTCCGCAGCGGCAACGGCGACCCCAACCTCAACGTGATCCTGGAGACGCTGACCGACGGCGGCCGCAAGCTGGCCCTGGTGCAGCGCTTCATCCCGGCCATCAGCGCCGGCGACAAGCGCATCCTGCTGGTCGACGGGGTGGCGGTGGATTACTGCCTGGCGCGGATTCCGCAGGGCGACGAGTTCCGCGGCAACCTGGCCGCCGGCGGCCGCGGCGAGGGCCGCCCGCTGAGCGAGCGCGACCGCTGGATCGCCGACCAGGTCGGCCCGGAAATGAAGCGGCGCGGCATGCGCTTCGTCGGCCTGGACGTGATCGGCGACTACCTCACCGAGGTCAACGTCACCAGCCCCACCTGCGTGCGCGAACTGGACGCGCAGTTCGGGCTCAACATCGCCGGGCTGCTGTTCGACGCCATCGAGGCCTATCCGGCGCGATGAGCGCGGCCGCCGCGACGCCCGCGCCGCACATCGGCGAGCGCGAACGGCTCAGCGCCACCCTGGTGCTGTCGTTGATCGTGCACGGGCTGCTGATCCTCGGCGTGGGCTTCGCGATCGACGACGACGCACCGCTGGTGCCGACGCTGGACGTGATCTTCAGCCAGACCAGCACGCCGCTGACCCCGAAACAGGCCGACTTCCTGGCCCAGGCCAACCAGCAGGGCGGCGGCGACCACGATAAGCCGCAGCGTCCGCGCGACAGCCAGCCGGGCGTGGTGCCGCAGCGCCAGGACGGCCTGGCCCCGCAGGCGCTGCGCGCGCAGACCGCGGCCGCCGCACCGGAACCGACCCCGCGTGTGGTCAGCAGCGCGCGCGGCGAGCAGTTGCTGCCGGCGGCGCAGACCCAGCCGCGCACCGACGACCCGCAACGGCCGGTGGACGCGCAGCGCGAACAGCGCGATGCCGAGATGGCGCGGCTGGCGGCCGAGGTGCACCTGCGCTCGGAACAGTACGCCAAGCGTCCCAACCGCAAGTTCGTCTCCGCCAGCACCCGCGAATACGCCTACGCCAACTACCTGCGCGCCTGGGTCGACCGCGCCGAGCGCGTCGGCAACCTCAACTACCCCGACGAAGCACGGCGACGCCGGCTCGGCGGCCAGGTGGTGATCAGCGTCGGCGTGCGCCGCGACGGCAGCCTGGAGAGCAGCCGCATCCTGCGCTCCAGCGGCGTGCCGATGCTCGATGCCGCTGCGCTGCGGATCGTGCAGTTGTCGCAGCCGTTTCCGCCGCTGCCGCGCACCGACGACAACGTCGACATCCTGCAGGTCACCCGCACCTGGGTGTTCCTGCCCGGCGGCAGCCTGGTCGACGACCGCTGAGCTGCGAGCACAAGCACTAGCCCCTC
>JBEVKG010000050.1:0-16102 GCA_040509765.1 Xanthomonas sp.
GGCCTGAGGCGACGTCCGGTGGCGGCCTGGCCGGAGGCACGCCGTGCTGCAGGCACGAAGCACGGCCGCCGGGCCCATGCCGCGGCCGGTCGGCATGACGCCCCTCCCGCGCGTCGGTCGCTCACGTGGATCAGCGCGTGCGCGCCTGCCACTGTCGCAAGCCGGTGCATCGAGGTCCACAGACGACGACGCCACCGCGGCAGGCGGTGGCGTCGTGGTGATGCATCGGTCACCGGCTCGATCTGATCGAGCGAGCGACTCAGTCGGCCCAGCGTCCCGGCGCGCTCGACTGCGGCAGCACCTGCGCCGACAGCGGGCGGTTGTCCTGCAGCAGGTTCACCGCATCGGCCAGGATCGCCGCCGATTCGTGCAGCAGCGGATCCGGACGCTTGTCGGCCAGCTTCTCGCGCGCGGTGTCCTTGACGATGTCGCGCTCGTTGCCGGTCAGACCGTCGTCGCTGCTGTCGTCGGCCAGCGGATCCAGCGGCAGGCCGAGCTGCTTGCGGATCTCCTGGCGCTGCTTGCGCTGCGCGTCCTGCTTCTCACGCTCGGCGCGGCGCTCGGCCTCGTTGAGCACCACGTACTTCTTCGCCGCCTCGGTGCGGAACTGGCGCACGTCCTCTTCCCACCACTGGAACTCCTTGTCGTTGGCGATGCGGCTGCTGTGCAGCGTCTCCAGCTTCGGCAGCAGCGGGGCGAAATTGCCGTACTGGGTGTGCGGCACCGCGGCGATGCGGCTCCACGGCAGCGCGTTGTCGTAGGTGCTTTCGCCGAACTCGGTGGCATCGACGCTGGCCGGGAAGGCAATGTCCGGCACCACGCCCTTGTGCTGGGTGCTGCTGCCGCTGACGCGGAAGAACTGGGCGATGGTCAGCTTGACCTGGCCGAAGCGGTCGGTCTCGTTGGCCGGCCAGCGGTCCAGGTCGACGATGTTCTGCACCGTGCCCTTGCCGAAGCTGGTCTCGCCGATGATCAGGCCGCGACCGTAATCCTGGATGGCGCCGGCGAAGATCTCCGAAGCCGACGCCGAACCGCGGTTGATCAGCACCGCCAGCGGACCGTCCCAGGCCACGCCCGGGTTCTGGTCGCTGTTGACGGTGACGCGGCCGCCGGATTCGCGCACCTGCACCACCGGGCCCTGCTCGATGAACAGGCCGGTCAGCTCGATCGCCTCGTCCAGCGAACCGCCGCCGTTGTTGCGCAGGTCCAGCACCACGCCGTCGACCTTGTCGGTCTTGAACCCGGCCAGCAGCTTGGCCACGTCGCGGGTCGCCGAGGCATAGTCCTTGGCGTTGCGGCGGCGGCCTTCGAAGTCCTGATAGAACGCCGGCAGCTTGATCACGCCGATGCGCCGCGCCGGCTCGCCGTCCTTGGCCGGCAGTTCGATGGTCTCGCCCTTGGCGGCCTGTTCGGCCAGGCGCACCTTCTGCCGGGTCAGCAGCACCTGGCGGTGCTTGCCGTCCACGCCGGCCTCGGCCGGAATGTATTCCAGGCGCACCTGGGTGTCCTTGTCGCCGCGGATCTTGGCGACCACGTCGTCGATGCGCCAGCCGATCACGTCCTCGACCGGGCCGCTCTTGCCCTGGCCGACGCCGACGATGCGGTCGCCCGGCTTGAGCGTGCCGTCCAGCGCGGCCGGGCCGCCCGGGATCACCTCGCGGATCACCACCAGGTCGTCCTGCTTCTGCAGCTGCGCGCCGATGCCTTCCAGCGACAGCGACATCTGCTGGTTGAAGTTCTCGGCAGTGCGCGGAGTGAAGTAGTCGGTATGCGGATCGACGGTGTTGGTATAGGCGTTCATGAAGAACTGGAACACGTCCTCGCTCTTCAGCTCCTTCACCGAATCGTCGAGATTGGCGTAGCGCTTGTCCAGGGTCTTGCGGATGTCTTCCGGCTTCTTGCCGGCGAGCTTGAGCCGCAGCCAGTCGTTCATCACCGACTTGCGCCACAGCGCATCCAGCTCCTGGTCGTCCTTGGCCCACGGCGCGTTCTTGCGGTCGTACTCGAACTTCTCGTCGCCGTCGAAGTTGAAGTCCTGCTTGAGCAGCTTACGCGCGTAGGCGATGCGCTCGTCCACCCGCTGCCGGTACACGGCGAAGATCTGGAACGCCGGTTCCAGCTGGCCGGAGGCGATGTTGGCGCCGAGGTTGTTCTGGAACCCGGCGAACTTGTCGACGTCGGCCTGGGTGAAGAACTGCTTGCTGCCGTCCAGGGTCTCCAGATACTTCTTGAAGACCTCCTTCGAAGTCGCCTCGTCGAGGGCGCGCGGCCGGTAGGCGTAACGGCTGTCGGAGAGCAGGCCGTAGACCAGCTTGGCGGTGGTGGCCTGGTCGGCGGTGGCAGCGGCCGGCAGCGCGGGCGCATCGGTACGGGCGAACAGCGCCAGCGGTGCGGTCAGCGCAAACGCCAGCAGGAAGGCGGAAGCTTTGAATTTCATCTGGGGACTCTCGGCACCAGGCCGTCAGGGGGGCAGCACATCGCGTGAGACAACACGACAGTGACGCAAGTTGCAGGCCGTGTCACCTGTTCATGAAGCAGACTAGCGGCGTGCCTGCGCAGAAGTGTGAACGCTGCCGGTGCGAGCCGCGCGGACGGTCGTCCTGCGGCGACGAACGCGCGTCGCCGCCGCGCCAAGGCGCGATCGACGACGCGGCTCAGGAGGACGCGATTCAGGCGGCGACGCCGGCGCCGGCAGCCTGGCGATCGGCATGGTAGGACGAGCGCACCATCGGGCCGGAGGCGACGTGGCTGAAGCCCAGCGCGTTGCCGTACTCCTCCAGCGCCTTGTATTCCTCCGGCGTCCAGTAACGCATCACCGGGTGGTGGTGCGGCGTCGGCTGCAGATATTGGCCAATCGTGATCATGTCCACATCGTGCGCACGCAGGTCGCGCAGGGTCGCCTGCACCTGCTCCAGGGTCTCGCCCAGGCCAAGCATGATGCCGGACTTGGTGGCGATGGCCGGGTGCTGCGCCTTGAACTTCTTGAGCAGGGTCAGCGACCACTGGTAGTCGGCGCCGGGACGCACGTTGGGATACAGGTCCGGCACCGTCTCGATGTTGTGGTTGAACACGTCCGGCGGGTTGCTCGCCAGGATCTCCAGCGCGCGGTCCATGCGGCCCTTGCCGCGGAAGTCCGGGGTCAGGATCTCGATGCGGGTGGTCGGCGCGGCGACGCGGATCGCGCCGATGCAGTCGGCGAAATGCTGGGCGCCGCCGTCGCGCAGGTCGTCGCGATCGACGCTGGTCACCACCACGTACTTCAGGCCCATGTCGGCCACGGTCTGCGCCAGGCTGGCCGGTTCGCCGGCGTCCGGCGGCTTGGGCCGGCCGTGCGCGACGTCGCAGAACGAGCAGCGCCGGGTGCAGACCACGCCGAGGATCATGAAGGTGGCGGTGCCGTGGCCGAAGCACTCGTGGATGTTCGGGCAGCTGGCCTCTTCGCAGACGGTGACCAGGCGGTTCTCGCGCAGCTTGGCCTGGAGGTTCTGCACCGCATTGCCGGAGGGAATGCGCACGCGGATCCACGAGGGCTTGCGCAGCACCGGCGCGTCGGCGAACTGCACCGGCGAGCGCGCGATCTTGTCGCCGCCCAACTGCTTGACGCCGGTCTGCAGCGGCGCGGGCGCGCTGTCGCCGGAAAGGACCTGCAAGGGAATGGAGCGTGCGCTGGGCTGGGTCATGGTGTGGTCGGCGGGCAGGCGGTCAGGCCGCGTGCGTGAGCGAGAGATCGGGCAAGGCGTCGAGCGGCTGCAGGGTCAGCCCGAACTGGCGCGCCAGTTGGGCCAGCAGGACCGGAGTGACCGCCTGCATGCCGGAGGGACCGCCCAAGTCTAGCACCGCGGTCACCTGCAGGCCCTGATAGCCGCAGGGATTGATCCGGTGGAACGGCTCCAGGTCCATCGCCACGTTGAACGACAGGCCGTGGAAGGTGCAGCCGCGGCGCACGCGGATACCGAGCGCGGCGACCTTCGCCCCGCCGACGTAGACGCCCGGCGCGCCCTCGCGGCGCTGGCCGAGGATGTTCCATTCGTCGAGGGTGTCGATGATGGCCTGTTCGATCCGGCACACGTAGTCGCGCACGCCGATGTGCAGCCGGCGCAGGTCCAGCAGCGGATACACCACCAACTGGCCGGGGCCGTGATAGGTGACCTGGCCGCCGCGATCGACCTGCAGCACTGGGATGTCGCCGGGCGCCAGCACGTGTTCCGGCTTGCCGGCCTGGCCCAGGGTGAACACCGGGTCGTGTTCGACCACCCACAGCTCGTCGGGGGTGGCCGCATCGCGCGCGTCAGTGAAGCGCTGCATCGCCCGCCACACCGGCGTGTAGGGCTGGCGGCCGAGCTGGCGGACCCGGCACGGCGGCAGCACCGGCGCTGGCGCCAGCGGTGCGTCCCCGGCTACAGCGTCCACTTCACTTCCGGGTGTTCGCGCAGCGCCTGATGCGCGGCGTCGTACTGGGCGCGGTCCACGGCACGGAAGGCGATGCGCACCGACACGTACTTGCCGTTGGACGAATGCTTCCAGCTGATGCGCTCGTCCATCACTTCCGCGCCGGCAGCGGCGAGCAGGCGCGGCAGCTCGGACTCCAGGCCGGTGTTGGCGGTGCCCATGGCACTGAGTTCGAACACGCCGGGAAACTGGAAACCGTGATCGGGATTGTCGGATGTGATGTCCATTGCCGCATTATCGGGCCGGCACCGGGCAAACCCAAGGCCGCGCCGGGGTGGACAGGCAGCGGCCAGGAGCCTGGGCGACGCACGGCGCGCAGATCCGACCGCGTGCCAGGCACCGGCGTGCCGTAGCCACGCTGCCGAAATGGGCTGCCTGCGCGGCATTGCGCAGCACTGCCTTCACGCGGCAAGAGGGCAAATGGGACACACAAACCCAAACGGACGAATTTGTCCGCTACGGCGCTTTTGCCTATCCTTCACCGCACGGGCTGCGTTCATGGTCCGGGGTGTCGCCGGCATCGACTGCCTGCAGGCGGACATCGCCGCTCACTCCTTTTCCGACCAGAGACGCCGCTTATGCCGTCATCCCGCCCGCTTCTTCCGCTGGCTGCCGCCCTCGCCCTCGCCGCCGCGCCCACCGCCGCAACCGCCACCGGGCAATGCCCACGCGACACCCTGGAAGCGACCGCACCCACGGTCAACTTCCGCGTCGACAACGACCTGTTCGGCGGTGCCGGCCAGGACCAGGGCTATACCAATGGTTTCGGCCTGATCCTGGTCTCGCCGAACCTGCGCGACTACAGCGACGACCCCTGCCTGCCACGGCTGGCACGGGCGGTGAATCGCTACCTGACCTGGCTGCAGCCGAGCAGCAACTTCACCCAGCGCAACATGACCTTCGCGATCGGGCAGGCCCTGTTCACCCCCACCGACAAGACCCGCCGCGACCTGATCGAGGACGATCGCCCCTACGCCGGCCTGTTGCTGATGAACATCGGCTACAACGCGCGCAACGACGACCGCCTGCGCACCACGCAACTGACCCTGGGCCTGATCGGCCCTGCGGCGCAGGGCAAGCAGGTGCAGGATGCGGTGCACGAGGTGCTCGGCGACGCCAAGTTCCAGGGCTGGGACAACCAATTGCACGACGAGCCGGTGTTCCGCGTGCTGCACGAACGCCTGCGCCGCTGGTCCGGCGAGGGCAGCCGCGACGGCTGGGGCTGGGACGCGATCAGCCACTGGGGCGGCGCGCTCGGCACGCTGGATACCCACGCCAATGCCGGCATGGAACTGCGCCTGGGCTGGAAGCTGCCGGACGATTTCGGCAGTTCGCCGCTGCGCCCCGCCGGCGAGAACGTCGCCCCGCCGGCCGGCAGCATCGGCAGCGGCTGGTCGGCGCACCTGTTCGTGACCAGCGACGGCCGCTGGGTGCTGCGCGACATCACCCTGGACGGCAACACCTTCCGCGACAGCCACAGCGTGAAGAAGCGCCCCTTCGTCGGCGACGCCGGCATCGGCCTGGCGGTGATGCGCGGCAAATGGAAGTTCGCGCTCGCCCGCTACTGGCGCACCCGCGAGTTCGACCTGCAGCGGCAGACGCCGGTGTTCGGGAGCTTCACGGTCAGTCGGAAGCTTTGAGGCTGGGAATGGGGAATGGGGAATGGGGAATGGCAAAAGCGGGCTTCCGATCTCCCCACCAGACCGTCAGGTCGCAGTACACCGCTTTACCCATTACCCATTACCCATTCCCCATTCCCGATTCCCGATTCCCAAAGAAAAAGCCGGCATCCGCCGGCTTTTTCGCGAGGAACTTACTCCGATTCCCACCACATCCAGAAGCTGTCCCACAGACGCTTGAAGAAGCCGGCCTCGTCGACCGCTTTCAGCGCCACCAGCGGGGCCTGCGCCACCACCTTGCCGTCCAGGGTCACCTTGACCATGCCGATCGCCTGGCCCTGCTTGATCGGCGCCTCGAGGGTCTTGGGCACTTCGATCGACGGCTTCAGTTCGTTGTAGCGGCCGCGCGGCACGCTGACCAGCAGCGGCTGCGCCACGCCCAGCAGCACCTGCTTCTCGGTGCCCTTCCACACGCGCTGCTGCGCGACCTGCTTGCCCGGCTCGTACAGGCTGTGGGTCTCGAAGAAGCGGAAGCCCCAGTTCAGCAGCGCCAGGCTGTCCTCGGCCCGCTGCTTCTCGGAGCTGTCGCCCATCACCACCGCGATCAGGCGCTGGTCGCCGCGCTTGGCCGAGCTGAGCAGGCAGTAGCCGGCCTCGGAGGTGTGGCCGGTCTTGATGCCGTCCACGCTGGGGTCGCGCCACAGCAACAGGTTGCGGTTCGGCTGGGTGATGTCGCCGACGCGGAATTCCTTGATCTTGTTGTAGGCGTAGGTTTCCGGATAGTCGCGCACCATCGCCCGGCCGAGCAGCGCCAGATCGTAGGCGGTGGTGTAGTGGCCTTCGGCCGACAGGCCGTGGGCGTTGACGAAATGCGAGCCGGTCATGCCGATCTTGGCCGCGTAATTGTTCATCAGCGACGCGAACGCCTCTTCGCTGCCGGCGGTATGTTCGGCCAGCGCGATCGCCGCGTCGTTGCCGGACTGCACCGCCATGCCCTTTTCCATGTCTTCCAGGCGCGCGGTCTTGTTGACCGGGAAACCGCTGTAGCTGCCGTCGGTGCCGGCGCCGCCCTCGCGCCAGGCGCGCTCGCTGAGCATGACCTGGTCGTCGCGGGTGATCTTGCCCTGCTTCAGTTCGGCCGCGATCACGTACGAGGTCATCACCTTGGTGATGCTGGCCGGGGCCACGCGCATGTGCTCGTTCTCGCCGGCCAGCACCTGGCCGGTGGCGTAATCCATCAGCACCCAGGACTTAGAGACGGCCGGCTTGGGCGCGGGCGGGATCGCCACGGCGGCCGGAGCGGCAGCGGCAGCGGCCGGCGGCGCCGGGACCGGGCCGGGCGTCTGCGCGGAAACCAGGCCGACGGCGAACGTGGCCACGGCAGCGACGGCGAAGCGGAATTTCATCTAAAACGACTCCTGGCAGGCCCACAGGCCGATGGAAAACGCGACATTGTAGGCCGAGCCGGCGCCCGGGCAGGCGCGGCGCGGACGCGCGCGCGAACCGGCGTTAAGCCATCGGCGCGCCGCAGGCCCGCTGTGGCGGGCGCGCCGCCTCAATCCTTGACGATCTGCGGCCGGCCGAAGCCGAGGCCGGCGATGCGGGTGGCCAGTTCCGCGGCGCGGCCATGGTCCTCGGCCGCCACCCGCAGCCGCCACAGGGTCCGGCCACCGGAAACGATGTCGCTGATGCTGGCACCGACGATGCCGGCCGAGGCCAGCTGCGACAGCGCGCGGTTGGCGTTCTCGCGGCTGGCGAAGCTGGCCACCTGCAGCAGGATGCCGAGCGGACCGCGCGTGCTGTCGGCCTCGGCACGCGACGCGGCGGTGGCGACCGGTGCGGGGGGCGCGGCCGGCGTCGCCGCGACGACGCGCTGCGCGGCCGTGGCGCTCGCAGGCGTGGCAGTGGGCGTCGCGCTCGCGGCGGTGCGGGATCCGCGTGCCGGCGCAGTCGCCGCGGCCACGCTGGGCGCCGGCGTGGCCGGCTTGCCGGTGGCCACCCGCACGCCGCGCGACTTCATCCAGGCATCGAAGCGGTCGGCATCGCCGACCCGGCCCGGCGCGTCCTGGACGCGGTAACGCCAGCGCTCGCCTTCCGGCAGCGCCGCGGCCGTGGCCGCGGCCACCGCGGCGGTGGGTGCCGTGGCCGCGGCCGGGACGGCGCGCGCCGGCACGGTCGCGGCGCTCGCCACCGTGCCGCCGGCCGATCCGGCCGACTTCGCCGGCAGGGTCTTGACCAAGTTATCCATGTCCGCCGCGCGCCGCACCGCCGCGGGATCGCGGGGACCGGCCGCGGTGGACGCGCTGGACGCGCTGGCCAGCAGCGTCGCCGGGCGCCGGCCGGGGCTGCGCCGCGCCAGCAGGTCGCCGTTGTCGGCCGGGGTCAGTCCGCGCACTTCCACGCGGCCGGTGCCCTTGCCGGTGATGCCGAGCTTGACCGCCGCCGCGTAGCTCAGGTCGATCAGCCGGTCGTCGTGGAACGGGCCGCGGTCGTTGATCCGCACCACCACCGATTCGCCGTTGTCCAGATTGGTGACCAGGGCGAAGCTGGGCAGCGGCAGGGTCTTGTGCGCGGCGGTGAACGCATACATGTCGTAGACCTCGCGGTTGGAGGTCAGCCGGCCATGGAACTTGCTGCCGTAGTACGAGGCGGTGCCGCGCTCGACGTAGCTGTGCGGATCGTCGATGACCACGTACTCGCGGCCCAGCACCATGTACGGCGAGCGATTGCCGATCGCCGAACGCGGCTCGTCGGTGACCAGCGGCTCGGGGATGCAGGCGACGTTGGGCACGTAGTCCGGGGTGGTGTCGCGCACGCCGGGCGCATACAGCCCGCCGGCGGTGTAGTTGCCGCGCTTGGACGGGTCTTCCTTGGCCGGCGCGTAGGGCGAGGTCGACGGGCAGCCGGTGGCGACATGCGCCGGCCCCTTGCCCTCGACCCGGATGCCGGGCCCGGCGCCGCCGGCGGTCTTCTTCGGGGCGCTGCTGCAGGCGGCCAGCGCCAGCACAGCGACGACGGGAGCGATCCGGAGCAGCGCGTTCTGGTTCATGCCGGGGGTAACTCCTTGCCGGCGATGGCCTGGGACAGTTGGTAGACGGCCATCGCGTACATCTTGGAATTGTTGTAGCGGGTGATCGCGTAGTAGTTCTGGAAGCCCAGCCAGTACTGCTTGCCGGCGCTGCCGTCGAGCGTGATCGGGGTGGCGGTGGCCCCTGCCGGGACCGGCGCGGTCGGCGTGTAGCCGCGCGCGGCCAGGTCGGCCAGGGTGTACACCGGGGTCCAGTCGCTGGGATTGAACTCCTCGGCGCCCGGACGCAGCGTCGCCGGCACCGCGACCACGCCGTCGCGCACCCAGCCGCCCTTCTTGACGAAGTAGTTGGCGATGGACGAGAACGCGTCGTCGTAGTCGGTGAACAGATTGCGCTTGCCGTCGCCATCGCCGTCGACCGCGAACTGGCGGTAGCTGGACGGCATGAACTGGCCCAGGCCCATCGCGCCGGCATAGCTGCCGATCAGGCTGGTGATGTCCAGGTTCTCCTCGCGCCCCAGCGCGAACAACTGGCCGAGTTCATCGCGGAAGA
This sequence comes from Xanthomonas sp., assembly GCA_040509765.1. Lineage (GTDB taxonomy): Bacteria > Pseudomonadota > Gammaproteobacteria > Xanthomonadales > Xanthomonadaceae > Xanthomonas_A. The sequence goes on from JBEVKG010000050.1 coordinate 9,650, forward strand.
ACAGTTCGCGGCGCACCTCGCGCTCGAGCTTGGCCGGGTCGCCGCTGCGCGGATAGCGGAACGCCAGCGTGTACAGCGCGTCCAGCACGCGGTAGGAGCCGGCGTTCTTGCCGTAGCTGGTCTCCACGCCGATGATCGCCACGATGACCTCGGCCGGCACGCCGGTGCGCGCCTGTACCCGCTGCAGTTCGTCGCGATGCGTGGCCAGGAACGCGCGGCCGCCGTCGATCCGCGCCTGGCTGATGAACATCGGCCGGTATTCGCTCCACGGCTTGACCCGCTCGGCCGGGCGCGACATCGCCGCCACGATCGCATCCTTGAACTGCGCCTGCGCCAGGGTCGCCTCGATCTGCGCCGGCTCCATCCCGTACCGGGCCGCGGTATCGCGGACGAAGTTGGCACGGGCGGTCTCGAACGGCACCGGAGTCAGGTCCACCGGCGCGGCCTGCACCACCTCCGGCGCGGCCTCGACCGGCGGTGCCGGACGCGGCGCAGGCGGCGGCGCGCTGGCCTGCGGCGGCGACGGGGGCGCCTTGGGCTGGGTCGCGCATGCGACCAGGCCAAGCGTGAGCAGGCAAATCAGCGAGCGTCGGATCATGCCGGCAGACTACCAGATTCAAGATGAATTTATACCAATAACGCCATGAAACAAAAGAACTTTGCTCCAGGTCAAGTGCGCCCGCAGCATATGCTGCCGGCCGCCGCCGGGCGTACGCCGTGGCCTCGGGCGTGGCGCCGGCACAAAAAAGCCGCCGGGGTTGCCCCCGACGGCCTGGCCTCGGCATGGCGACCGACTCAGAACGGCGCGTCGATGTCGACCACGTCGATCAGCTTGTGATTGACGAATTCCTTGATGCCCAGCCCGATCAGTTCGCGCCCGTAGCCGGACCGGCGCACGCCGCCGAACGGCAGGTCGGCCTTGACCATGGTCGGGTGGTTGACGAACACCATCCCGGTGGAGATGCGCCTGGCCACCGCCACGCCGCGCGCATCGTCGCCGGTGAACACCGAGCCGCCCAGGCCGAACGGCGAATCGTTGGCGATGCGCACCGCGTCGTCCTCGTCCCTGGCGCGGAACAGCATCGACACCGGGCCGAAGAATTCCTGGTGGTAGGCCGGGTTGTCCGGGGCGACGTCGGTGAGAAGGGTCGGCTGCACGAACGCGCCCTGCACCGGCACCGGCGGTCCGACCTCGGTCGCGGTGGCGCCATGCCTGACCGCCTCGGCGATCTGCCGCTTCAGGTCGTCGGCCGCGCCTTGCGAGGACAACGGCGCCAGCGTGGTCGCCGGATCCATCGGATCGCCGGCCTTCAACGCGGCCACGCCGTCGCTGTAGCGGCGCAGGAACTCCGCGTACAGCTCCTGCACCACGATCATGCGCTTGGACGACACGCAGACCTGGCCGCCGTTCCAGTGGCGGCCGAACACCGCCCACTTCACCGTCTTCTCCAGCGGCGCATCGTCCAGCACCACGAAGGCATCGGCACCGCCCAGCTCCATGGTCGACTTCTTCAGCGCCTTGGCCGCCTGTGCGGCGACGATGGCGCCGGCGCCTTCCGACCCGGTGAGCGCGACGCCGTGCACGCGCGGGTCGTTGAGGATGGTCTCCACCTGGCCGCGGGTGGCGTAGAGATTGGCGAAGGCCCCGGCCGGCAGCCCGGCCTCGGCCATCAGCGCCTCGAACTTGGCCGCGCACTGCGGCACGTTGGAGGCGTGCTTGAGCAGCACCGTGTTGCCGGCCGACAGTTGCGGGGCGATGATCCGCGCGATCTGGTAGTACGGGAAGTTCCACGGCTCGATCGCCAGCAGCACGCCCAGCGGCTCGTGCACCACCATCGCCCTGCCCTCGGCCGGATCGGCCACCGGCAGGTGCTCGGGCGCCAGCAGACGTTCGGCGTTGACCGCGTAGTACGCGAAGATGTCCGCCGACAGCCGCACCTCGGCTTCGGCCTCGCCGATCAGCTTGCCCATCTCCAGCGTCAGCAGACGCGCGTACTCGCGGGTGTTGGCGCGCAGCAGCCGCGCCGCGGCCTGCAGCACCTTGGCGCGTTCGGCGAAGGAGGTCTGCTTCCAGTGCTGGAACGCGGCGTCGGCGGCGCCGATCGCGTCCAGCACCTGCGCATCGGTGGCCTCGGGAAAGCTGGCGAGCAATTCGCCGGTATAGGGATTGCGGGTCGCGTAGGTCATGGTGATGTCCTCGGGTAAGGTCGGAAAGCGCCGGGCGCCTCGCGCCGGCGAGGGAATCGGTTGGGTCAGGCGGCCAGTTCCTTGACCGCCTGCACCATGCGGTTGAGCACCGCGGCGGCGTCGCCGTAGACCATGTCGCAGTTGTCGCCGTAGAACAGCAGGTTCTCCACCCCGGCGTAGCCCTTGCCCTGGCCGCGCTTGATCACGTAGACCTGATGCGCCTGGTCGGCGTTGAGGATCGGCATGCCGTAGATCGGCGAGGCCTTGTCGGTGCGCGCAGCCGGGTTGACTACGTCGTTGGCGCCGATCACCAGCGCCACGTCGGTGCTGGCGAAGCTGTCGTTGATGTCCTCCATGTCGTAGATCAGGTCGTAGGGCACGCCGGCTTCGGCGAGCAGCACGTTCATGTGTCCGGGCATGCGCCCGGCGACCGGATGGATGGCGAACTTCACGTCGACGCCGGCGGCCTGCAGCAGCTTCACCAGTTCGTACAGCCGCCCCTGTGCCTGCGCCACGGCCAGGCCGTAGCCGGGCACGATGATCACGCTGGAGGCGTAGCGCATCGACGTCGCCGCATCGCCCGGCTCGACCGCGCTCATGCGGCCCTGCACGTCGCCCTGCGCGGCCGCGGCGCCGTCGCCGAAATTGCTGAACAGCACGTTGCCCAGCGAACGGTTCATCGCCTTGGCCATCAGCACGGTCAGCAAGGTGCCGGCGGAGCCGACCACCATGCCGGCGATCATCAGCGCCGGGTTCTGCAGGGCGAAGCCTTCCAGGCCCACCGCCAGCCCGGTGAAGGCGTTGTACAAGGAGATCACCACCGGCATGTCGGCGCCGCCGATCGGCAGCGTCATCAGCACGCCGAAGCACAGCGCGGCGACGAAGAACGCCGATGCGGCCCCGCCGCCGGCGATCTGCGCGACCACCAGGCCGCCGAGCACTAGCGCGCAGAGGAACACGGCGGCGTTGAACACGCTCTGGCCCTTGAAGCGCCAGGCGTTGTTGATGCGGCCGTCGAGCTTGGCCCAGGCGATCACCGAACCGGACAGCGAGATCGATCCGATCAACGCGCCGAGCACGGTCACCGCCAGATGCAGGCCGCCGTGCTGCGGCTGCCGCGCGGTCAGCGCGACCGCCGCCACCGCGGCCGCGGCGCCGCCGCCCATGCCGTTGTACAGCGCCACCATCTGCGGCATCGCGGTCACCGCCACCTTGCGCCCGCTGCGCCAGGCCCAGGCGCCGCCGAGCGCCAGCGCCAGCAGCGCCAGGGCGAGATTGGTCAGCGCATGCGGCTGCGCACTCGGCTGCAGATCGGCCAGATAGCCGAACGCGGCGGCGACGGCGATCAGCATGCCGATGCCGGCCAGGACGATGCCGCGCAACGCGGTCACCGGCGAGGACATGCGCTTGAGGCCGAGGATGAACAGCAACGCGGCGGCGAATCCGCTCAGTTCCACCAGGAGCGAGAGCATGGCGCTACTCCTTCGCGGCCGGCGCGACGCTGGGCTTGAACATCGCCAGCATGCGGTCGGTGACCACGTAGCCGCCGGCGGCATTGCCGGCGCCCAGCAACACGCCGACGAAACCGATCGCCTGACCGGCGAGGGTGTCGGCGTTGAACAGCGCGTGCATCGCGCCGACCACGACGATGCCGTGGACGAAGTTGGAACCGGACATCAGCGGCGTGTGCAGGATCGACGGCACCTTGCCGATCACTTCGTAGCCGGTGAACGCGGCCAGCATGAACACGTACAACGCGATCAACCAGCTCATCGACAGATCGAGGGACATGACTCAGGACTCCTTGGCGGGAACGGTCGCGGCGGCCTGCAGCGGCGGGTGGCAGAGGCGGCCGTCATGGGTGAGCGCGGTGCCGGCGACGACCGCATCGTCGAAATCCGGCGCCAGTGCGCCGTCGCGCACCAGCAGGTCGAGCAGGCCCAGCAGGTTCTTGGCGTACAGCTCGCTGGCGTGCTGGGCCAGCGCCGAGGGCACGTTGCGCGGGGCGATCAGGGTGACCGGTCCGACTTCCACGGTCTGCCCCGGCACGCAGCCTTCGCAGTTGCCGCCGCTGTCGGCGGCAAGATCCACGATCACCGCGCCGGGCTTCATGCCGGCGATCTGCTGGCGGTCGATCAGGATCGGCGCGGTGCGCCCGGGCACATTGGCGGTGGTGACGATCAGGTCGGCCTGCTGGATGTGCTGGGTCAGCACCGCCGCGGCCTTGGCCCGTTCCTCGGCACTCAGTTCGCGCGCATAGCCACCTTCGCCGCGCGCGTCGATGCCGGTGTCGACGAAGCGTGCGCCGACCGACTGCGCCTGCTCGCGGGTTTCCGGACGCACGTCGTAGCCTTCGGTGATCGCGCCGAGCCGGTGCGCGGTGGCCAGCGCCTGCAGGCCGGCCACCCCCAGGCCCATCACCAGCACGCGCGCGGCGCGCAGGGAGCCGACCGCGGTGGTCATCATCGGCAGGATCCGCGGCAGGTGCACGGCACCGAGCAACGGTGCGTAGTAGCCGGCCAGTGCGGCCTGGCTGGACAGCACGTCCAGCGCCTGCGCACGGCTGATGCGCGGCACCGTCTCCATCGCGAAAGCGGTGATGCGGCGTTCGCACAGCAGTTCCAGCAGGCCCGGCACCTTCGCCGGGTACAGCATCCCGATCAGCGTGCTGCCCGGACGCAGCGCCGCCACCGTGCGCAGCGATGGCGCCTGCACCGCCAGCAGCAGGTCCGCGCCGGCCACCACCTCCTGCGCATCGTCGAGCACAGTGGCGCCGGCATAGGCCGCATCCGGCAGCCGCGCGCCGCTGCCGGCGCCGGCCTGCAGGCGCAGTTGCCCGCCCAGCTTGGCCAGCTTCTGCAGCACCGCGGGCACCATCGCCACGCGGCGCTCCCCGGCCTGTTCTTCCTTCAGGACTGCAACAGTGAACGCCATGATCGCGGCTCGCTTGGAGGACGCGTGCACTGTGCGCGCCGGCCGGCGCGCGGGCATTGATCCGGATCAAGTGCGCGGCGCGCAACGGCGGGAGACGAGAACGAGCGACCGTGCGCCCCGGGACGATCGGCGTTACACGCGCACGCTGGCCGCGCGCGGCGGCCGGCACCGCCGCGGCCACCAGGTAGCAACGGCTTCGCGACACCTGCGAGCGCGTGCCGGAATCGCCGCCGGCGTGACGCGCGGGTTACAGCGCGGGAAACACCGGCGGCCTGGCGCAGGCCGGGACCGACCCGGCAAGCGTGGTCGCGTAGATGGCGACAGCATTGCTGTCCTGGCTCAACTGCAGGCTGGACTGGTCCACGCCGATGCGCGCGTTGCTGGCATGCAGGGCGGTGACATCGGCGGCCACGTGCGCCAGCACCAGGTCCAGCGGCGTCGCGGCGCTGTCGCCCTGCACCGTGCTGCCCTTGCCCACCGGCGTGTCCTGCGCGCGCAGGCCATCGACCACGATCCCGGCGAAGGTCGGCACGCTGCCGCTGCGGCTGCCGCCGTGGTCGTGGCCGTACAGCGGCGTGATCACCAGGGGTTTTGCCACGCCGAACAGGCAGGTGTTGCGGTAGAGCACGTCGCGCACCGGCCCGCCCTTGGACAGGCCCGTCTTGATGCGCAGGCCGTTGTTGTCGGTGGCGACGATGCCGTCGGCGTCGTGGCCGACCAGACGGTTGCCGTCCACCAGCACGTTGCCGACGCCGTACATCACCTCGCTGCCGATGGAGATGCCGTGGGTGCCATAGAAGCGCGAGTCGCGCACGGTGATGTCGGCCGAGCGCGCGGCGCTGGTCTTGATCGCGACGCCGTCGTCACCGGCCATCACGTCGTTGTCGGCCAGGGTGGCGTTGCGCACGCTGTCCAGATCCAGGCCGTCGGTGTTGGGGCTGTCGGCCGGCGCCCGGACCCGCACGCCCCACACGGTGACGCCGTCGCCGCCGTGCACGAACAGGTGGAAGTACGGCGCGTCGAGCAGGTTGAGGTGGTAGAGCTGCAGATCGGCGACGTCCTGCGCGCGGATCAGGTCGGGCGCGTTCTGGGTCTGGCCGGCGGCCTTGGCGCTGCGCGCGAACTGCCACCAGCTGTCGCTGCCGCCGAGCATCGGCAAATCGCCGCGGCCGTCGATGCTGCCCTGGTGGCCGGCGGCGTCGCGCACGCCCATCACCCCCAGGCTGCGCCCCTGCAGGGTGATCAGCGCGCGGCAACCGCCGCTGCGCACCGCCGCCTGGCCGCAGGCGTTGCGGCCGGGCACCTGGTAATCGGCGGGCTGGCGCGAGGCGA
>JBEVKG010000051.1:0-5118 GCA_040509765.1 Xanthomonas sp.
AACGTGCGCGACCTGGAAGGCGCGCTCAACACGCTGGCGGCGCGCGCCAACTTCACCGGCCGCGCGATCACCACCGAGTTCGCCCAGGAGACCCTGCGCGACCTGCTGCGCGCGCAGCAGCAGGCGATCGGCATCCCCAACATCCAGAAGACCGTGGCCGACTACTACGGCCTGCAGATCAAGGATCTGCTGTCCAAGCGCCGCACCCGCTCGCTGGCGCGGCCGCGGCAGGTGGCGATGGCGCTGACCAAGGAATTGACCGAACACAGCCTGCCGGAGATCGGCGATGCGTTCGCCGGGCGCGACCACACCACGGTGTTGCACGCCTGCCGGCAGATCAAGCACCTGATGGAAACCGACGGCAAGCTGCGCGAGGACTGGGACAAGCTGATCCGCAAGCTCAGCGAGTGAGCCGGGAGCGCAACGAGGGGACAGGCCGAGTCGCGGCTCGGCGATGCGCCAGGCCGTTCCCGCAGGACCAGGTATAAATCGGTGCATGACTTCGCGACAAATCCGGGAGAAACTGTGGATAAAGTGCGACGCGGCGGCGACGGCAAAACTATCCACAGGTTTCCCCACCAGTTCCGGGACAGTAGTACACGGGATTGGGGGCGTGAAAAATCTTTTGTTTTCAGTGGCTTGAGCTACATTTGCACCGAATTTGGCTCTACCATCACCACCAAGCTTTTGATTTATTCCACATCTTTTAAAGCATAGGGGCACGGAACCACATGCGTTTCACACTGCAGCGCGAAGCCTTCCTCAAGCCATTGGCGCAAGTCGTCAATGTGGTCGAACGCCGCCAGACCTTGCCGGTTCTGGCCAACTTCCTGGTGCAGGTGCAGGGCGGCCAGCTGTCGCTGACCGGTACCGATCTGGAAGTGGAAATGGTCTCGCGCATTGCGGTCGACGATGCCCAGGACGGCGAAACCACGATCCCGGCGCGCAAGCTGTTCGAGATCGTGCGTGCCCTGCCTGACGGCAGCAAGGTCACCGTCTCCCAGTCCGGCGACAAGATCACCGTGCAGGCCGGCCGCAGCCGCTTCACCCTGGCCACGCTGCCCGCCAACGACTTCCCGTCCGTCGATGAAGTGGAAGCCACTGAGCGCGTGGTGGTGCCGGAGGCGGCGTTGAAGGAACTGATCGAGCGCACCGCGTTCGCGATGGCGCAGCAGGACGTGCGCTACTACCTCAACGGCCTGCTGTTCGACCTGCGCGACCAGACCCTGCGCTGCGTGGCCACCGACGGCCATCGTCTGGCGCTGTGCGAGACCGAGCTGGAGAACGCCGGCGGTGCCAAGCGCCAGATCATCGTGCCGCGCAAGGGCGTGACCGAGCTGCAGCGCCTGCTGGAAGGTGGCGAGCGCGAAGTCGAGCTGGAAGTCGGCCGCGCGCACGTGCGGGTCAAGCGCGACGATGTCACCTTCACCTCCAAGCTGATCGACGGCCGTTTCCCCGATTACGAAGCGGTGATCCCGATCGGTGCCGACCGCGAGGTCAAGCTGGATCGCGAGATCCTGCGCGCGGCCCTGCAGCGTGCGGCGATCCTGTCCAACGAGAAGTATCGCGGCGTGCGCGTGGAAGTCTCGCCGGGCCAGCTGAAGATCAGCGCGCACAACCCGGAACAGGAAGAAGCGCAGGAAGAGGTCGAAGCGGACACCAAGGTCAGCGACCTGGCGATCGGCTTCAACGTGAACTACCTGCTCGACGCCCTCTCCGCACTGCGCGAGGAGTTCGTGGTGATCCAGCTGCGCGACGCCAACTCGTCCGCGCTGGTGCGTGAGGCCAGCAGCGCCCGCTCGCGTCACGTGGTGATGCCGTTGCGTCTCTGACGTTCCCGCGTCGTGTTCCACGTGCAACACGTGCGAAAAGCGACCCGGCCTTTGTGCCGGGTTTTCTTTTTCTGGCTTGAAAAGAACAGCGAACCCGCCGCATGCGGCCGGATTGCTGTCCGCAAATGACGGATGACGCGGATCCGTCGGGTGTGCGGCGGTATGGCCGCCGGATACGCCGCCAGGCCAGCCGCTGCGTCAGCCTCAGTGAAAAACCGACCGGCGGAGACGCCAGGCGTGGCCCGTTGTCCATGCACTGGGAGACAGCGCTTCGCGCCCTGTTTTTGCATGCTCGGTTTGCGTTCTGACGCAGCCCAACGCTGCTGCGTACGGTCAGCGCGCCATCTCAGCTGTTCAGGAGGCCGCGCGACCGCCACACGGCGGGGTGTGCCCCTGCCGTGGCGCCCCGCCCAACGCCCGACAGCCGTTTTGGGTATGCTGCGGCCCTGCCCCCACCCCGATCTGCGTGCGCCCGGTGCGAGCGCCCTCGCCCTATCCCGCATGTACGTCTCCCGCCTCGATTTCCATCACCTGCGCCGGTTCGCGACGCTCGAACTGGCGCCCGCGCCCGGGCTGAACCTGATCACCGGCGACAACGGCGCCGGCAAGACCACGGTCCTCGAGGCCATGCACCTGATGGCCTACGGCCGCAGCTTCCGTGGCCGCGTGCGCGATGGATTGGTCAGCCAGGGCCAGGAAGCGCTGGACGTCTTCGTCGAATGGCAGGAGCAGGCGGGCGACGCCGACACGCCGCGCCGTCGCCGCGCCGGGCTGCGCCACAGTGGCCAGGAATGGCGGGGTCGTCTCGATGGCCAGGACGTCGCGCATCTCGGCACGCTCTGCGCGGCGTTGGCGGTGGTTACCTTCGAACCGGGCAGCCATGTGCTGGTCAGTGGTGGCGGTGAGCCGCGACGTCGCTTCGTCGATTGGGGCTTGTTCCACGTGGAACCTGACTTCCTGGCGCTGTGGCGGCGCTATGCGCGAGCGCTCAAGCAGCGCAACGCCTTGCTCAAGAGCGGCGGCAGCGGCGCGGCGCTCGACGCCTGGGATCACGAACTGGCGGAATCCGGCGAGCCGCTGACCTCGCGGCGCCAGGACTACCTGGACCGGTTGCTGCAGCGCCTGCTCGCCCTCGCCCCGGCGCTGGCGCCGGCGCTCGGGATCGCGCACCTGCAGTTCGCGCCCGGCTGGCGCCGGCAGGAGGTCTCGCTGGCCGACGCGCTGCTGCTCAACCGCGAGCGCGACCGGCAACTGGGCTACACCTCGGCCGGGCCGCACCGCGCGGATTGGAACCTCAGCTTCGCCGAAATCCCCGGCCGCGACGCCCTCTCCCGCGGCCAGGCCAAGCTCACCGCCCTGGCCTGCCTGCTGGCGCAGGCCGAGGACTACGCCGAGCAACGCGGCGAGTGGCCGGTGATCGCCCTGGACGATCTGGCCTCGGAACTGGACCGCCATCATCAGGGGCGGGTTTTGGAACGGCTGCGCGCGGGTCCGGCGCAAGTCTTCGTCACCGCCACCGAAACCCCGCAGGCGCTGGCCGATGCGGGCTTGCCGATTGCGCGGTTCCACGTGGAACATGGCCGCATCCTGGCCGCCTCGTAGCGTGCCACGGGGCGCAGCCCCCCGGGCTGCTATAATTTCCACCAATCCCCTATCCAGCGGCGCGAACCGGCCCCGGCCTGTCTTCGCCGCCTCGTGGAGCCTACGGCACGCGCAATGACCGACGAACAGAACACCCCGGCAAGCAACGGCAATTACGACGCCAACAGCATCACCGCCCTGGAAGGCCTGGAGGCTGTCCGCAAGCGGCCTGGCATGTACATCGGCGACGTCCACGATGGCACCGGCCTGCATCACATGGTGTTCGAGGTCGTCGACAACTCGATCGACGAAGCCCTGGCCGGGCACGCCGACCACGTTGCGGTGACCATCCACGCCGACGGCTCGGTGTCGGTGTCGGACAACGGCCGCGGCATCCCGGTCGGCAAGCACGCGCAGATGAGCGCCAAGCTCGGCCGCGAGGTCTCCGCCGCCGAGGTGGTGATGACTGTGCTGCACGCCGGCGGCAAGTTCGACGACAACAGCTACAAGGTGTCCGGCGGCCTGCACGGCGTTGGCGTCAGCGTGGTCAACGCGCTGTCGGAGAAGCTGCTGCTGGATGTCTTCCAGGGCGGCTTCCACTACCAGCAGGAATTCAGCAACGGCGCGGCCGTCGCGCCGCTCAAGCAACTGGGCGAGACCAGCAAGCGCGGCACCACCGTGCGCTTCTGGCCGTCGGTACTGGCCTTCCACAACAACGTGGAGTACCACTACGACATCCTGGCGCGGCGCCTACGCGAGCTGTCCTTCCTCAATTCCGGGGTCAAGATCGTGCTCGCCGACGAGCGCGGCGAGGGCCGCCGCGACGATTTCCACTACGAGGGCGGCATCCGTAGCTTCGTCGAGCACCTGGCGCAACTGAAGACCCCGCTGCACCCGAATGTGATCTCGGTCACCGGCGAGCACAACGGCATCACCGTGGACGTGGCGCTGCAGTGGACCGACTCCTACCAGGAGACGATGTACTGCTTCACCAACAACATCCCGCAGAAGGACGGCGGTACCCACCTGGCCGGTTTCCGCGGCGCGTTGACCCGGGTGCTCAACACCTACATCGAGCAGAACGGCATCGCCAAGCAGGCCAAGATCAACCTGACCGGCGACGACATGCGTGAGGGCATGATCGCGGTGCTGTCGGTGAAGGTGCCGGACCCGAGCTTCTCCAGCCAGACCAAGGAAAAGCTGGTCAGTTCCGACGTCCGCCCGGCGGTGGAGAACGCCTTCGGTGCGCGCCTGGAGGAGTTCCTGCAGGAGAACCCCAACGAGGCCAAGGCCATCGCCGGCAAGATCGTCGATGCTGCCCGCGCCCGAGAGGCCGCGCGCAAGGCGCGTGACCTGACCCGCCGCAAGGGCGCACTGGATATCGCCGGCCTGCCCGGCAAGCTGGCCGACTGCCAGGAAAAGGATCCGGCGCTGTCGGAGCTGTTCATCGTCGAGGGCGACTCGGCAGGCGGCTCGGCCAAGCAGGGCCGCAACCGCAAGAACCAGGCGGTGCTGCCGCTGCGCGGCAAGATCCTCAACGTCGAGCGCGCACGCTTCGACCGCATGCTCGCGTCCGACCAGGTCGGTACGCTGATCACCGCGCTGGGCACCGGCATCGGCCGCGACGAGTACAACCCGGACAAGCTGCGCTACCACCGCATCATCATCATGACCGACGCCGACGTCGACGGCGCGCACATCCGCA
>JBEVKG010000052.1:0-25744 GCA_040509765.1 Xanthomonas sp.
GTCCAGTTGCATCACCGTCTTGCTGACCTGGTCGATGCCCGCGCTCTGTTCGGCGCTGGCCGCGGAGATCTCGGCCATGATGTCGGTCACCCGCTTCACCGACGCGACCACCTCGGTCATGGTGGTACCGGCGCGGTTGACCAGGGTCGAGCCCTGCTCCACTTCCTGCACCGAATCGGAGATCAGGGTCTTGATCTCCTTGGCCGCTGCCGCCGAACGCTGCGCCAGCGAGCGCACTTCCGAGGCCACCACCGCGAAACCGCGGCCCTGTTCGCCGGCGCGCGCCGCTTCCACCGCCGCATTGAGCGCCAGGATGTTGGTCTGGAAGGCGATGCCGTCGATCACGCCGATGATGTCGGCGATGCGCGCCGACGCGGCGCTGATCGAGGCCATGGTCGCCACCACTTCCTCGACCGCACGGCCGCCGTTCTCGGCCACCTCGCCGGTGCTCAGCACCAATTGGTTGGCCTGGCGTGCGCTGTCGGCGTTCTGCTTGACCGTGGAGGTCAACTCTTCCATCGAGGCGGCGGTCTCTTCCAGGCTGGCCGCCTGCTGCTCGGTGCGCACCGACAGATCGCTGTTGCCGCTGGCGATCTCGCTGGCGGCGGTGTTGATCGAGCCGACCGCGCGCTGGATGCCCTGCACGATGCCGGTCAGTTGCTCGGCGGTGCGGTTGGCGGCGGCGGCGAGCTTGCCGAACGCGCCTTCGTAGCGCACGTCCACGCGCTGCGAGAGGTCGCCATCGGCGATCGCGCCCATGATCCGGCCGACGTCGGCCAGGCCGCTGTCGGCCTGGCGCATCAGCCGGTTCAGCGCTTCGACCATTTCCTTGAACGCGAATTCATAGCGCGCCTCGTCGCCGCGCGCGCTGAAGTCGCCACGGGCGGCCGCATCGGCCAGGCGCGCGATGTCGCCGTTGACCGCCGACAGGTTGGCCTTGACCACGTCCAGCGCCTCGTGCAACGCCGCGCGCTGCCCCGGCAGCCGGCGCATGTCGCGGCGCAGGTCGCCGCGGCCGTACTCGTCCATGATCGCCATCGCCTCGACGATCGCGTCCAGGTGCTCGAACAGCGCGGTGTTCATGCCGTGCGCCAGCGTGCCGTAGTCGCCGGGGAAGTCTTCCGGCATGCGGTGGCTGATGTCCTCGCCCTGCTGCAGCCGCACCAGGGTCTGCATCTCGCCGTTGAAACGCTGCAGCTGGGTCTGCATCTGCTGCATGCTGGCCATCAGCTGCCCGGTCTCGTCGCGCGATTCCACCTTGATCGGATTGTCGAAGCGCCCGGAGGCGATCGCTTCGGCAGTCCGCGTGGCCCCGCGCAGCGGCGCGACGATGGCGCCGGCGATCAGCCAGCACAGGCCCACCACCAGCACCACCAGGCCGCCGCCGATCACCGTCAGCACCTTGGTGAAGCCCATCGCCTCGGCCTGGATGTCCTCGGCGTACACGCCCATCGTCAGCACCCAGTTCCATTGCGGGTACAGCGCGGCGTAGCTGATCTTCGGCAGCTGCACCGACTTGCCGGGCTTGGGCGCGGTGTAGTAGCTGAAGCCGTCGCCGCTGCGCACCGCGGTCTGGATATCGCGGTAGACGTATTCCCCGGCATCGCTCTTGTAGCCGCTCATGTCGGTGCCGACCGCGCGCTTGGGATGCATGACGATGCGCATCTGCGGGTCGACGATGAAGAAGTAGTCCACGCCGCCATTGGTCTTCATGTCGGCGAGCGCGCCCTTGGCGGCCGCCTGCGCCTGCGCCTCGGTCATCTCACCGCGCTTGGCCAGATTGGCGTAGTGCTGCATCACGCTCAGACCCATGTCGACCTGGGTCTTCACGGTCTGCTTGCGCGCGTCGATCAGGTTCAGATACTGCAGGCGCGCGGCGGCGACCGCCAGCAGGATCACACCGATGGCGATCAGCGCACACAGCACGACGAACTTGCGTGCCATGGGCAGATTGGCGATACGGCGGCGCAGGAATTGAATGGGATTCATGGCGTAGGAAGGCAGAAAGCGGAATTTGGTATCGGCCAGCGCGTGCTCGAACTTGAACCGCGAGGAGTGTCGCTGGATGAACGCGCACCACAGTTTCAGGCTGGAATCGATTCCGGTCAGGCCAGGGCGGCGTCCATCGGCGCACGGGCAGGCGACGTGCCGGCGGCCGGCGGCTCCCACACCAGGCGATGGAAATCGAAGCCGTGCTGCAGCCGCGGCTTGACCACATTGAAGTACGGCGACACGTCGAAGTCGCGCGGCAGCGTCAGGCTGTGATGGCGCGGATGCAGGATCTCCGTGTCCTCGTCGGCGTCGGCGCCGGCCGGCGGCGCCTGGTCGATCTCCGGCAGGATGGGATAGCGGATCGCACCGAAGGCCTGCGCCAGCAGCGTCGAACAGATCGCCCGGGTCGGCTCGCCGCTGCCCAGTTCCAGGAAGCGACGCTTCACCGACGACGGCAGCGGCGGCGTGCGGATCAGGTAGCGGGCCAGATCGAAGATGTTCTTCAGGTCGTAGCTGTTGCCGACCCGGGTGACCATGTACTCCACCACGGTCTCGATTTCCTGCGCGCTCAACCCGACCGGGCGGCAGATGCGCGTGTGCAGGCCGGCGAATTCGCTCAGTCCGACCAGGCGCACGCCGACATTGATGTCGACATCGCAGAACAGCGGCGCTTCCTCGCCGGGAACGGTGGCCACATGGTCGCCGATGTACAGCGCCGCGTGCGACCAGGTGGACTGGCTCAGGTACTTGATGGCGGTGGAGAAGCGGCTGTTGCCCTCGACCAGCAGCACGTCGCCCTTGCGCAGGGTGGCGCACAGCAGTTGCGGCGGGCTGGTCGGCAACTGCGAGCCGTGGCGACGCGGCTTGGACAGGAACTTGGCCAGATGGCGGCCCAGCAGGCGTGGCAAGGACAGCATGCGCGTTCCCCCGAGGGACGGCCGCTTCGGCGAAGCGGCTCCGCTGTCTTCAATGGCGGCCCTGCCTGGGAATTCTTGAGTCGGCCAGCCTCGCCACAGCCTGGGCGTGCATGTGGATCGCCTCGTCCCGCACAGCATCGCGATGCCGCCGCAGTGCGTTAGGATGCCCGCTTGCCCGGCACCGCGCCAAGACCAGGATCAAGGACGACGATGATCGCAATAGCGCTGACGACGATTGGCATCGGTTTCGTCATCGGAGTGCTTTTCGGCGCACGACATCTGTTCTGGATCGTGCCGGCCGCACTTGCGTGCCTGTTCGTCTGGGTGCGGCGTGCCGGTGCCGAGGCGCACAACCCTGAGCATGCGGGCTGGATATTTGGTCTGACCTTGATCGCATTACCTGTGTTGGGGGCGCTGGCTTCGGTCGGGTGGCTCGCTGGTTACCTGCTGCGCCTGCAGATTCTGCGGCGAATCGAGAGCAGATGAGCAGCAGCATGCGCCGAACCACTGGCACCGCATTCTGGTTGCCGTGGCGGACACCGGCACAAGAAGGTCAAGGCCGCCGCAGCACCGACAACTCCATCATCTCGGCCGAGTTCCGATTCAGATAGATCATGTACGTGCGGTTGCCGCCCGCGTGCACCTCGAGGCTGTCGCCAGGCATAAGCCCGGCTTTCTCGACCACTGGGCCACCACGTGGCGCCGCACGCAGATGCGCCGTCTCAGCGTCCGTACTGGGCGTCAGATTGGACACGGTCAATGCCCCGTTCCAGATCGCGCGGCTCTCCCCCGGCAGCAGCGTCATGATCGCCGAGGATGCGGCCGCCTCCGACTTGCATGCCGCGGCCTGCGCCTCGGCCAATTGCCGCTGCAACGGCTTGACCTCCACGTACTGCACGAACCCGTAGGTCGCGCCGATCACCACCAGCACCGCCGACACCTCGGCGGCGGTGCGCTTGAACGAGAGTCCTTGCCACCATGTCTGCGCCGGCGGTGGCGGCGCCTGTCGGGTCGTTCGGGCCATGCATCACGGTATCGGTGCGATCGTCTCGATGTCTGCCAGCAGGGCTGACATCGCCGCGCAGGGTCGCGTTCGTCTACCTGGCGCGACAGACGTGGCCGCGCCTCGGGACGACGGCGGCGCTGCCCACCTGCCACGACCTGGCGCCAAGCCCGTGCAACCACTGCGGTCTCTGCCTTCGGCGCCTTCGCGGCACCGGCGTGGCGCCGGGCAGCACGCATCGCTCGCGCGGCATGTTGCGCCGCAACTTGACGCATCGAGCGCCCAGGCGGAGTCTTGGCATGAAATTACGAAATAATTTTCGCAATCCGAAATTCACTTGTCAAGCGACAGTATCGGGCGGGTCGAGCAAGCTGGCGATTCCCCCGGGCCCTCCAGGAACTGCAGATGATCAAGACGATTTCCCAGCGCGCGGCCAGCGCCGCGCCCGACGACGGCGACGCCGCCGGGGACAAGAAGCTGCGCAGTACCGTGCAGTCGCTGGCCAAGGGCTTTCGCGTGCTCGAGGCGTTCTCGTCCGAGCACGAGGAACTGTCGCTGAGCCAGATCGCGGCCCTGGCCCGGCTCGATCCCGGCACCACCTTCCGCATGCTCAACACCCTGGTCGAGCTGGGCTACGTGCATCGCGTGCCGGAGAGCCGCCGCTTCCGCCTGACGCTGAAGGTGCTCGACCTCGGCTTCCATGCCATCGCCCGCCGCGACCTGCGCAGCGTGGTGCGGCCGTTGCTGCGCACGCTGGTCAGCGACGTCAACGAGGCGGCCAGCTTCGCGGTCCTGCAAGGCCCCGACGTGCTCTACATCGAACGCGTCCGCGCCGGCATCACCCGCCTCGGCGTGGACATCCGCATCGGTACCACGGTGCCCAGCACCCGCACCGCGATCGGCCTGGCGATGCTGGCGCACCTGGCGCCGGCGGAGGTGAAGCGGGTGACCGGGGTCGACGTGGATGGTCCGCAGACCACGGAGATCGCCACGATGCGACGTACCTTCGACTGCATCCGCCGCGACCGCTACGTGATCCTGGAGTCGATGCTGACCGAAGGCCTGCGCGTGCTGGCGGTCCCGGTGCTGGATGCGGACGACTACCCGCTCGGCGCGATCAGCGTCGCCGCGCCGTCGGTGCGCACCAGCCATGCCGAACTGCTCGACACCGCCCTGCAGCCCACGTTGCTGGCCGCCAAGGACATCGCCTTCGCGATCCAGGCCAGCGGGAGCGTTGCCGTGACCGCGCCCAGCACCTGATCCGCCCGGGCCACCGCCCGCCCTTCCCTGTCCGTCTCGCTGCGTGGACGCTTCGGCGCCCGCGTCGGGGTCCTCTTGTCCTGCGAAAGGCAGCCACGATGCTCATGTCCACCCCTGCCCCTGCCACCACCGCCAACGCCAACGCCACCGCCCGCGCGCCGTCCATCGCCGAGGCGCAGGCGGAGATCGGCGCACGCCTCGAACGCCTGCCGATCACCCGCAAGGTGTGGTGGGCGCGCAACATCGTCGGCGCCGCGACGTTCTTCGACGGCTACACGGTGATCGCCATCGCCTACGCGATGCCGGTGCTGACCAAGGAATGGCAACTGTCGCCGGCACAGATCGGCGCGATCCTGTCGGCCGGCTACCTGGGCCAACTGCTGGGCTCGGTGTTCTTCGGCTGGCTGGCCGAGCGCATCGGCCGCCTGCACGTATTGCTGTTCACCATCCTGCTGTTCGTGTCGATGGACGTGGCCTGCCTGTTCGCCGGCAGCGCCGCGGCGATGATCGCGTTCCGCTTCATCCAGGGCATCGGCACCGGCGGCGAGGTGCCGGTGGCCAGCGCCTACATCAACGAACTGATCGGTTCGAAGAAGCGCGGCCGCTTTTTCCTGCTGTACGAAGTGATGTTCCTGCTCGGCCTGGTCGCCGCCGGCGGCATCGGCTACTTCCTGGTGCCGGCCTATGGCTGGAAGGCGATGTTCATGGTCGGGCTGATTCCGGCGGCGATCATGATTCCGCTGCGCTTCTTCATGTTCGAATCGCCGCGCTGGCTGGCGTCCAAGGGACGCTACGCCAAGGCCGACGCGATCGTGGCCGAACTCGAGCGCAGCGCCGAGCGCCGGCATGGCCCGTTGCCGGCGCCAGCCTTCGACCACAGCGCGCTGCCCAAGGCGCAGCGCTCGGACTGGCGCGAGCTGTTCGGCAGCGTCTATCGCAAGCGCACGCTGGTGATCTGGAGCCTGTGGTTCTGCTCCTACCTGGTGGCCAACGGCATCATCACCTGGCTGCCGACGCTGTACCGCACGCACTTCGGGCTGTCGCTGCAGCAGAGCATCGCCTACGGCTTCTTCACCTCGCTGGCCGGCGTCGCCGCCGCGGTGGCCTGCGCGCTGTCGATCGACAAGGTCGGACGCAAGCGCTGGTATGGGCTGGCGTTCGTGGCCGGCGGCGTGCCGCTGCTGGCGCTGGCGGCGCTCGGCGGCACCTCGGCGCCGCAGGTGCTGGTGTTCGCGGCGCTGGGCTATGCCGCGGTGCAGACCATCACCTTCTCGCTGTACCTGTATTCGGCCGAGCTCTACCCCACCCGCATCCGCGCCATCGGCACCGGATTGGGCAGCGCCTGGCTGCGCCTGGGCTCGGCCTGCGGGCCGCTGCTGGTCGGCACGGTGATCGCCGGACTCGGCATCCGCTACGTGTTCGCGGCCTTCGCCGCCGTGCTGCTGGCCGGCGCCGCGGTGACCTGGCGCTTCGCCCTGGAAACCAAGGGCAAATCGCTGGAGCAGCTGTCTCCCTGAGCGCATCGCCGGCACTGCCGCTGGCGCATCGCACAACACCTCCGCACCACCCCGTCGGACCCCGCGTTCGATTCCATCCCCCGTTGATCCGAAGAAGAGGAAATCCGCATGAGCACTATCGACCTGAAAGGCCTGGTCCCCGCCCCGGTCACCCCGTTCACCCGCGACGGCGCCGTCGACTATCCCGCGATCAAGCGCATCGGCGCCTGGCTCGGCGGCATCGACGGGGTCAAGGGCCTGACCGTGCTCGGCCACGCCGGCGAGGGCACCTTCCTGGAACGCGACGAACAGGCCAAGGTGATCGCCGCGTTCCGCGACGCCGTCGACAGCCGTATCCCGATCATCGCCGGCATCACCCTGGAAGGCACCCGCGTCGCCGCCGACGAAGCCAAGCGCGCGGTCGCCGCCGGCGCCTCCGCCGGCCTGATCTATCCGTCGCACGGCTGGTTGCGCTTCGGCTACCAGAAGGGCGCGCCGCAGGACCGCTACAAGGCCATCCACGATGCCAGCGGGCTGCCGATGATCCTGTTCCAGTACCCGGACGCGACCAAGGCCACCTACGACCTGGAGACGCTGCTGGAGATCGCCGCGCTGCCGGGCGTGGTCGCGATGAAGAACGGCGTGCGCAACATGAAGCGCTGGGACACCGAGATCCCGGTGTTCCGCAAGGAGCGCCCGCACGTGCCGGTGCTGACCTGCCACGACGAGTATCTGTTGCACACCATGTTCGACGTGGATGGCGCATTGGTGGGCTACGGCTGCATCGCCCCGGAACCGCTGCTGGAGATGATCGCCGCCGGCAAGGCCAAGGACTACGCCAAGGCGCGCGCACTGCACGACCGCCTGCTGCCGGTGACCAAGAGCGTCTATCACCGCGGCTCGCACATGGAAGGCTCGGTGGCGCTGAAGTGGGCGCTGGTCGCGCGCGGCCTGCTCGACCACGCCACGGTGCGTTCGCCGCTGCTGCCGCTGGCCGAGGGCGCCGACAAGGAGATCGCCGCGGCGATGGCCGCCGCCGGCCTCGGCAAGGTGGGCTGAGCCGACGGGTTGCTCCAGCTCGATGGGCCGCGCAGCTGCGCGGCCCATCCGCTGCGGCGATGGCGTGCGCCTCGGCGCCGCGCAACGCGTTCCGGCCTACCCTCGCGTTTCTTTGCCGGTCCCCCCACAGATCTGCACACAGGCGTGCCCGTCGCCGACGGACGCGACGCCGTGCTGCGGCTCCACGACCGGAAGGTGTCTTCCTTTCGCGTACTGCCGCGTCGCCGCGCACCCACCGCGCACGTCCGGCGAGTGCTTCGTCTCATCCGTGGAGCGCCCCATGTCCCGTTCTCTTTCCTGCATCTCGTTGCTGGCGGCCGCCGCCCTGCCGGCCTCCGCCATCGCCGCCGACACCGCGCAATGGCTGGACGACCACGGCATCGCGCCGCGCCTTGTCTGGTCCAACGACTACGCGCGCAACGTCGACGGCGGCCTGTCGCGCGGCGACCGCAATGCCGGTGGCGTGGTCGCCGGCGCCGACCTGGATCTGCAGCGGCTGTTCGGCATTCCCGGTGCCACGCTGCACGCCACCGGCGCCTGGTACTACGGCGACAGCCTGTCGCAGCGGCAGATCGGCAACGGCGTCAAGGTGCAAGGCTACTGGTACCCGCAGCAGCAGGCGCAACTGGCGCAACTGACCTGGGAACAGACCTTCGCCGACGGGCGCTGGCAACTGGTCGCCGGGCGCATGAACACCACCTGGCAATTCGCGCGCAGCCGCTACGGCTGCCGCTTCGTCAGCGCCTCGGACTGCCCGTTCCAGCTGAGCCAGGCCGATGGCGGCTTCGTCGGCTTTCCCTATGTGAACTGGGGCGCGAAGCTGCGCTACAAGCCAGAGGCCACCTATGTCTCGGTGGGCGCGTTCGAACTGAACCCGCAGCGCAAGAACAATCACGGCCTGGACTGGAGCACCGCCGACAGCAGCGGCGTGCTGGGCACGCTCGAGGTCGGCTACGAACCCGATCCCGCACTGGGCAAGGGCGCGCCGCGCTACCTCGCCGGCCTCTGGTACAACTCGGCCGACTACAGCGACCTGCGCTACAACCAGGCCGGCGGCTTGCGCGGGCTGGTCGGCGGCCCCGCGCGCCTGTACGACGGCGGGCGCTGGGGCGCCTACGCGCTCGGCGAACGCGCGCTGTACCGGCCACAGGGCATGGCGAGCAAGCGCATGCTGGTCGCCTTCGGCAACATCGCCGCTCCTTTCGACAAGCACCAGGTCTACGACCTGCAGGTCACCGCCGGCCTGTACTACAGCGGGCCGTTCGCGACGCGGCCCGGCGACGGCATGGGCGCGATCGCGCACTACTACCGCTTCAGTGCGGACCAGCAGGGCTACATGAACGACGTGCTGCGCAAGCGCGGTGCAGCCGCGGACATCGCGCGCAACGAACTCATGTTCGAACTCAACTACAGCTACCGTATCGCGCAGACGCCGCTGTTCCTGGTGCCGAACGTGCAGTACATCGTCCATCCCGACATCCTGGGCAATCCCGCAGCGCGCCGTGCGCCCGACGATGCGCTGGTGATCGGCTTGCGGGTGATGTTCAACATGGGTGGGCTGGGCACGCCGAAGTGAGGCCGCGCGTGGCACCGGCCGGGACCGGTATCGCGGCAGCCGAGGCAGGCGCGCACGCACGCTTGCGCCGCTGGCGGGTAACCTTCCCTCCCCTTGCGTCATCCGGATCGCGCCTCAATGGCCAACCCCTACTACCGCGGCCCCGTCAGCGACCATTTCGACGGCGTGCGCTTCTTCAACCCCGGCCAGCCCACCATCGATAACGCGCTGGGCAAGGTCCTGCGCTGGAAGGCCGCCATGGGCGCGGTGCGCTGGCCCGCGCAGGTCGCCGTGACGCCGGCCGTGCCTGCGCCGCGGTACGACGGTCTGCGTATCACCATGGTCGGCCACGCCACGCTGCTCATCCAGGCCGGCGGCCTCAACCTGCTTACCGACCCGGTGTGGTCGCAGCGGGCCAGCCCTTCGCAGATCGCCGGCCCCAAGCGGGTGACGGAGCCGGGTATCCGTTTCGCGGATCTGCCGCCCATCGATGCGGTGCTGCTGAGCCACAACCACTACGACCACTTCGACCTGGCGACCTTGCGCCAGTTGCACGATGCGCACCAGCCGCTGTTCGTGATGCCGCTGGGCAACGACGTCCTGCTGCGCAAGCGCGTGCCCGATGCGCGCATCGCCACCGGCGACTGGCACGACCGGCTGCCGATCGGCGACGCCGCGACGGCGACGCTGACCCGCGCCAACCATTGGTCCAGCCGCGGCATCGCCGACCGCAGGATGGCACTGTGGTCCGGCTTCTTCATCGAGACCCCGCGGGGATCGGTGTGGTTCGCGGGAGACACCGGCTATGGCGATGGCGCCATCTTCCGCGAGATCCGCGACCGTCACGGTGCGCCTGACGTCGCGCTGATCCCGATCGGCGCCTACGCGCCGCGCTGGTTCATGGCGCCGCAGCACATCGACCCCACCGAAGCCGTGCGGATCTTCCGCGACACCGGCGCGCGGCGTGCGCTCGGCATCCACTGGGGCACCTTCCAGCTCACCGACGAAGGCCGCGAGGCGCCGCGCGAAGCGCTTTCCGGCGCACTGCACCTGGCCGGCATCGCCGCAGCGGACTTCGTCGCGGCCGAGCCCGGGCAGGCGTTCGACTTCGCCGATCCAGTGCCATGACGCGCGCAGAAGTGAAGCGTGCGGGCGACGATGGACGGTGCTTCTTAAAGCCGGTTGCCTGAGATCCCCCCGTAGGGCGCGTTCCGTCGTCACGCCGCGGCAATCGGCGCGGCGCACGCAATTTGCCCCTGCGACGCAGCAAGCGCGCAGGCACAGCCGGCTACACTCGCGCTCCCGCCCAACAGGACACCGTCATGCGCGACCTCAGCCCGCTGCCTTCCATCGCCCTCGGCCGCTACCGCCACTTCAAGGGCGGCGACTACGAGGTGCTGGGCGTGGCCCGCAGCAGCGAGACACTGGAACCGGTGGTGCTGTACCGGCCGTTGTACGGCGAAGGCGAGCTGTGGGTGCGGCCGTATCCGATGTTCGTCGAGCAGGTGGAGGTCGACGGCGTGCGCCGCCCGCGCTTCGCGCCCATGGAGGCGGACGCCTGAGCGAGGCGGAACGACCTCCGCCACGCGCGTGAGACGCTAGCGCTTGGCTGCGCTGTCCACGTCGCTCTTGGTCGCGGCGTGATCCTGTGCCGGACGGTTGCGGTTCTTCTTGGCACGGGTCACCAGATACAGCATCGCGGCGATGAGCAGGACGAACAGTCCGGCGACCCAGGGCATCAGCGTGGTGTCCATTCGACACTCCAATTCGGTTGTGCAGTGGTCACCAGACCACATCCGCAGTGAAGGCCTTGGTTAGTGCGTGCGGCGCATGCATGGGCGCCGAAACCATCGATCGGTTCCGGTCCGCGGCGTCGGCGCTCTGTGCGATGGCGTGCGCGACATGCCGCGCCCCCCTCCGGAGGTGCAAACCGATTGCTCGCCACAGGGGCCCGCTGCCGTTGCTCCTCCACTCGGCGTGCCTGACACAGGCGTTCGCGACGGACCGACAGCCCCCAATGGGGCGCCTTCGGTGCGCAAAGGCAGGTCGTCCGCCACGCGGCCAGACCCGCCCGACGCCACGACACGCCCAACCGGGATGCATTGACATACGAAGCGTATGCAAATAACGTACGCCGTGTATGTAAATGAGAGTCCCTCCACCATGCAGCAGCGCCGCAGCCGCCGCGAGATGATCGAGACCACCCGCGCCAGCCTGCTGGCCGCGGCGCGGCAGGCATTCGCCACGCATGGCTTCGCACATACCGCGATGGACGTGTTGACCGCCGAGGCCGGTCTCACCCGCGGCGCGCTGTATCACCACTTCGGCAGCAAGGACGGCCTGCTCATCGCGGTCATCGAGCAGATCGAGGCCGAGGTCGGCCTGCGCCTGCAGGCGGTGTCCGACGCGGCGCCCACGCCGTGGGAGGGCTTCCGCCGCCGCTGCCGCACCTACCTGGAACTGGCGCTGGAGCCGGAGATCCGCCGGATCATCCTGCAGGACGCGCGTGCCGCGTTCGGCGACGTGCCGCCGGCGGCGCAGTCGGTGGGCATCGCCGCGCTGCAGGCGGCACTGGAGGCCTTGATCGCCGCCGGCACGGTGGCGCCGCTGCATGCCGGGGTGATGGCCCGCATGCTCTACGGCGCGATCACCGAGGCCGCGTTCTGGATCGCCGAGCCGGATGCCGACCTGCACGCGCGCCTGGCCGATGCGCTGGACGCCCTGGACCGGCTGCTCGACAGCCTGCGCGCGCGCTGAGCGCGCCGCGCCTCTCTTCGCCACCCGACCAGGACCACGCACATGCACTGGCGCAACACTGCACAGCGCTTCGGCGCCCTCGCCAAGCTGTTCCACTGGACCACCGCCGCCGCCTTCATCGGCGCCTATGCGGTGGTCTACTACGTCATCTGGTTCATGGACGACACCTCGGACGCCTCGCTGCCGGTGCTCAACCTGCACTGGGTGCTGGGCCTGCTGGTCGGGTTCCTGGTGCTGCCGCGGCTGCTGTGGCGCTGGCTGGACGTGCAGCCGGACGATCCGCCGGGCTCGGCGCTGGAACACCGGCTCGCGCACCTGGCGCACGTGGGCCTGTACGCGCTGCTGATCGTGATGCCGCTGACCGGCTACATCGGCACCGGCGCGCCGACCGACGTCGGCCTGTTCCGCATTCCCGGCTTCAACGAGACCGCGCTGTTCGCCTGGATCAGCCGCACCTGGCAGCTGAGCTGGGAGGCGTTCGAAGCGCCGATCGACGTGGTGCACCATTTCATCGGCAAATGGATCGCATGGGGCGTGGTGCTGCTGCACGTGGCCGCCGCGTTGTTCCATCACTGGGTACGGCGCGACACTGTGCTGACCCGCATGCTGCCGTGGCGCACGGCCCGTGTGCGCAGCGACGCGCCGTCCGCCTGAGGCGACGCGCGCCTAGCGCGACGCCGGCACCTGCGCCGCGCGCGCCACGGCCTCCGCCGACGCCAGCGGCCAGCGCACCTCGAACCGCGTGCCGCTGCCGGCCGGCAGGCACAGCGCATCGCCGCCGTGCGCCACCGCGATGGCCTTGACCACCGCCAGGCCCAGGCCGCTGCCGCCGCTCTTGCGCGAACGCGACGGATCGCCGCGGCGGAACGCATCGAACACGCGCGCGGCGATCTCCGGGGCGATGCCGGGGCCGGTGTCTTCCACGAAGAGCACGCACTGGTCGGCCTGCACCTGCACGCCCACCCGCAGCGGACCCGGCTCGGCGTAGTGCTGCGCGTTCTCCAGCAGCGCCATCAGCGCCTGGCGGATGCGCACCGCATCGCACAGCACCGGCGCGCGCAGCGCCAGCGTGGACTCCAGCACCAGCCCGCGCGCGTCCAGGCTGGCGCCGAACGCATGCAGCACCGCCGCCACTTCCTCGGCCAGATCGGCCGGTGCCGACTGCAGCTCCAGGTGCCCGCTGTCGGTGAGGCTGAGCACGCGCAGGTCCTCGATCAGCCGGTTCAGGCCTTCGACCTGCCGCAGCAGGCTTTCGAACGCCGCCACGTCCGGCGCGAACACGCCCTCGGCCAGGCCCTGCAGGCGCCCACGTAGGATCGTCACCGGCGTGCGCAGTTCGTGGGCGACGGCGGCGTTCCAGAACGCGCGCTCGCGGGTCATCGCCTGCAGGCGATCGGCCATGGCGTTGAAGTCGCGCACCAACTGCGCGGTCTCGCCCAGCGCATGCGCGTCCATGCGCGCGCGCGCGTGCAGATTGCCCTGGGCGACTTCGCGCAGGCTGTGCGCCACCGAGTTCAACGGGGTCAGGATGCGCCGCGACAGCCGCACCGCCACCCCCACCGCGATCGCCACGGCCAGCGCGGCGGTGGCGCCGATCCACATCATCTCCACGCGCGACGGCACCCAGGTGTCGGAGATGCTGTTCGGCTGGTAAGCCGTCGCCAGCGCATAGAACACGTAGGAGCCGACCACCGACAGCAGGATGATCCACAGCGCCAGCGCGCCCAGCGACAGGATGACCTGGCGGCGCAGCCCGGGGGCGCGGCTCACGCGCCGGATCCGAAACGGTAGCCGACGCCGCGCACGCTGCCCGGCGTGCCCTGCACGCCCAGCGCCTCCAGCTTCTTGCGCAGCTTGCTGATGTGGCTGTCGATGGTGCGCTCCTGGGTGTCGCCTTCCGGCAGGCAGGCGTCGAGCAGTTCGGCGCGGCTGAACACCCGCTTCGGCGCGCGCATCAGCCGCACCAGCAGCTTGAACTCGGTGAGCGTGAGATCCAGCGTGTGCCGCTGGTCGCCCACGCGCACGCTGGCCTCGTGCTGGTCCAGGTCGATGTGGAAGGCGCCCACGCGCAGGCTGCGCGCCTCCTCGGCGCCGTTGCCGCGGATGCGCCGCAGCACCGCCTGCACCCGCGCCACCACCTCGGCCGGGTTGAACGGCTTGACCACGTAGTCGTCGGCGCCCAGGCGCAGGCCCATCAGCTTGTCGATGTCCTGGTCCAGCGCGGTGAGCATGATCACCGGCGTCTGCCCACGATGGCGCAGTTCGGCCAGCACCTTCCAGCCGTCCACCGCCGGCAGTTGCACGTCCAGCAGGATCAGGTCCGGGTCCAGCGCCAGATGCAGTTCCAGCGCGGCGCGGCCGTCGGCGGCATGCGCGGTGCGCAGCCCGCTGCGTGCCAGGTAGGCGATGAGGATCTCGGCGATCTCGCTCTCGTCTTCGGCGATCAGGACCAGCGGCGCGGACGCGGGCGCGGCGGCGCCCGGGGAGGAAACGGACATGGCGTGGCAGCGAAAGGCGCGTCGGCCCGGACGGGCGCGGATCTCCATCATATCTCCACACAGCATCGAACGCCGCGCAACCCGCGGCCGCGACCATGCATGGCTTTGGCGTCGCCGCATCCGCGGCGGCAGCGACCAGGCACGAGGCATGGGCATGCGGCAACAGGTACTGACTCTGGGAATCGGCGGCGCGCTGGCGCTGGCCCTGGCCGGCTGCGGCGGTGGCACGCCGCCGCCAGCCGCGGCCGCGCCGGTGCAGGTCACCGCGGTGACCCTGCAGCCGGCCCCGATGACGGTGAGCGTGGACCTGCCCGGGCGCGTGGCCGCGGTGCGCAGCGCGCAGATCCGCGCGCAGGTCGGCGGCATCGTGCAGCGCCGCTTCTTCGAGCAGGGCGCCGACGTGCAGCGCGGCGCTGCGCTGTTCCAGATCAATCCGGCGCCGTTCAAGGCCGACATGGACAGCGCCGCGGCCGCACTGCACCGCGCCCAGGCCGCGCAGGTCCTGGCCGACGTGCAACATGCACGGCTGCAGCGGCTGCTGGAGTCCGGCATGGTCAGCCGGCAGATGTACGACGACGTCGCCTCGCAGCGCGCGCAGGCCGCCGCCGCCGTGGCCGAGGCGCAGGCGACGCTGGCGCGGCGGCGCCTGGACCTGGCCTTCGCCACCGTCGATGCGCCGATCGGCGGCCGCATCGATCAGGCGCTGCTCACCGAAGGCGCGCTGGTCTCGCCCAGCGACAGCGCGCCGATGGCGGTGATCCAGCAGATCGACCAGGTCTACGTCGACGTGCGCCAGTCCGCCGCCGACCTGGACCCGCTGGACCCGGCCACGCGCGCGCAGGCCGCCGCCGGCGACGGCCTGCCGGCGCAGATCCTCGACCGCAGCGGCATGCCCTCCGGGATGAGCGGGCGCGTGCTGTTCTCCGGCATCAACGTCGATGCCGCCACCGGCGACGTGCTGCTGCGCATCCTGGTCGACAACCCACAGCGGCGCCTGTTGCCGGGTATGTACGTGCGCGCGCGGGTGCCGCGCGCCCACTACGCCCAGGCGCTGCGCGTGCCGCAGCAGGCGGTCACCCATGTCGGCAGGTACGCGCAGGTGTGGGTGCTGGACCCCAACGCGCGCGCGCGCAGCGCGACCGTGCAACTGGGCGAACTGGTGCAGGGACACTACCGCGTCGTCGCCGGCCTGCAGGCCGGGCAGCGGGTGGTGGTCGAGGGCATCGACCGGCTCAGCGCCGGTGCGCGGGTGGACGCGCGCGCCTGGCAGCCAGCGGTGGTCGCAACCGCGGCCGCGGACTGAGCCGGGAACGCCGCCATGCCGCAATTCTTTATCGAGCGCCCGGTCTTCGCCTGGGTGCTGGCCCTGTTCATCGTGCTGTTCGGCACCCTGGCCATCGGCCAGTTGCCGGTGGCGCGCTATCCGTCGGTGGCGCCGCCCTCGGTGTCGCTGATCGCCGTCTACCCCGGCGCCACCCCGCAGACGCTCAACGATTCGGTGGTGAGCCTGATCGAGCGCGAGCTGTCCGGGGTCAAGAACCTGCTGTACTTCGAATCCTCGGTGGACAGCGCCGGCAGCGCGCAGATCACCGCCACCTTCAAGCCCGGCACCGACCCGGAACTGGCCCAGGTGGACGTGCAGAACCGGCTCAAGGCGGTGGAGCCGCGGCTGCCGCAGGCGGTGCGGCAGAACGGCCTGCAGGTGGAGTCGGCCGCCTCCGGCTTCCTGATGCTGGTCGGCCTGACCTCGCCCGACGGCCGCTACGACGAAGTGGCGCTCAACGACTATCTGGCGCGCAACATCGTGCAGGAGCTGCGGCGCATCGACGGCGTCGGCCGCGTGCAGCTGTTCGGCGCCGAGCAGGCCATGCGCGTGTGGGTCGATCCGGACAAGCTCATCGCCTACGGCCTGACCATGACCGAGCTGGCGCAGGCGATCGAGCAGCAGAACGCGCAGATCGCGCCCGGCCGCCTCGGCGACGAACCGGCCGTGCGCGGACAACGCCTGACCGTGCCGCTGACCGTGGCCGGGCAACTGACCACGCCCGAACAGTTCGCCGCCATCGTGCTGCGCGCCGACAGCGGTGGCGCACGGGTGACCCTGGGCGACGTGGCGCGGGTGGAACTGGGCGCGCAGTCCTACGGCTTCTCCAACCGCGAGAACGGCGCCGCCGCCACCAGCGCGGCGATCCAGCTCTCGCCCGGCGCCAACGCACTGCGCACTGCGCAGGCGGTGCAGGCGCGGCTGGCGGACCTGGCCGCGAGCATGCCGGCCGGCATGACCTATTCGATCCCGTTCGACACCGCGCCGTTCGTGAAGCTGTCCATCCAGCAGGTGCTCAAGACCCTGCTCGAGGCGATGGTGCTGGTGTTCCTGGTGATGTACCTGTTCCTGCAGAACGTGCGCTACACGCTGATCCCGGCCATCGTCGCGCCGATCGCGCTGCTGGGCACCTTCGCGGTGATGCTGCTGGCCGGGTTCTCGATCAACGTGCTGACCATGTTCGGCATGGTGCTGGCGATCGGCATCATCGTCGACGACGCCATCGTGGTGGTGGAGAACGTCGAGCGGATCATGGCCAGCGAAGGTCTGCCGCCGCGCGAGGCCACGACCAAGGCGATGCGCGAGATCACCGGCGCGGTGGTCGGCATCACCCTGGTGCTGACCGCGGTGTTCATCCCCATGGCCTTCGCCAGCGGGTCGGTGGGCGTGATCTACCAGCAGTTCACCTTGGCGATGGCGGTGTCGATCCTGTTCTCGGCGTTCCTGGCGCTGACCCTGACCCCGGCGCTGTGCGCCACGCTGTTGCGTCCGGTCGCGCCCGGCCATCACGCCAGGCGCGGCGTGTTCGGCGCGTTCAACCGCGGCTTCGAGCGCCTGGCCGGCGGCTACGCCGCGCGCGTGACCTGGCTGCTGCGCCGCGGCGGGCGGGTGATGGCGGTGTTCGCGGCGCTGTGCGTGGCACTGGTGCTGGCGATGCGCGTACTGCCCTCGGCGTTCCTGCCGGAAGAGGACCAGGGCTATTTCATGACCTCGATCCAGTTGCCCACCGGCGCCACCAGCGAGCGCACCCTGGACGTGGTCAAGGCGTTCGAGCGCCATGTCGCCACGCGCCCGGCGCTGGCCTCCAACCTGGTGATCCTGGGCTTCAGCTTTTCCGGCTCGGGCACGAACGCGGCCATGGCCTTCACCATGCTCAAGGACTGGGACCAGCGCGGCGGCGCCAGCGCGCGCGACGAAGCCGAACGCGCGCAGCAGGCGATGGCGACCCTGCCCGAAGGCACGGTGATGAGCCTGCTGCCGCCGGCCATCGACGAACTCGGCACCTCCTCCGGCTTCACCGTGTACCTGCAAGACCGCGGCAACCGCGGCGAGGCGGCGCTGATGGCCGCGCAGGCGCAACTGCTGGACCTGGCCGCGCGCAGCGACGTGGTCAGCGACGTCTATGCGGACGGCCTGCCGCCGGGCAAGAGCATCCACCTGGAGATCGACCGCCAGCAGGCCGAGGCCATGGGCCTGTCGTTCGCCGCGGTCAGCAACACGCTGTCGGCGGCGATGGGCTCGCTGTACGTCAACGACTTCCCCAACGCCGGGCGCATGCAGCAGGTGATCCTGCAGGCCGACGCCGCATCGCGCATGCAACTGGACGACGTGTTGGGCCTGCGCGTGCGCAGCGACAGCGGCGGCATGGTGCCGCTGCGCGAGGTGGTGCGCGCGAGCTGGACCGACGCCCCGCAGCAGTTGATGCGCTTCCAGGGCTTCCCGGCCGTGCGCATCGCCGGCGGCGCCGCGCCCGGCGTGTCCAGCGGCGCGGCCATGGCCGAGATGGAGCGGCTGGCCGCGCAACTGCCGCCCGGCTTCGCCGTGGCCTGGACCGGGCAATCGCTGCAGGAGCGGCAGTCGGCCGCGCAGGCGCCGCTGCTGATGCTGCTGTCGGCGCTGGTGGTGTTCCTGGTGCTGGCGGCGTTGTACGAGAGCTGGTCGATCCCGCTGTCGGTGATGCTGGTGGTGCCGCTGGGCCTGCTCGGCGCGGTGGCCGCGGTGATGCTGCGTGGCCTGCCCAACGATGTGTTCTTCAAGGTCGGCCTGATCACCATCATCGGCCTGTCGGCGAAGAACGCCATCCTCATCGTCGAGTTCGCCCGGCAACTGCACCGCGATGGCCAGGGCCTGGTCGAGGCGGCGACCAACGCCGCGCGCCTGCGCCTGCGCCCGATCCTGATGACCTCGCTGGCCTTCGCCCTGGGCGTGGTGCCGCTGATGCTGGCCAGCGGCGCCAGCGCCGAGACCCAGCACGCCATCGGCACCGGCGTGTTCGGCGGCATGGTCAGCGGCACAGTGCTGGCGATCTTCTTCGTGCCGGCGTTCTTCGTCTGCGTGGTGGGGCTGCAGGAGCGGGTGGCGACGTGGCGCGCGCGACGCGGCGGCGCGTCGGTGAAGCGCTAGGCCGGTGTTCCGGGCAGGTACGTCGCGGGCGTTGCGCCTCCCATTGTGGGAGCGGCTTCAGACCGACCTGGCCAACCGCAACTGGCTGCACGAACAGCCGCAGGGACGGACGATGGCGCTGCGCGCCTCGCCCCAGTACGACAGGGAGCATGCCCGGTTCGCGGCGGCGTATGCGCCCTACGACGCCGAGATCGCCAAGGCCGTGGACCTGTTCGCGCGGATCAGGAACACCGACCAGGCCGAAGACCTCATGCGGGTGTTCCAGGCCGCGCGCCGGCTCCAGGCCACGCCTCCACGACAACTGTGCGACGCACAGCAACTCCTCGCTCATGTGTCCGACGCGCACACGACCGACGCGCCGGAGGAGCAGCAGCACGCGACGGCAGCGGCGATCGATACGCTGCTGGCGCTGGACTGGATTCGCTTGCGCTGAGCATGGCGCTGCCAGGGCGCGCCTGCGAAGGCGTGTTCGGCATGCTGGCGCTGGAAAGCGAGCCGGTGGACGTGCGGCTGTAAGCCTCAGGTCTTTGTGTTCCCCACTCCAATCGCGCCTGCGGGTGACCTGTATCCCGCACCACCGCGGCAGCGGCCGGCGCCCGTGCCGATGGGGTAGCGCGTGCAGACCGCGCCGCCCACACACAGGTGGGCGGCGTCCTGCGCTCGATCAGAAGCTCACGCGCCAGACGCTGTTGCCGACGTCGTCGGCAATCAGCAGCGCGCCGTCCTTGTCCTGCGCCAGGCCGACCGGGGCACCGAACAGCTGCGATTCGTCCTGCGAGTGGAAGCCGCTGACCACGGTCTGCGGCGGGCCGGCCGGCTTTCCTTCCTGGAACGGCACGTACACCACCTGGTAGCCGCTGAGCGGCGAGCGGTTCCAACTGCCGTGCTCGGCCACGAACGCACCCTCACGGTACTTCGCGGGCAGCGTCTCGCCGCGGGAGAACCACAGGCCCAGTGCGGCCACATGCGAGCCCAGCGCGTAGTCCGGCTTGATCGCCTTGGCCACCAGGTCCGGGCGCTGATCCTTGACCCGCACATCCACGTTCTGCCCGTAGTAGCTGTACGGCCAGCCGTAGAAGCCGCCGTCCTGCACCGAGGTCAGATAGTCGGGTACCAGGTCGGCACCGATCTCGTCGCGCTCGTTGGCGATCGCCCACAGTTTGCCGGTGCGCGGCTCCCACTGCAGTCCGGTCGGATTGCGGATGCCCGAGGCGAAGATGCGGCTGCTGGCCGAGGCCACGTCCACTTCCAGGACGGCCGCGCGGCGGTACTCCACGTCCAGTCCGTTCTCGCCGATGTTGCTGTTGGAGCCGACGCCGACGTACAGCTTGCGTCCGTCGGGGCTGGCCAGCAGGGCCTTGGTCCAATGGTGCTCGATCGTGCCGGGGAGATCGGCGAACAGCGTACCGGGCGCGGTGATCTCGGTCTGGCCCGCGACATAGGGGAACTTCATGATGTTGTCGGTGTTGGCGACGTACAGCGCATCGCCGATCAGTTGCACCCCGAACGGCGAATGCAGCCCCTTCAGGAACGCATGCTGCTCCCACCTGCCGTCCGCGCTCCGCCGCAGCAGCGTGATGCGGTTGCCGCCTTCGGCGCTCTTGCCGGAGCGGCTCTGGATCAACCCGGCGATCAGTTGCTTGGGCGTGGTGACCGGTTCCATGCCCGGCGAATTGGCCTCCACCACCAGCACGTCGTCGTTGGGCAGCACGTACAGCTGGCGTGGATGTTTCAGGCCGCCGGCGATCTTCTCGATCTTCAGGCCCGCTGCCACCGTGGGCGCCTGCCCCTCCTTCCAGCCCACACCTTCGGGAACCTGCATCGGCGGCAGCAGGAAGTTGCGCGCCTGCGGCAGCGGCGGCGCGTTGCCCGCCTGCTGGGTCGGCTCGAGCGAGGCCTTGCCGCTGCAGGCGGCCAGCGCCATCGCGCAGCTCAGTGCGAAGGTGGACATACAGAGGCGCTTAGCCATGTGCGTAGCCCTCGTGCGATGTGAGGCGGATGGCGATGAGCACATGCCCGATCGCCAGCAGCGCGACCGTGGCGATCGACAGCCACAGCCCGGTGGGGACCACCGCATACGCATCGCGGCTGTGCACGAAGGCATTGAAGATGGCGGCGACGATGGCGAGCAGGTTCAGCCAGAAGTCGAGCCGTTCCACCGGCAGCACCGAGCGCCGCGAGGTGATCCACACCTGCACCAGGTTGATCAGGCGCGGCACGATGGCGATGACCAGGCCGATCGCGATCAGCCAGGACGCCGCCTTGGTCCACAGCATCACCGCGCTGCGGGCGTAGACGATGTCGAAGATCAGCGCGGCGACGAAGCAGCCGAACGGGATGGGATTGAGCAGGCCGTAGAAGGCGTTGGCCACCACCGAACGGCGCGGTGCTGTCTGCAGATGCATGAGAGGGCTCTCGAAAGCAAGAAGGGGGGGAAGCGCCCGCGCACCACGAGCCCGCAGAACGCGTCGCTGTGGTGGTGCGACCCACTATCTGCCCGCCCCTGTCGAGAGGGCGTCGCGATGGCACGGCGCGCGGCGGCATGCCATCCCATATCGTCGCCGCGGCCGCAGCCGCGATCGCAGCGCTAGGCGCGCGCGGGAGCGATCGGCACGCCGCTGCTCTCGCGCACCGACAGGCGCACCGGCACGATCGTCCTGCGCGGCGGTGCGGCCGCGTCCAGCCGCTCCAGCACCAACTGCGCCGCTTGCCGGCCGCGCGCGCGCGGCTGCGCGGCGAGGGTGGTCAAGGCGGGCGTGCTCACCGCGGCCTCGGGGATATCGTCGAAACCGGTGATCGCGAAGTCCTGGCCTGGGCGGATGCCGCGCGCGAGCAGGCCCAGCATCAGCCCCAGCGCGACGGTGTCGTTGTAGCAGACCGCCGCGGTGGGCGGCGCGTCGTGGGCGAACAGTTCGCCGTGGCGCGCCGCCGCTTCCAGGCGATTGGGCGCCGACTCGATCAGCCAGGCCGGATCGACCGGCAGCTTGGCGTGCCGCATCGCCTGCGCGTGGCCGGCGCGACGCTGCCGGCAGGAACTGGAGTCGGCATGGCCGCCGTAGAAGGCGATGCGCCGGTGGCCGAGCGCGATCAGGTGCTCGGTGGCCAGTTGCGCGCCGCGCTGGTTGTCCAGGCCGAGGAAGCCCCAGCCGTCGGCGCCGGCGAGTTCGCGGTTGAACAACAACACGTTCGCGCGTGCGTCCAGCACCGTATGCAACTCGGCAACGTCGCTGCCCTCGGCTGGCGACAGGATCACGCCGGCCGGCGTGTGTTCCATCAGCGAGCCCAGCACCGCCTGCTGCCGCGCAGGCGAGTCGCCGGTGCTGCCGAGCAGGGTCACGTAGCCCTGCTCGCCCAGCGCCTCATCCACGCCAGCGGCGAATTCGGCGAAGAACGGGTTGGCCAGGTCATTGATGACCAGGGCCACGCTGGTCGAGGTGCGGCGGCGCAGGTTGGCCGCGCCCCGGTTGTAGACGTAGCGCTGCCGCTTCAGTTCCGCCTCTACCCGCGCGCGGGTGTCGGCGTGCACCAGCGGACTGCCGCGCAGCACCAGCGAGACGGTGGCGCGCGAGACGCCGACCGCGTCAGCGATGTCGGTCACGGTCACCACGCGCTGCCGGTCGTGCGTGGCAGCGGCCGGCGTGGTCTTGGTGGTCTTGGTGGACTTCATGGCCTGGTCCGCGTGCTCCGCCGCCGCCTTGCGCGCGCTGGCCTTGGCGGCGTTGGCGCCGACGGATCCGGCACGAGGTGGATGCTTCTGGCGCATCGGATCGATTCCCTTCGGACGAGGCGCCCAGCCTAAACCATCGGCTGCGCGCCCCTGCCGCAAGACGGCACGGACTCAGCGCCAGCCCAGGCTGGCGGCGGAGGGCGGTGCCGCGCACGGCGACACCGGCAGGTCTTGCGGCTGCGTGCCCCAGCCCCGTGGCTGCGGCGCATCGCGCAGGTCGAAACGCAGGCGCCCGCCCTGGCGCAACTGCGCCCAGTCCAGCCACACCGGCGCGTGCGCGCGGCCGTCCAGCGACACGCCAGCGACGTAGCGCAGCTTGCCGTCGCCGGCCTGCGGCGCGTCGATGCGCAGCGTGCGGCCTGGCCCCACGTCCAGTTCAACGCGCGAGAAGCGCGGTGCGTGCAGCAGGAACTGCCCGGTGCCCGGCACCGCCGGATACAGGCCGATGACGCTGAACAGGTACCACGCCGACATCGTGCCCAGGTCGTCGTTGCCGGTGACGCCGTTGGGCGCATCGGTGAACAGCGTCTGCGCCGCATGCAGCACGGTGCTGGTCTTCCACGGCTGGCCGATCAGCGTGTACATCCACGGCGCATGCAGGTCGGGCTCGTTGTTGGGGTTGTAGCGGAACTGGCTGTAGTAGCTGTATGGCCCCACCACCCATTCCTTACGCGCCGCGCCGGCCGGGTCAGCCAACAGCGCGTCGTAGGCGAAGAACGTGTCCAGGCGTCGCGCGGCCTGCTCGGGCCCGTGCATCGCCTCCACCAGGCCCGGCACGTCCTGCTGCGCCAGCCATTGGTACTGCCAGGCCGTGCCCTCGTGGAAGCCGTGCTGCGAGCGCGGGTCGTAATGGCCGTCCGACGGCGTGTACCACGCGCCGTCCTCGGTGCGCGGCCGCGGGAAGCCGGTGAAGCCGGTCTCCGTGTCGCGCACCGACGGATCCCACACGGTCCGCCAGTTGCGCCCGCGGCGGTTCAGCACCGCCGCGTCCTCGGCATGGCCCAGTGCGCCGGCCATGGTCGACAGCGCGCAGTCGGCCAGCGCGTACTCCAGCGTCGCCGAACCGCCATGGTGCGGGTCGACATCCATGCCCTTGGACGGGAACGCGCGGTCGTACTGCACGAAGCCGTTTGCCAGGTAATGGGCATTGCCGGAACGCCCGGCGTGCCGCGAGTTCAACGGCGGCATCTCGAAGGCGTTGCGGCGCAGTGCGGCATAGGCCTCGGCCTCGCGTCCCTGCAGCGCACCGAAGCGCCACAGGTCGACCAGGAACGGGGTGACCGGGTCGCCGGTCATCACGTTCGTCTCGAAGTTGGCATAGCCCCAGCGCGGCAGCCAGCCACCCTGCGCGTTGATCGCCAGAATCGACCGGCCGATGTCGGCGGCGCGCTGCGGCCGCAACAGCGCCAGCAACTGGTTCTGCGAACGGTAGGTGTCCCACAGCGAGAAGAACTCGTGATAGGTCCAGCCGTCGGCGTGGTGGATGCCATCGTCGTAGCCGCGGTAGCGGCCATCGGCGTCGCTGCCGGTCAGCGGTTGCAGCAGCGCGTGATACAGCGCGGTGTAGAACACCACGCGGTCGTCGCCGCTGCCGCCATGCACGCGCACGCTGGCCAGTTCCTTGTCCCAGGCCTGCTGCGCGCGGGCGCGCATGGCGTCGAAGCCGAGCAGGCGGCCATTGGCCATGCCCTCGCTGCGCAGGTTGTTGCGCGCCCCCTCGGCATCCACGTGCGAGATCGCCGAGATGGCGGTGACCGAACGTCCCTTGCCCAGGTCGAAGGTGAGCCAGGCGCCGCTGGGCTTGCCCTCGCCCTCCATGCCATGGCGCGATCCCGGCACGCCGCCGGCCTCGCCCCAGGTACCGAAGGCCTTGAACGGGCGGTCGAACTCCAGACGGAACCAGGTGGTGTACTGGTGACCGCCGCAGAAGCTCTGGGTCACCAGCTTGCCTTCCACCACGCGGTCGCCGACCACGCTCAGGGTGCTGCCGGTGACCGTGTGGCGGGCGTTGGCCTGGCCGATGTTGACCAGCACGTGGCCCTCGCCAGACGTGCTGAAGGTGTAGCGCTCGGCCGCGGCGCGGGTCAGCGCGGTGGCTTCGGCGTCGATGCCGCCGTAGTCGGTCAGCCGCACCGTGTAGTAGCCGGCCTGGCCACGCTCGCCGTCGTGCTGGTAGCGCGCGCCGTAGCGGGTGTGGTCGAACGCCTTCGGATCGCCCGTGTCGAACGCGCCGCCGGGACCGATGCTGCCGGTCACCGGCAGCACCGAGACCTGCCCGCCCTGCTCCCAGCAACCGGCGCCGGACAGGAAGGAATGGCCGAAGCCGCGGATCTGCGGATCGTCGTAGCGCCAGCCGGCATAGTGCGCGCCGATCGGGCTGACCTGGATCATGCCGAACGGGGCGGACGCGCCGGGGAAGGTGTTGCCGTCGTCCTTGCTGCCGATGAAGGTGTTGACCTCGGCGCTGGGCCGCGGCGCGGCGGCCAACGCCGGCGTGATCAGCAGGCAGGACAGGGCGAGCGTGCGCAGCAGGGAAGGCAGTGGCGAAGACGGCATGCGATGGATCCTGTGGTGAACGACCGCGGCAAGCGCGACGGCACGGTCGTGGACGGCGAACACGGCGGCCCGGCCATCGCCGGACCGTTGCGCCCATGCCGGCCGCCGCGCGGCAGGCATGGGCGCGACACGGTGCAGCCTAGAACTTGTAGGTCAACCCAAGGTACGCCAACCGGCCTGCGTAGCCACCTGTGTAGAAGCGTGCCCGGGTATCGTCGCCCAGATGCTGGCGCGACTCCTGCTTGGTCAGATTCAGCACCGACGCGGTGAGGCTGAGCGCCGGGGTGATGTTGTACGCCGCGTTCAGATCGATCTGGTAGTACGGCTCCTCGTAGACGTTCAAGCCATTGACCCGGCCCTGCACCAGCTCGCCGCGGCGGTTGTACGAGGCGCGCAGCAGCAGGCGGTCGGTCTCGTAGAACACGGTGAGGTTGGTCTGGTTCCTGGCGCTGCCCGGCATGGAGGTCTTGCCGACCT
>JBEVKG010000053.1:0-34570 GCA_040509765.1 Xanthomonas sp.
CTGACCTATGAAGCGGTCAAGCAGACCACCGAAGTCGGCCTGGGCCAGTCCACCTGCATCGGCATCGGCGGCGACCCGATCAACGGCCTGAACTTCGTCGACTGCCTCAAGCTGTTCAACGAGGATCCGCAGACCGAAGGCATCATCATGGTCGGCGAAATCGGCGGCGACGCCGAGGAAGCCGGTGCCGAATACATCGCCAAGCATGTCAAGAAGCCGGTGGTCGGCTTCATCGCCGGTGCTTCGGCGCCGGCCGGCAAGCGCATGGGGCACGCCGGTGCGATCGCCTCGGGCGGCAAGGGCACGGCGGAGGGCAAGTTCGCGGCGATGGAAGCCGCTGGCGTCAAGACCGTGCGCTCGCCGGGCGACCTGGGTGCGGCGATCGCGTCGCTGGTGAAGTAAGTCGGCGCCGCGGCAGCGACCCGCCTTCGGGTGCGTCGCGGTCGCAGTTGCTGTCCGTAAAGGCCTCGCGCGAGCGAGGCCTTTTTCGTTTCCCAAGGCCCGCTGTGGCGCACCGCGGCGGCGTCCCTGGTGCGACCGGAGGACAGGACGGCCGCGCGATGCCGCGGGCCGGCCCAGCGCAATCAAGCAGTTGCGCCGTCCCAGTGGTCGCCATTCGTCCCTGCCGCCCCGCCATTGGTCCCCTGCCTGGGTTGCGCCGTCCCTGCGTCGCTGACACGGCCCGGCGCCGTGCCGACACTGGCGCCACTTTCTTCGGCAGTGACAGGAGCGAAACGCGTGATCAGGCGATGGCGGGCAGCGGTATGCGGGGCGAGCATGGCGATGGGCATCGGCGGCCTCTGCGCGGCGGCGCCGGGCGACTGGGCCAGTTACGCCGGCGCGCCCGGCGGCGGGCAGCACTCGCCGCTGACCCAGATCACCCCCGACAACATCGGCCGGCTGCGCATCGCCTGGTCGTTCCGCACCGGCGAACTCGGCGCAGGCCTGCCCGATCCGGAACGGCGCCGCTTCGAGGCCAACCCGCTGGTGCTGGGCGGGCGCATGTACCTCACCACCGGGACCGGCATCGCCTTCGCCCTGGATGCGGCCAGCGGCCGCGAACTGTGGTCCTTCGACGCCAAGGTCGCCCGCGACAAGCACTACAGCGACCCGGCCTCGCGCGGGGTGAGCTTCTGGCGCGACGCGCAGGCCGCCAGTGGTGCGTGCCGCGAGCGCATCGTGTTCGGCACCCTGGATGCGCGGCTGATCGCGCTGGATGCCGCCGACGGCCGGCCCTGCGTCGGGTTCGGCAAGAACGGCACGATCGACCTGCACGCCGGGGTCGATGTGCACGACACGGCCAGCGATGCCTGGTCCAACTACGCGGTGACCTCGCCGCCGGTGGTGGCTGGCGACGTGCTGGTGGTCGGCAGCTCGATCGGCGACAACCGTGGGTCTGCGCTGGAGCAGGGCGTGGTGCGCGGCTACGACGCGCGCAGCGGCCGTGAGCTGTGGCGCTGGGATCCGGTGCCGCGCGATCCGGCCAAGGCCAGCGCCGCCGGCTGGCAGCCGGCGCAGGCGGCCACGGTCGGTGGCGGCAATGCCTGGGCGCCGCTGTCGGTGGATCCGGCGCTGGGCCTGGTCTACGTGCCGACCGGCTCGGCCAGCCCCGACTATTACGGCGGCGAGCGCCTCGGCGACAACCGCGATGCGGATTCGCTGGTGGCGCTGGACCTGCACAGCGGGCGCCGGGTGTGGGCGCAGCAACTGGTGCATCACGACCTGTGGGACTACGACCTGGCCTCGCAGCCGGTGCTGACCACCGTGCAGACCGAGACGGGGCCGCGCGCGGCGGTGCTGCAGGCGACCAAGACCGGCTTCCTGTTCGCCTTCGACCGCCGCGACGGCACGCCGCTGTTCCCGATCAGCGAGGTGCCGGTGCCGGCCTCCGACGTGCCGGGCGAACGCGCTTCGCCGACCCAGCCGATGCCCGAGCCGGCGCTGCGCCTGGCTCGGCATACGCCGCTGACCGCCGCCGATGCCTGGGGGGCGACGCCGGGCGCGCGCCGCGAATGCGCAGCGCTGATCGCCGGACTACGCTCGGAGGGCCTGTTCACTCCGCCCAGCGTGCGCGGCACGATCGCGCTGCCGGGCTGGGCCGGCGGGGTGAACTGGGGCGGCATTGCGGTGGATCCGCAGCGGCAACTGGCGATCATGCCGGTGTCGGACCTGCCGATGCAGGTGGCGCTGATCCCGCGCGAGCAGTTCAGCGAGGCCGAGTACGCGCGCCATCCGGACCAGCAGTTCAACGACATGCAGGGCACCCCGTACTACATGCGCCGCGGCATGCTGGGCTCGTCCCGCGGCGTTCCCTGCGTCAAGCCGCCGTGGGGTCGGCTGGTGGCGGTGGACCTGCGCACGCGCAAGATCGCCTGGGAGCGCCCGCTCGGCACGCTGGAAGACAGGTTGCCGTGGCTGCCGCTGGACGTGGGCACGCCGCTGCTCGGCGGCGCGGTGACCACCGCCAGCGGCCTGACCTTCATCGCCGCGGCCGCCGACGCGCGCCTGCGCGCGCTCGACAGCGCCACCGGCAAGACCCTGTGGGAGGCCAAGCTGCCGGCCGGCGGCCAGGCCACGCCCTCGGTCTATGCGGTGGGCGGCAAGCAGTATGTGGTGATCGCCGCCGGTGGACGCGAGGGCATGGGCACGATGGGCGACTACGTGGTCGCCTACACGCTCGACGGCGAAGGCAAGGAGGTGGTGTTCCAGCATGGCGTCGGCGTGCGCATGGCGGTGCTGGGCGCCGCCGCGCTCGCGCTGTGTGCGGGATTGGTGGTCCTGGTGCGGCGTTGGCGCCGGCGTCGCCGTGCACGGGCTGGCGCTGATGCCCGCTGAGGCACATGCGGGGAGGTGGCTAGCGCTTCGGGATCGATGCAGTCGGGACTGAAGTCGCTCCCACAGCGCTCGGCCAGTATGTCGGCTCCCGTTCCTGTGTCGTGTTCCTGTAGGAGCGGCTTCAGCCGCGACGCGGGATGTTGCAGGGCGCGGCACATCATCGACAGCCGCTTCTGCAGCGCTCGGCTGCAAGGCATCCTTGCTTCCCGGCGCAGCCTGGGCAGCGCAGTCTGGGGATCGAAGACCGGCCAGGGTCAGCGCTGACCGGTGGCCGGCGGCGCCAGCGCCTCCGCCTCCGCCGCGCCGGCGAGCACCCCGACCGCCTTCGAACGCAAGCACACGCCTGCGTAGGAGCGGCTTCAGCCGCGAGGGCGTTACCGGGAATGCCCCTGGCGGCTGATCCCAAAAAGGGGACTGGGAGCCGCTGCTGCGAGGGTCGCGACATGTCGCGCCGAGTCGCGGCAAACGCACGTTACTCGAGGTGCCCTGAAGCCCCTCCGACAGTGCACGTCGCCAGCACCTGGAATGCCGCTCCTTGTGGGAGCGGCTTCGGCCGCGACGCGGAGTCTGTCGGCCGCTGGCTTCGGAGCCAGCCGGGACCGAAGGCCCTCCCGCAGTGCACCCAGTCGGTGACCGGCACATCGCGCGGTGGGCGGAGCGGATCGCCGGCCGCGGTGCGGCGCTACACTGCGCATTGCTGCCGTGCGCATCGCGGCTCCGCCGCTGCTGGCACCACGCCGTGGGCGGCCGGCATCGGTGCGACCGCTGCGCTTTTCCCCTCCCGCTTCTGCAAGGTCGTCCATGTCTTCTTCCCTCCGCCTCGCCATGGCCCAGTTCGATTTCCCGGTCGGCGCCGTCGCCCAGAACACCGATCGGATCATCGCGTTGATCGAGGAGGCGCGCGACGAATACGGCGCCGACGTGGTGCTGTTCCCGGAACTGGCGGTCAGCGGCTACCCGCCGGAGGATCTGCTGCTGCGGCCCGGCTTCCTGGCCGACTGCGAGCGCGCGGTACAGCGCATCGCCGCGCAGGTGCACGGCATCGTCGCGGTGGTCGGCTGGCCGCAAAGTGCCGGCAGCGTGGTCTACAACGCCGCCAGCGTGTTGCGCGGCGGCCGCATCGAGCGGACCTACCGCAAGCGCGAGCTGCCCAATTACGCGGTGTTCGACGAACGCCGCTATTTCGACGTCGACCCGGACGGCGAGAACTGCGTGTTCGAGGTCAAGGGCACGCCGGTCGGCCTGGTGATCTGCGAGGACCTGTGGTTCCCGGAGCCGCTGGCGGCGACCGTGCGCGCCGGCGCGGAACTGGTGCTGGTGCCCAATGCCTCGCCCTACGAGCGCGGCAAGCACGCGCAGCGCGATGCCTTGCTGGCCGAGCGCAGCCGCGAGAGCGGCGCGGCGCTGGCCTATCTCAATGTGGTCGGCGGCCAGGATGCGCTGGTGTTCGACGGCGCCTCGGTGGTGGCCGACGGCGACGGCACGGTGCATCCGGCCGCGGCCGCCTTCACCGACCAGTGGCTGGTGGTGGAGTACGACACTGCCGCGCGCCGTTTCGCGCCGTTGCGCTGGACCGACGACGGCGACGAGAGCATGGATGCGCTGGCCTGGCGCGCGGTGGTGCGCGGGCTGCAGGACTATTGCGCCAAGAATCGTTTTTCCAAGGTGTGGCTGGGCCTGTCCGGCGGCATCGATTCGGCGCTGGTGCTGGCGATGGCGGTGGACGCGCTGGGCGCCGACAACGTCACCGCGGTGCGCTTGCCGTCGCGCTATACCGCCGACCTGTCCAACGACCTGGCCGCGGACCAATGCCGCACGCTGGGCGTGAAGCTGGAAACGGTGGCGATCGAGCCGGCGTTCGAGGGACTGCTGAGCGCGCTCGGCCCGCTGTTCGCCGGCACCGAGCCCGACGTGACCGAGGAGAACCTGCAGTCGCGCAGCCGCGGCGTGATCCTGATGGCGCTGGCCAACAAGTTCGGTGGCCTGCTGCTGACCACCGGCAACAAGAGCGAATACGCGGTGGGCTACGCCACCATCTACGGCGACATGTGCGGCGGCTACGCGCCGCTGAAGGACCTGTACAAGACCGAGGTGTTCGGCCTGGCGAAGTGGCGCAACACGGTCGGTGGCACGCCGGTGATCCCGCCGGCGGTGATCGCGCGGCCGCCCTCGGCGGAACTGCGCGCCAACCAGACCGACCAGGATTCGCTGCCGCCCTACGACGTGCTCGACGGCATCCTGTACCGCTACGTCGACCAGGAGGAATCGCGCGACGAAATCGTCGCCGCCGGCTATGCCGCCGAGGTGGTCGACCGGGTGGTGCGACTGGTGCGCATCAGCGAGTGGAAGCGCCACCAGGCCG
Organism: Xanthomonas sp.; assembly: GCA_040509765.1. Lineage (GTDB taxonomy): Bacteria > Pseudomonadota > Gammaproteobacteria > Xanthomonadales > Xanthomonadaceae > Xanthomonas_A. Next base: position 5,198 of record JBEVKG010000053.1, read on the forward strand.
CGCCGGGACCCAAGGTGTCGCGCCGCGCGTTCGGGCGCGAGCGGCGCTATCCGATCAGCAACGGGTATCAGGCCTGACGCGGGAGTCGATCAGGCATCTGTCTCATCTGTAGGAACGGCTTCAGCCGCGACAGGCCTCCCCGGCGTTCATGGGAACGCCCGTCGCGGCTGAAGCCGCTCCTACGAGGCAGGTTACGGGGGATGTGGTTGACAGGAAGCCGCCGCGCGCGCTGTCTTCGCTTTTGCGACTCCCCCTTCCCGATTCCTCAATCCCGGCCCCTCAGACCGCCTGCAGCAAGCGCAGCCCGAACGCATCGTCCTGCGCATTCCAGCCATGGCTGACGCGCAGGCCGGCCTCGGCGGCCATCGCCGCGAAGCTCTGGTCGGTGTACTTGTGGCTGTACTCGACCTGCATCGCTTCGCCTTCGGCGAAGTCGAAGCGCTGCCCGGCCACGTGCACCTGCTGCGCGCACTGGCTGTCCAGGAAGGTCTCGATGCGCTGGCGTGCGTCGGAGTACACCGCACGATGGCGAAACTGCGCCAGGTCGAAGTCGCTGCCGATCTCGCGGTTGAGCCGGCGCAGCAGGTTCAGGGTGAACGCAGCGGTGACGCCAGCCGCGTCGTTGTAGGCCGCCTCCAGCAGCGCGGTGTCCTTGACCAGGTCGATGCCGATCAGGGCGCAGCCGTCCGCACCCATGGTCTGGCGCATCGAGCGCAGCAGGGCGATGCCGTCCTCGCGGGTGAAGTTGCCCAGCGTCGAGCCGGGGAAGAACACCAGCGTGCGGCGCGCGCCGCGCTGCGGCGCCGGCAGCGCCACCGGCGCGGTGAAGTCGGCGCATACCGGCAGCATCTGGATGTGCGGGAAACGCTCGGCCAGTCGCGTGGTGCTGGACATCAGCATGTCGCGAGAGATCTCGATGGGCGTGTAGGCCACCGGCATGCGCAGGCCGTCCAGCAGCAACTGGGTCTTGCGGCCGCTGCCGCTGCCCAGTTCCACCACGTGCGCGCCGTTGCCGACCGCCTGCGCGATCGACGGCATCCGCACTTCCAGCAGGTCCAGCTCGGTGCGGGTCAGGTAGTACTCGGGCTGGCGGGTGATCGCCTCGAACAGGCGCGAACCTTCGGCGTCGTAGAAATACTTGGACGGCAGCTGCTTGGGGCTGCACGACAGGCCGGCAATGGCATCGGCGGTAATGTCGTCAGCCTGCGGGTGCAGGTCGGTCAGGGCGGCTTCGGTCAGGGCACGGGCGGTTGCGGCATTCATGCGGAATCCTTGGCCAGGCGCACGCCGGCGAACTGCCACCGCGCATCGGAGGGGAAGAAATTGCGGTAGCTGGCGCGGATGTGATCGTGCGGCGTGGCGCAACTGCCGCCGCGCAACACCCACTGCGCGTTCATGAACTTGCCGTTGTATTCGCCCAAGGTGCCCGACCACGGGCGGAAGCCGGGATAGGGCAGGTAGGCGCTGCCGGTCCATTCCCAGACATCGCCGAACAACTGCTGCAGGCCGGTGTCGGCCGGTGCCGCCGGCTGCGGGTGCAGCGCATCGGTCTCGACGAAGTTGCCGGCGATGGCGACGCCGGTGGCCGCCTGCTCCCACTCGGCCTCGGTCGGCAGGCGCGCGCCGGCCCAGCGTGCGTAGGCATCGGCCTCGAACAGGCTGAGGTGGCACGCCGGCGCGTGCGGATCGCGCTCGCGCCAGCCGCCGAGGGTGAATTCGCGCGCGCCGTCGGCATGCCAGTACATCGGGCGCTGCCAGTCCTCGGCGCAACGCTGCGCCCAGCCGTCGCTGAGCCACAGCCCGACCGTGCGATAGCCGCCGTCGGCGATGAACTCGGCGTACTCGGCATTGCTCACCGGGCGGCTGGCCAGCGCATGCGCCGGCACCAGCACGCGATGCCGTGGCGATTCGTTGTCGTAGGCGAAGGTTGTCTGCGCCGGCCAGGCCGCAGCACCGATCTCGCTGATCTGTTCGTCGCGCTGCAACCAGCGCAGCGGAGACGCTGGCGCGCGCTGTGTCGGCAGGTCCGTGCGGTACGCCGGGCCCAGCGGATTGCGCCAGAACGCATGCTTGATGTCGGTCAGCAGCAGTTCCTGGTGCTGTTGCTCGTGCTGCAGTCCCAGCTCCAGGATCTGCAGGGTCTGCGGCGCCAGTGTGCCGGCCTGCAGGTGCGCCAGCACACCGGTTTCGATCTCGCTGCGGTAATCCAGCACCTGCGCCAGCGAGGGCCGCGACAGCAGGCCGCGATGCGGTCGCGCATGCGCCGGGCCGATGCTCTGGTAGTAGCTGTTGAACAGGTAATCCCATTGCGGATCGCGCGCGCGGTACGCTGGATCGGCGCCGAGCACGAAACGTTCGAAGAACCAGGTGGTGTGCGCCAGATGCCATTTGGCCGGGCTGGCGTCGTCCATGCTCTGCACCATCGCGTCTTCTTCGCTCAATGGCGCGGCGAGATGACGGCTGCGGGCGCGCACGCGGCGCAGGCGGTCGGCCAGCGTATCGATGGATGCGATGGGCGAGGGCGGTGACGCCGGAGAGATCGCTTGCATCGACCCAGTCTTAGCGCAGCGGCGTGAACGGACCGTCACGCATCGGGGGCTGCGGCGTTACCCTAGATACATGTCTACGATCGCCTCGCGCCACACTGTGGGTCCGGCTTCCGTCGGAGAACTCGTCGCCCTCGATGCCGCGGCGGAGGCGTTCGCGCTGCCGGCCGGGGTGCGCTACCTGGACACGGCCAGCAAGGGGCCGCGCCTGCACCGTGCGCTGGCCGCGGGGCAGGCGGCGCTGGCCGATTCCATTGCGCCGTGGACACTGTCCTTCGATGCCTGGCGCGCGCAGATCGAAGACCTGCGCGCGCTGGCGGCGGACACCATGTTCTCGGGCGACAGTGAGGGTGTGGCGATGGTGCCGTCGGCCGCCTACGGCCTGGCCATCGCGGCGCGGCAGGTGCCGCTGGCGCCGGGCGATGCGGTGCTGCTGCTGGATGGCCAGTTTCCGTCCAACCTGCTGGCGTGGCAGCAACGCTGCGCCGAGAGCGGTGCACGGTTGGCGGTGGTACGGCGTGCCCCTGGGCAGGACTGGACCGCCGCGGTACTGGCGACGCTGGAGGCGCAGCCACGCGTGCGCGTGGCGACCCTGCCCAACGCCTATTGGCGCGACGGCAGTCTGCTGGATCTGGACCGGATCGCGCCGCAGGTGCATGCGGCCGGCGCGATGCTGGTGCTGGACCTGAGCCAGAGCCTGGGCGTGCTGCCGGTGCGGCTGGACGCCTGGCGGCCGGACTTCGTGGTCTCGGTCGGGCATAAGTGGCTGCTGGGGCCGATGGGCCTGGCATGGCTGTGGGCCTCGCCGCACTGGCGCGCGCACGGTGTGCCATTCGAGCAGCACTGGCAGGCGCGCGACCCCGGCGGCGACTGGCAGTTCCCGGTCGAGGCGCCGCCGCCCTACCGCAGCGGCGCGCGCCGTTTCGATGCCGGCGGCGTCGCCGATCCGCTGCGCCTGGCGATGGCCAACGCGGCTCTGCAGCAGGTGCAGCACTGGCAGCCGGCACGCATCGCGCAGCGGCTCGGCGACCTTGGCGCGGCGTTCGATGCGGAGCTGCGCACGCTGGGCGCGGGCGACTGGACCGTGCCTGGGCACGCGCCGCACCTGTACGCGCTGCGTCCGCCGGCGTCGACGATGCCGGCATTGCTGCCATGGCTGCAGCAGGCGCATGTCATCTGTACCCATCGCCATGGCGCCCTGCGCATTGCCCCGTACCTGCAGCTGACGCCGGAGGCGATGCGCGGCCTGGCGCAGGCGATGGTGGCGGTGGCGCGTGCCTGAAGGCACGCGTATGCGATCGGCGTCTGTCTTCAGTTTTTATGGAGAAGACAGCCGACGACCGATCCGGATCGTCGATCATGTTGAGTGCATGGCGTCGTTCGTCGCGGCTGAAGCCGCTCCTACAGGATGTGGGCCGCTTCTCCTGTAGGAGCGGCTTCAGCCGCGACGCCATGCCGGTGTGACTTCGCGCGAGTGCCGGCTGCCAACGGTCTGTCGCATCCCCGACGCCTGCCGTGCGGCACCTGCCTCACCGCCGCGCCGCCAGGCGCAACCCGCGCGGGGTCAGGATGCGCTCCAGCAGTTCGAACAGGCCCTGCACCACCAGCGCCAGCAGCGCGGCCGGCACGGCGCCTTCCAGGATCAGGCTCAGATCATCCAGGCGGATGCCGGTGAGGATCGGCTGGCCGTAGCCGCCGGCGCCGATCAGTGCGCCCAGGGTCGCGGTGCCGACGTTGATCACCGCCGCGGTCTTGATGCCGGCGAGGAGGGTGCGCAGCGCCAGCGGCAGTTCGATCCGCCACAGCCGCGTTCCCGGCGGCAGGCCGAGCGCGGCGGCGGTCTCGCGCAGTTCGCGGGCGATGCCGGTGATGCCGGCGTGGGTGTTGCGCACGATCGGCAGCAGGCTGTACAGGAACAGCGCGGCGATCGCCGGTTTGGCGCCGATGCCGAACAACGGGATCATGAACACGAACACCGCCAGCGACGGCAGCGTCTGCAGCACGCCGGTCAGCGCCAACACCGCCTGGCCCAGCCGTGGCCGGTGCGCCGCCAGGATGCCCAGCGGCAATGCCACCAGCAGGGCCAGGCCCAGCGACAGCCCGACCAGCGCCAGGTGCTCGCGGGTGCGTTGCAGCAGCCGCTGCAGGCGTCCGTCCTCGGTCGGCGCGGCGATCCCCAGCCAGTTCGCGGCGATGGCGCTCTCGGCGCGCTTGTCGAGCTTGGCCTCGGCGTTGAGCCGCTGCATGGTCGCCGCGTCGATGCGCCCGCCGAGCCCCTGCAGCGCCTGCACGAAGCGCGGCGCGCGCTGCGCCAGGTCGGCGCGGTACAGGAACACCGCGGCGTAGCGCGGGAAATAGTGCTTGTCGTCCTGCAGTACCAGCAGGTCGTGCGCGGGGATCTCGGCGTCGGTGCTGTACAGGTCGGTGAGGTCGATCGCGCCGCTGTCCAGTGCGCGATAGGCGAGGTCGTGGTCGAGGCCGGTGGGTGTCTGCGGCAGGCGGTAGGCATCGCGCACGCCGGGCCAGCCGTCGGCGCGCGAGACGAATTCGTTGCTCAGCCCGAACTTGAGCGTCGGGTGCGCGGCCAGGTCGGACAGGCGGACGATGCCCAACGCCTGCGCGCGTTGCCGGCGCATGCCGAACGCATAGGTGTTGTCGAAGCCCAGCGGCGCGCTCATCGCCAGACCGCGCTGTGCCAGTGCGCGCCGCAGGGCGTCGTCGTCGGCGCCGGGCATCTGCAGCAGCTCGGCAGCCAGGGTGCCGGTGTACTCGGCATAGGCGTCGATCGAGCCCTGCTCCAGCGCACGCCACAGGATGCGGGTGCCGCCGAGCTGGCGCCGGTGCTCGACCTCGACCCCGGCCTGGCGCCCGGCGCCGGCGGCGATCTCGCCCAGCACCACCGCTTCGGTGAAGTTCTTCGAGCCGACCACCACCTTGGCGTCCGCGGCAGCGGCAGGCCGGCCCGGCAGGCTGGCCATCGCGCCCAGCGCGACCAGGGCGATCGCGCGCCAGCGCGCACCCGTCGCGCTCATCGCGCATCCTCCAGGGTGCGCTGTGCCTGCAGGAACTGGCCGACGAACGGATCGGCCGGCGCCTCCAGCAACGTGCGCGCACTGCCTTCCTGCAGCACGCGGCCGCCGCGCATCAGCACCAGGGTGTCGCCCAGGTAGGCGGCTTCGGCGACGTCGTGGGTCACCAGCACCACGGTCTTGCCGAGCAGGGCGAACAGCTCGCGCATCTGCGTCTGCAGTTCACGGCGCACGATCGGGTCGAGCGCGCCCAGCGGTTCGTCCAGCAGCAGCACCGGCGGGTCCAGCAACAGCGCGCGGACCAGCCCCACGCGCTGGCGCTGGCCGCCGGACAGCTCGGCCGGGTAGCGCGCCAGCAGCGCTTCGGGCAGGCGGCACAAGGCCGCCAGCTCGTGCAGGCGCGCCTCGATACGCGGCCGTGCCCAGCCCAGCGTGCGGGCAAGCAAGGCGGCGTTGTCGCGCGCGCTCAGGTGCGGGAACAGCCCGCCTTCCTGGATCACGTAGCCGATGCGCCGGCGCTGCGCCATCAGGGTGGCGCGGCGCAGCGGTTCGCCCTGGAAGCGCACCTCGCCGGCGTCCGGCCATTCCAGCCCGAGCAGCAGGCGCAGCACGCTGGACTTGCCGGCGCCGCTGGGGCCGATCAACGCGGTGGTGCGGCCGGGGGCGATGCAAAGATCGACCTGGTCCAGTGCCAGCGTGTCGCCGTAGCGGCGGGTGACCCGATGCAGTTCGAACATCGCCGCAGCATAGCCGCAGGCGGCGACCACGCCGCGCGAAGACGCCGCGGCCTCAGCGCGCGGCGTCGGTCAGCAGGTCCAGCGTCGGTTTCGGCCGGCTGAGGTCGTACATCAGGCCGAAATGGGCTTCCACGCCCTGCTGCTCCGGCTGGTCGAGCAGTTCGTAGAGATTGATCTCGGCGACCACGTCGGCGTAGTCGCTGCGCAGCGTCTGCAGCAACTGCGCCACGCTGTCGTAGCAGGCGCCGTCGCCGGGATGGCCGCCATCGGTGTTGCCGGTGTAGATCTCGGCGCAGTTGAGCTCGTTGACGTACACCTTGGTGCCGTATTTCTGCGCGGCGGCGCGCACTTGTCCGAGATACAGGTCCATCCAGTAGCCGCGCTCGCCGTGGAAGGCGTAGTAGTGGAAGCTGATGCGGTCGAAGTCGAAGCCGGCGGCCTTGGCCTGGTCCAGGAACCACAGCGAGCCGTTGCGGTCGCCGGGGCAGCGCGCGGTGGCCGAATGATCGTCGCTGTTGCAGGCGGTGATGTTGATGGTGAACTGCAGGCCGGCGCCCAGTTCGTCGGAGGCCTGCTTCATGCCGCGGTACATCGTGGTCATCGCCGCGATCCGCGCGGGGGCGGCGGCGCGGTCCAGGTCCTGCTCGTTGCCGATCTCCCAGACCTTGATGTCGCCGGCATAGCGGTGCGCCAGCGCGTAGCCGATCTCGCGCGACATCGGGTACACCATCGGCCGCAGCGCGATGTTGTACTGGCGCGAGAGCTGCACCAGCCGGTCGAGCACGGTGAAGTTGCGCGGGTCCACGTCGAACCGGTAGCTGCGCAGGTTGCGCTGGTCGAGCAGGCGGAACACCGCTTCGCTCTGGCCGAGCGGGTAGGACGGGCGGCCGTCGTGGCCGTTGACCCCGTACACGATGGCCGGCGCCGCAGCGGCCGGGAGGGCGGTGGCGAGGAGGATGGCGGCGAACAGCCGCAGCAGCGGGCGCAGGATGGGCATGGGGCTCCCAGCGGATCGGCAAGGAGGAGGCGTGGGACCAGCCTAGCAAGCCGTCGCAGCGGTCCAGGCGACAAACGCCCGGATTGCGGCATGGATCGCAGTCCTTGGTGCCCGCATCGGGCAGCGCTGGCAAGCGCTTCGGTGCGGTCGCCGCCGCCTCGGAGCGGGCCGGCAGTGCGAAGAGAGGGGCCCGGCCCGGCGGGCATCCTGGCCGCGTGCTTGGCACGCCGCCAACGGGCGCGGCGACTCATCCTGGAGCCAGGGGGGGCATTCCCGGAAACGCGACAGGGGCCTTGCGGCCCCTGTCGGTGTGCATCCTGCCGGCGCGGTGGATCAGCGCTGCATCTGCGAACTGGACTGTCCGGTGGCGGCGGACTTCTCGCCGGCGAACGGATTGAGCTTGCGGATCATCCACGGGTACTTCGGCCAGTTGCCGGTCAGCCACGGGTGCTGCGGGTCGTTGAGCTCGAGCACACGGCGCGCGTCGGCCGCCAGGGTCTTGTTGCCCAGGTGGGTGTAGGCGTCGGCCAGCACCGCCACCGCGTCGTACTGGTACGCGCTCTGCGGATAGGTCTCCAGCAGGTAGGTGGCGCGCGAGGCGGCCGACACCCACGCGTCGCGGCGCAGGTAGTACAGCGCGTTGTCCAGTTCGTGCTGGGCGAACACGTTGCGCAGGGCGATCATGCGCGCGCGCGCGTCGGCGGCGTAGCGGCTGTTCGGGTAGCGCTCGGCGACGGTGTTGAAGTCGGCGTAGGCCTGCTGCGGGGTGGACAGGTCGCGGCGGCTGGGATCCAGCGACCACACCCGGCGCAGGAACACCGTGTCGCGGTTGGAGTTGGACAACCCGCGCAGGTAGTACATGTAGGCGATGTTGCGCTGGGTCGGGTAGGTGCGGATGAAGCGGTCGATGGTGGACACCGCGTCATCGTGCTTGCCGGCCTTGTACTGGGCGTAGGCGCTCTCGATCATCGCCTGCTCGGTGTAGTTGCCGTACGGGTACTGCGCGATCAGCCGCTTGAAGCTGCTCTCGGCGCCGGCCCAGTTGCCGGTCACCATCTGCCCGTGCGCCTTCTGGTAAAGCTGCTCCACCGGCATCCCTTCCTCGGGGTTCTTCTTTTGACGGTGGCAACCCGTCGCCACGACCAGCGTGACCAGCAGCAGGGCGATGAAACGGACGTGCGCGGACAGCGGGACGGAGCGTCGGATCATGGGTTCGGGCGCGGCAGGGCAGGAATACGAAGGGGCGATGATAGCCTAGTGGCCTGTCCTGCGACTGACTATGGCCGCCGCGACCCCCTTTTTCCGACCCAAGCCGTGCCCCTGCCATGCCCCATACCCCCCCGGATCTCCCCGAGGACGCCGTCAGCGACGGCCCGCGCCAGGCGCGCGTCCCCGATCACGCCGCCGGCCGCCGCTTCGACGCGGTGCTGGCCGAACTGTTCCCCGAATACTCGCGTTCGCGCCTGGCCGAATGGATCAAATCCGGCGACGCCCTGCTCGACGGCGCCCCGGCGCGGCCGCGCGACACCCTGCGCGGCGGCGAGATCGCCAGCCTGTACGCGGTGCTGGACACCCAGACCCACGCCCTGCCCGAGGACATCCCGCTGGAGGTGCTGTACGAGGACGACCAGGTCATCGTGCTGAACAAGCCGGCCGGGCTGGTGGTGCACCCGGGCGCCGGCAACCCCAGCGGCACCCTGGTCAACGCCTTGCTGTACCGCGATCCGGGTCTGTCGGCGCTGCCGCGCGCCGGCATCGTGCACCGCCTGGACAAGGACACCAGCGGCGCCATGGTGGTGGCGCGGACCCTGCAGGCGCACACCTCGCTGGTGGCGCAACTCTCCGCGCGCGACGTGCACCGGCAGTACCTGGCGGTGGTGGTCGGGGCGCTGGTGTCCGGCGGCACCGCCAACGCGCCGATCGACCGCCATCCGCGCGACCGCCTGCGCATGGCGGTGCGCGAGGACGGCCGCGACGCGGTCACCCACTACCGGCTGCGCGAGCGCTTGCGTGCCCATACGGCCCTGGAATGCCGCCTGGAGACCGGCCGCACCCACCAGATCCGTGTGCACATGGCGCACCTGAAGCACCCCATCGTCGGCGACCCGCTGTATGGCGGCCCGCTGAAGCTGCCCAAGGGCGCCAGCGAGGACCTGATCGGCGCACTGCGCGGCTTCAAGCGCCAGGCGCTGCATGCCGAGACCCTGGAGTTCAAGCATCCGCTGAGCGGCGAGCCGGTTCGCGCCACCGCGGCGGTGCCGGCCGACCTGCAGCAGTTGCTGGCCTCGCTGCGCGCGGATGCGCAGGCGGCGGCCGAGCGGACGCGGCGCTGAGCATGGCCGGGCCGCCGATGTTTCGCGCCGTGGCGCGCGGCGTCGTCCTAGGCCGCGGCCGCGGCCGCCACGCCGGTGGCATGGCGGCCGGTGTCGGCCGAGTGTGCGGCCGATGACCGGCTTCGCACTGCCGGCCGACTGGCCGGCGCCGCCGCGGGTCCACGCCCTGACCACCCTGCGGGATGGCGCCGGCGCCTCGCTGCCGCCGTTCGACCGCTTCAACCTCGGCAACCGCAGCGCCGCCGACGGCGACGACCCGGCCACGGTGCAGCGCAACCGCGAGGAGCTGGCCGCGCGACTGGCGCTGCCGACGCCACCGCATTGGCTGCGGCAGGTGCACGGCGTGCAGGTGCTGCGCTTCGACGGGCCACCGCACGGCACCGGCATCGCCGCCGAGCCGACGGCCGATGCCGCGGTCACCGCCGAACCGGGCGTGGTGCTGGCGATCCTGACCGCCGACTGCCTGCCGGTGGTGTTCGCCGCGCGCGACGGCGGCGAGGTCGGCGCCGCGCACGCCGGGTGGCAGGGGCTGGCCGGCGGTGTGCTCGAGGCCACCGTGGCCGCGCTGCGCACCCCGCCGGCACAACTGCAGGCCTGGCTGGGCCCGGCCGCCGGACCGCAGCGCTACGAGATCGGCAGCGAGGTGCGCGAGGCGTTCCTGCGCCACGATCCGGCCGCTGCCGCCGCGTTCGTCGCCACCCGTCCCGGACACTGGCGGGTGGACCTGTACGCGCTGGCGCGGCAGCGCCTGGTCGCGGCCGGCATGGCGCCGGAGCTGATCCACGGCGGCGGCCTGTGCACCATCGCCGATGCGCAGCGCTTCTACTCCTATCGGCGCGACCGCCGCAGCGGGCGCATGGCGACCCTGGCGTGGATCGCGCCCTGACCCCGCCGCTGTTCGCACAGGTGCTGGGGCCGGCGTTCGCGCAGTTGCCGCCGGTGCTGCGCGCGCTGCACACCCCGTCGCCGCAGTCGCGCTACGTCGGCCAGGCCCTGGTACAGCGCGGCCGCCATCCGCTGCTGCCGCTGTGCGCGTGGCTGGTGCGGCTGCCACGTACCGGGCCGGCGACGCCGGTGGAGGTGGTGTTCCGCGCCGATGCACGCGGCGAGCGCTGGCAGCGCCGCTTCGGCACGCATGCCATGCCCTCGCGGCTGTGGCTGCACCGTGGCCGGCTGCGCGAGCGCCTGGGGGCGGTGATGTTCGAATTCTCCTTGCGGGTCGACGGCGCCGGCATCGAATGGCGCGCGGCGCGGGCCTGGGCGTTCGGCGTGCTGCCGCTGCCACGGCGCTGGCTGGCCGGCGTGCACTGCCGCGAAGACCAGCGCGATGGCCGCTACGCGTTCCTGATCGCGGTGACGCTGCCGTGGATCGGCCCGTTCATCCGCTACGAGGGCTGGCTTGCGCCGGCCTGAGCCGCCGCCGGTCGCGGCGCCCGCGGCGCCGGAGCAGGCGGCCATCGTCGTGTTCGACGGGGTGTGCGCGCTGTGCAGCCGCTGGGTGCGGTTCCTGCTGCGCCACGATCATCGTGGCCGCTACCGCTTTGCGGCCATGCAATCGCCGCGCGGCAGTGCGCTGTTGCGCGACCACGGGCTGGATCCGGCCGATCCGCTGTCGTTCCTGCTGTTGACCCGACACGGTGCATTGACCGACTCGGACGCGGCGATCGCGGTGATCGCCGGGCTCGGCGGGGCGTGGCGCAGCATCGCGCTGCTGCGCCTGCTGCCGCGGCGCTGGCGCGATGCCGGCTACCGGGTGCTGGCGCGCAACCGTCACCGCTGGTTCGGTACCACCGCGCAGTGCTTCCTGCCGGAGCCGCAACAGCGCTCGCGCTTTCTGGAGTAAGCGCGGCGCGCGCGGCACGTCCGAGCGGCTGATTCCTCGCGCGAACCCACTGCCACGGGTTCACAAGCGCAGACGGTCGGCGTTCTTGAAGGACGGGCCACACACGCGATCGGATTGGCAACGATGGAGATTCCTCTGCTGCTTCTGCTGGCACACCGCTGGCAGCGGCGTCGGTCAGCCTCCTTGGCAGATAGCGCCGTGGTGCCCGCCGTTTCCACGCGCCCACACCCGCTCGAGAGGAGTTCCGCCATGCCCAGTCCCACGCCTGCGCCGCTCATCAATCAAAGCAATCGCTTGTTCGGCACGATCGATATCAAGAACTACAGATTCGTTGGTGAGCAGCTGCCCAGCACCTACTACATGAGCGGAAAAGGCCCGTTCATCCGCTTGCGGCCATTGCATAGATCCGGTTTCGCCATCTATGAAAGGCCGACGCGCGTGGTGGGGCTGTATGTGGGCGACTGGGACCGGGACGACACCTTCGCGCAGAACATCCAGACTGTGGGTCTGTATCGCGAACTGGGCGCAAGCGCGGCCGAAATCGCCGCCAGCATCGAACGCCTGAAACTGGTTGCGCGCCGCACCGACGACATCATCCAGCAGAACACCGCCCAGTCGCTGGAGTTGAACGATGCCGTCGTGTTCGTCAATGAGGGCGCGTTGGCCGGAACAGTGTGGGGCGGCGACAAGCAAAAGACCGGCAACGTGTACAAGCCATTGAAGGTGGCCGATGCAACCGGCCCCGGCAGCAAGGCCCATGCCGGTCATGCCTTCGCCACGCGCGAGGCGGTGGAGCAGTTTTACGCTGATCACTATCCACACGTGCTGGGTCAATTGATGCTGCTTGGACAGTCCCAGCAATCTTTCGTTTCGCAAGCGCCCAATGGCGATGACGTCGTGACAGTGATCAATACCGATACCGGGTACTTTCCTCAGAGCGAGTTTCCCAGCCGCGCCAGCCAGTTGCAGTTCCTGCTGCAGCAATTCATGAGTTTTGCCTGATCCTGGCGGGAAGAGGGCAGTCGTCGCCTGCGTCGCCTCAGTGCGTGCGGCGCAGCAGTCGGGTGACATTGCGGCCGCCCGGCTGCCCTTGCCCAGTCTCGATCCGGAACACCGCCACCGCCTCGGCCAGGCCGCCGGCCTGTTCCTCCATGCTGCGTGCGGCGGCGGTGGCTTCCTCGACCAGGGCGGCATTGCGCTGGGTCACTTCGTCCAGCTGCGCCACGGTCCGGTTGACCTGTTCGATGCCGCTTGACTGCTCGCCGCTGGCGGCACTGATCTCGCCGATCAGGCCGGTCACCCGCTGCACCGAGCCGACGATCTCGTGCATGGTGGCGCCGGCGCGGTTGACCAGCGCGGCACCTTCGCCGACGGTGCGGGTGGACGCCTCGATCAGGTCCTTGATCTCCTTGGCCGCATCGGCCGAACGCTGCGCCAGCGAACGCACTTCCGTGGCGACCACGGCGAAACCCCGGCCCTGCTCGCCGGCGCGCGCCGCTTCCACTGCGGCGTTGAGCGCCAGGATGTTGGTCTGGAAGGCGATGCCGTCGATCACGCCGATGATCTCGCCGATGCGCTGCGAGGACGTGCTGATCGCGCGCATCGTCGCCACCACCTCGTCCATCACCTGGCCGCCGGAACGGGCGATTTCGCCGGTGCTCTGCACCAGGCCGTTGGCCTGCTGCGCGTTGTCGGCGTTCTGCTTCACCGCCGAGGTCAGTTCCTCCATCGAACTGGCGGTCTCTTCCAGGCTCGCCGCCTGCTGTTCGGTGCGGTCGGACAGGTCGGTGTTGCCGGCGGCGATTTCCGAGGCGGCGCGGCGGATCGTCTCGGCCGCCTCCTGGATGCCGACGATGATCTCGGTGAGCTTGGCGACGGTGCGGTTGGTGTCCTCGCGCAACCGCGCGAACACGCCCTGCGCCTGGCCGTCGACGCGGTGGGTGAGGTCGCCTTCGGCCAGCGCCGTCAGCGCCCCGGCCAGTTCCGCCAAGTTGCTCTCCACCGCATCGGCGATACGGTTGACGCCCTCGGCCAGCGACTTGAGCACCCCGTCCATCGCCGCGGTATCGATGCGCTGGCTGAAATCGCCGTGCGCGGCGGCCTCGATCACCGTGGCCAGGGCCTGTTCGGCGTCGACCTGCGCGGTCACCTCTTCCCATTGCGCGATGGTGCCCAGGCGGCGGCCGTCGGCGGCATCGATCGGGCTGTACACGAAATCGATCTGGCGGCCGAAGAACGGTGCGCGCACGCGTTTGGAGCCGGTCAGCGCGCGCATGCGATCGATCGCCGCCTGGCTGTCCGGGTAGATGTCGCCGATGCTGCCGCCGACGAACTGTTCGGCGCAAAATTCCGGGCGGAAGCGCTGCACGTCCGCTTCGATGGTGCGCAGCATGTCCAACAGCTTGCGGTTGGCGAAATGCACGCGGCCATCGTCGTCGGCGATGCGCACCATGGTGTCGAGAGCGTCCAGCGCCTGGATCACGAAGCGGCCGCGGCGCAGCTCCGCCTCGGTCTGCGCCTGGTGCGCCGCCAGCGCCTGCTGCGCGTTCTGCAGCGCACGCAGCAGGGCGACCTCGGCCGCGTCGCCGGCCACCTCGACAGGCTGCCCGAAGCGGCCTTCGCCCAGTGCCTGCAGCGCCTGTGTGGCTCGCTCCTGGGCGAGCGGGACGCGGCGCCTGCCGAGCCAGGCCAGCGCCGCGGCCGCGGCCGCGGCGAGCAGCAGCGCCGGCAGCACCCGCGGCAACGCCGATCCGGTCGGCCCCAGCGTGCGGCCGACGTGCAGCGCATAGCCGGCCAGCGCCAGCAGGACCAGGACATGAGCAAGCGCGAGCAGCGCCGAACGTGGGCGCAGCCGGGAGGCGGTAGTCGGGCGGAGAGCGGCGGATGGCGTGGGCATGATGTGCACCGGCTGGGGAACAACGGGCAACGCCGCCGGGGCGACGCGATCACGCGGGGGTACACCCAGTATCGGCGCATCGCGACGCGGGCTTGATCGCCGGCGTCTGCCGTTCGTCGGAAACTTCACATGGCCTGGACGCCTGCCGGCGGCGGTGCAGGACGCGATGGCGTGCTGCGGTGCAGCAGGTGCCTGCCCGCCGGACCTGCGCGTCTCGGCGGCGCGGGCGAGCCCGGACATCCAGCGCCGGGCGACCATGCCGCCCCCGGCCGCGCCGTGCACGGCCGGGGGCGGATCGGTACGCGGCGTCCTACTTCGCCGGTGTCGCCGCGTCGGGCAGGGTCCAGGCGATCACGCTGTCGCCGGCCTTGGTGTCCATGCGGTCGTGGCCGCCGATCGCGGCGACGATGTACTGCTTGCCAGCGACGGTATAGCTCAGCGGGGCGGCCTGCGGACCGGCAGGTACGCGCACTTCCCACAGCAGCTTGCCGGTCTGGGTGTCGTAGCCGCGCAGGAAGTCGTCCAGCGCCGCGCCGATGAAGGTCACGCCGCCGGCGGTGGCCAGCGAGCCGCTGTTGTTGGGCGTGCCCAGTTCGAACTTCATCTTCGACGGAATGCCCATCGGACCCTGGTCGTAGCCGGTGCCCAGCGGACGCCGCCAGATCACCTGCTGGGTGCGCAGGTCCACGCCGGAGATGTAGCCCCACGGCGGCGCCACGCACGGGGTGTTCAGCGGCGACATCCACGGCTCCTTGCGTGCGCCGTAGGGCAGGCCTTCCTGGGCCATGTAGCCGGGCGTCTTGCTCTTGCCGTTGAACACCGACACCACGCCCAGCGCCTGCATTTCCTGCCGCGGGTACACGTGTTCGGTGTAGGGCAGGCGATTGCTGTTCATCACCATGATGCCGCGCTGCAGGTCCACCGACACGCCGCCCCAGTTGATGCCGCCGTGGTTGCCGGTGAAGGCCAGCGAGCCGCCCAGGCTGGGCGGGGTGAACATGCCCTCGTAACGCAGCCGCTTGAACTGGATGCGGCACACCAACTGATCGAACGGGGTGATGCCCCAGGCATCGGATTCGACGAGGGTCTCGTAGTCCTTGCTCGGCGCGCCGACGGTGTTGGGCATGCCCGGCGACACCGGCTGGGTCTTGGCGGTCCAGTCGCCGTGGTCGGTGCCCTGCGGCACCGGCAACTGCTGCACCGGCATGATCGGCGCGCCGGTCTCGCGATCGAGCACGAACACCTGGCCGGACTTGGTGGCCTGGATCACCGCCGGGCGGGTGCCGCCGCCGGGGACCGGGAAATCCACCAGATTCGGCTGCGGGCCGATGTCGTAGTCCCACAGGTCGTGGTTGATGGTGCGGAAGTGCCAGCGTTCCTTGCCGGTGGCCGCATCCAGCGCGACCAGCGAGGCGGTGTACTCCTCTTCCTGCGGCGTGCGCTGCTTGCCGAAGAAATCGCCGGAGGCATTGCCGGTGGGCAGGTAGACCAGGCCCAACTGGTCGTCGGCGGCCATCAGCGACCACACGTTCGGGGTCGAGCGGGTGTAGGTCTGGCCGGCCGGCGGGGCCGCATCGATCGCCGGATTGCCCAGGTCCCAGGCCCAGCGCAGTTGCCCGCTGATCGCGTCGAAGGCGCGCACCACGCCGGACGGCGCATCGCGCTCCTGGCCGTCGCGGATCTGCCCGGTGGGCTGGATCACCACGCCGCGCATCACCACCGGCGGCGAGGTCGGGCCGACGAAGCCGGGCTTGGTGTTGCCGGTGTCCTTGTTCAGGTCGACATAGCCGTGCGTACCGAAGCTGTCGCACAGCTTGCCGGTCAGCGCGTCGAGCGCGCCGAGGCGGCCGTCCACCATCGGCCAGAAGATACGCTTGGCGCATTCGGCCACCGGCGTGGGCGCCTCGAAGTAGGACACGCCGCGGCAGGTGGTGGCGGCAACGCCGGCCATCGCCTTGGGGTTGGTCTTGGGATCGAAGCGCCAGCGCTCCTTGCCGGTCGTGGCCTCGACCGCGATCACCTTCTGCGTCGGGGTGCAGATGTAGACCAGGTCGCCGACCTTCAGTGGGGTGTTCTGGAACGCATAGCCGAGCTTGGAGCCGGCCGGCTTGAGGTCGCCGGTGTGGAATTCCCAGGCGATCTTCAGGTCCTTGACGTTGGCCGGGGTGATCTGCGCGCCGGGGCTATAGTGGTTGGACAGGTTGGACCCGGCGTAGGCGGTCCAGTTGCCGGCGTCGTGGTTGCCGGCGACGTTGCCGTCGGGGCTGCCCACCGTGGCGCGGCTGAAGGCGGCCTGCGGACGTTGCGCGGCCAGGCTGGGGTCGGCCAGTTCCACCGTGCGCGGGAACAGCAGCGGCACGAACACCAGCGCCGCGCCGAGCACCGGCAGCACGCCGGCGACCAGCAGGTAGCCGATGCCGGAGACGGGCGCCAGACGCCAGCGCGCGACCTTCCAGAACGGCAACAGCAGCAGGCCCAGCACCGAGACCATCGCCAGGCGCGGGATCAGCGCCCAGCCGTCCAGGCCGACCTCGGCCAGGGCCCAGGCGATGGTCGCGGCCAGGGTGACGCCGAACAGCCACAGGCCGGCGCGGCGGCCGAGCGCGAGCAACACTCCGGACGCGGCCAGCGCCACGCCGGCGAGCAGGTAGTACCAGGAGCCGCCGACAGCGACGAGTTGCCCGCCCATGACGGCGAGCGCGACGCCGATCACGGCGATGAGGAGAGCGTAGCCGGCGAACAGCCAGCGGCCGGCTCCATGCGGTGGGGAAGAAACGGTCATGAGCGAAACATCCGACGAGGATCCCTGACGCGTGGCGCGAATGGCGGCGGTGCAGGCGGATCGTGGGGGGAGAGGCGACGGCAGGGCCGCAAGCGCGGTGTGCGTCGCAAGACAGCGACCGCGCTGCCGCGTTCTGGAACACGCGGAACGGACGCGGCGCGCAGGCGCTATTTTAGGCGGTGGCAGGTGCGCGGGCCGTGATGGCATGCGGAACACTGCGTCATGCGACGCGATCCCGGGCGCCGCATGGTGGCATGACGTGGCGCATGCGCTGCGCCATGCGCGGCCCGCGCCGCGGCTAGCGCAGGCTTTCCAGCGCCTGCAGGTAGCGTTGGCGCCAGGCGTTGATGTCGTGCTTGCGCAGGTGATCCATCATCGCCTGCCAGCGTTCGATGCGCTTGGCCTTGGGCAGCGACGCGCCGGTGGCGATGGCGTCGGCGACGCCGTCCAGGTCGTGCGGATTGACCAGCAGCGCTTCCTTCAGTTCGTCGGCGGCGCCGGCCAGCAGCGACAGCACCAGCACGCCGGGATTCTCCGGATCCTGTGCGGCCACGTATTCCTTCGCCACCAGGTTCATGCCGTCGCGCAGCGGCGTCACCAGGCCCACCTGTGCGGCGCGGTAGAAGCCGGTCAGGGTGGCGTGGGTGAAGTTGCGGTTGACGTAGCGCAGCGGCGTCCAGTCCGGCGCGGCATGGCCGCCGTTGATGTGGCCGGCGATCTGCTCGAGCTGGTTGCGCAGTTCCTTGTACTCGGTGACGTCGCCGCGCGAGACCGGCGCGATCTGCAGATAGGTGAGGCTGCCGCGCTGGTCCGCATGCCGCTCCAGATAGCGCTCGAAGCCGAGGAAGCGCTCCGGCAGGCCCTTGGAGTAGTCCAGCCGGTCCACGCCGATCGCCAGCTGGCGGTCGCGCAGGCTGCCGCGCAGGTCGCGCACCGCCGGCTTGGACATCGCCGCGCGCGCCTGCTGCGCGATCAGTTCGGTGTCGATGCCGATCGGGAACATGGCCGCGCGGAACCGGCGCCCGCCCGGCGCTTCCAGCAGCCCGTCCTTGATCACCTTGCCGCCGCCGAACAGGCGCACGTAGGCCTGGAAGCGGTCGACGTCGCGGCGGGTCTGGAAGCCGACCAGGTCGTAGGCGTAGAAGCCGGAGAACAGCCGCGCGTGGTCGGGCAGGGCCTGGATCAGGTCGGCCGAGGGGAACGGCACGTGCAGGAAGAACCCGATGCGGCAGCCGATGCCGCGCTCGCGCAGCAGCGAGGCCAGCGGGATCAGGTGGTAGTCGTGGATCCACACCGTGTCGTCCTCGCGCAGCATCGGCGCGAGCTTGTCGGCGAACATGGCGTTGACCCGGCGGTAGCCCTCGCGCGTGGCGCGGTCATAGTCGACCAGGTCCAGGCGGAAGTGCAGCAGCGGCCACAGCGTGCGGTTGGCAAAGCCGTTGTAGTAGGCGTCCAGGTCGGCGCGATTCAGATCCATGGTGACGAAGCGGATGTCGCCCTGGGTCTGTTCGTGCAGCGCGCCGCTGTCGCCGCGCACGGTCTTGCCGCTCCAGCCGAACCACACGCCGCCGCGCTCCTTCAACGCGGCCAGCAAGCCCACCGCCAGGCCGCCGGCGCGGTTCTCGCCGGGCAAGGCCACTCGGTTGGATACCACCACCAGTCTGCTCATGACGCCTCCTGCCAACTGCGCGACAAGCGCATGGCGGCGATGATCAGGCCGACATGCGAATAGGTCTGCGGGAAATTGCCCCAGGCTTCGCCGTTGTCGAAGGCCAGATCCTCCGACAGCAGGCCCAGGTGATTGCGCCGGGCGAGGATGCGCTCGAACAGCTCGCGCGCCTCCTCCTTGCGGCCGATCGCGGCCAATGCATCGATGTACCAGAACGTGCAGATCGTGAAGCTGGTCTCCGGCTCGCCGAAATCGTCCGGGGCCACGTAGCGGTACAGCGCATCGCCATGCTTGAGGTCGCGGCCGATCGCCTCGACCGTGGCGATGAAGCGCGGATCCTCCGGGGCGATGAAGCCGATGTCGGCCAGCAACAGCAGCGAGGCGTCCAGCCGGTGGCCGTTGAAGGTGTCGGTGAAATGCCCCCGTTCCGCGCTCCATGCCTCGGCGAGCACGCGCGCGTGGATGCGGTCGGCGCGCTCGCGCCAGTACGCCACGCGCTCCTCCAGGCCCAGCCGCGCGGCGATCTTGGCCAGGCGGTCGCAGGCGGCCCAGCACATCGCGCTGGTGTAGGTATGCACCTCGGCGCGGCCGCGGAACTCCCACAGGCCGGCGTCGGGCACGTCGTGCAGCGCGAAGGCGCGCTCGCCCAGCGGCTCCAGGCGCAGGAAGGTGTGGGTGTCGCCGGGATCCTTCAGGCGCAGGTCGAAGAACAACTGGGTGGAGGCCAGCACCACGCTGCCGTACACATCGTGCTGCTTCTGGATCCAGGCCAGGTTGCCGCGCCGCACCGGGCCCATGCCGCGGTAGCCGGCCAGCGACTCGACCTCGTGTTCCTCCAGCGCCGCCTCGAACCCGATGCCGTACAGCGGCTGCAGGCTGCCGTCGGTGGTGGCGATGTTGAAGATGTAGCCGAGGAACTGCTCCATGGTGCGGGTGGCGCCGAGCCGGTTCAGCGCGCGCACCACGAAGGCGGCGTCGCGTAGCCAGCAGTAGCGGTAGTCCCAGTTGCGCGGGGTGTCCGGCGCTTCCGGAATGGAGGTGGTCATCGCCGCGATGATCGCGCCGCTGTCCTCGTACTGGCACAGTTTCAGGGTGATCGCGCTGCGGATCACCGCGTCCTGCCAGTCCAGCGGCACCGACAGGTAGCGCACCCACTCGCGCCAGTATTCCTCGGTGCGCTCCTGCGCTTCCTGGATGTAGCCGGTCAGCGAGCGGGTCAGCGATTCGTCCACGCCCAGCATCAGGTTGACCGGGTGGTTGAGCACGAACGGCAGTTCTTCGCGGATGAAGCGCACCGGCACGTCGGTGGTCAGGCGCAGGGTGAAGTCCGGCAGCAGCCAGCGCACGTGGTTGCTGCCCCAGGTGCTCTCCGGCTGGCGCGCGCCCCAGTCGGCCAGCGGCCGCGCACGCACGCGGATGCGCGGGTTGCCGGCCAGCGGCCGCACCTGGCGGATGATGCTGACCGGGCGGTAGAAGCGGCCGTGGTTGCGCCAGCGCGGCGCGAAGTCGATCACCTCCACCGCGCCGCCATGGGCGTCGCGCAGCACCGTGCGCAGGATCGCGGTGTTGGCCAGGTAGTGCTGGTCGCTGTCGACGAAGTCTTCCAGCTCGATGCTGAAATCGCCGCCGGGATGCGCGCGCGGCGACAGCAGTGCGCAGAACGCCGGGTCGCCGTCGAAGGCCGGCAGGCAGCTCCACACCACGCTGGCCCGTTTGTCGATCAGGGCGCCGAAGCTGCCGTTGCCGATGACGCCGAGGTCGAGATTGGGGGAACTCATGGAGCGGACGGGTCCTTGTGCGGAAGCAGTGGGAGAAGCCGCCACCGGACGGAGGCGGGCGGGCGCGGCGGCCTCATCCGGCGTTATCGCGCAGCCAGGCGTGTACGCCGTGTGGATCGGGCAGCGCATAGGTCGCGACGCTGTCGGCGCGGGTGCCGACCAGCACGCTCCAGCCGCCGGCCTGGTTGGCCGCGGCGAAGCCGAATTCGTCGGTGAGATCGTCGCCGACGAACACCGGGCGGCGCCCGCGGAACGGCGGCTGCTGCAGCAGCGTGGTCAGCGCCACGCCCTTGTCGCTGCCCTCGGGCACGAACTCGACCACGTGGTCGCCGGGCTGCAGGCGGTAGCCGGGCAGGTCGGCGATCTGTTGGTGCGCGAACGCCAGCACCGCCTCGGCCGCGTTCGGCGCGGCGCGCCAGTGCAGGGCGACACTGGCGCCCTTGTCTTCGACCAGCACGCCCGGATGCGCCTGGTGCAGGTGCGCGGCGCGCGCATGCAGCGCATGCAGAAACTGCGAGGTATCGGCGGGCATCGCGGCCTGGGCATCGGCGTCGCTGCGCAGCTCGTGGCCGTGCAGGCCGGCGGCGGGCAGCCGCAGCGGGGCGAACAAGCTGTCCAATTGCGTCAGCGGGCGTCCGCTGACCAGCGCCACCGCGCCACCGAGGCGCCGGTGCAGGCGGCCGATCGCCTCACGGACCTCGGGCAGCAACTGCACCTGGTCGGGGCGTTCGGCAAAGGCGATGAGCGTGCCGTCCACGTCCAGGAACAATGCGCAGGCATCGTCCAGGCGCGGCGGCGGCGGTCGGAGGGGGAGCGCGTCTGCCATCCCGCCATGATGGCGCAGCCGGCGTTAGCGTCAGGTGGATTGGGGGGCGGGAATCGGGAGTGGGGAAACGGGAATGGGAAGGAGCGGGGAATCGGGAATCGAGAAACGGGAATCGGAAGAGCAAGAGCCTGCCCGCACGGCTGTTGCTTTTCCCCATTCCCGATTCCCGCCTCCCCATTCCCAACACCTTCGTCAGAAGGTGTACCGCACCCGCCCATAGTAGTAAGCGCCGTTGCTGCCGATCGGCGACAGCACGTCGTAGGGCAGGTTGCCGAAGTAGGCGATGTCGGGCTTGGAGCGGTCGGCGTAGGCGTCGGTGAGGTTCTGTCCGCCCACCGCCACGCTCCACTGCGGGGTGAGGTGGTACTCGACCTCGGCGTCGAGCTGCCACTTGGCGCTGTAGGTCTGCTCCGGGGCGAAGCCGCCGCCGAAGTCGAACACGCGGGTGGCGCTGCCGTAGCGGGTGACGCGGGTCTGCAGCGACCAGCGCGCATCGCTCCAGTTCGCCGCCAGCTGCGCGCGGGTGCGCGGCGCCGCGTCGGTCAGGGTGTTGCGCTCCTCCACGCCGAACAGCACGTAGTCCGGATTGAGCGCCAGCAACTGCGCCGGCGTGGCCACCACGTTCTCCAGTTCGGTCTTGGCGTAGCTCCAGGTGCCGGTCAGCTGCAGTTGGCCGGCGCCCAGCGCCTGCCGCCAGTTGCTGACCAGTTCGGCGCCGCGGGTGCGGGTGTCGGCGGCGTTGACGAAGAAGCTGGCGCTCTGCAGGCCGGTGATGCCGAAGCGCTGCGCGACGAAGTCGGTCAGGGCGTCGCCGTCGATGCTTTCCGACAGCGCGATGCGCTTGTCGATGTCGATCTGGAACAGGTCCAGCGACAGGTCGAAGTGGCTGCCGACGCGGCTGGTGAAGCCCAGGCTGTAGTTGCGCGACTTCTCCGGCTGCAGCGTGCGGGCGCCCAGCGCCTGCGCGATCGGGTTGTCGACCGAGAGCAGGCGGCCCTGCAGCAGCTGGCCGTTGGCGTTGTAGCCGGTGGAGCTGGCCTCGTAGCCGATCTGGCTCAGCGACGGCGCGCGGAAGTTGTTGGAGATCGCGCCGCGCAGGGCGAAGGCCGGGACGAACTCGTAGCGCGCGGCCAGCTTGCCGGTCAGTTCGCCGCCGAAGTCCTGGTAGTGCTCGTAGCGCGCGGCCAGGTCGGTGGAGAGCTTGTCGCCGAACTGGCTGGACAGGCTGGCGTAGAGGCTGGCGACGTTGCGCGACAGGTCCGCCGCATCCTGCGGGGTCAGGCCGCCGCCGGCCTGGGCGCCGGTGGGGCGGTCGGTGTAGGGACCGGCGGCGTAGCTGGCCGGGTCGCCCGGACGGGTGCGGTAGTGCTCGCGGCGCAGTTCCACGCCCGTCCCCAGGGTGTGGGTGGCGCCGGCGGCGTCGAAGCTGCGGCTCAGGTCGAGGTTGGCCACGCCCTGTGCGAAGGCGTAGTCGCCGGTCTTGAAGCGGGTCGGGCTGCCCGGGCCGAGCGAGGCGTTGAGCGAGTGCTTGAGCCGGTAGGTGAAGTCGTTGCGGCCGTAGTCCAGGCTGGCGTCGTAGGCCCATTCGCCCCACTGCCCGCGCGCTCCGACCACCGCCTGCAGGTCGCGGTTTTCGCCCAGCGACACCGGGCGGTAGCCCTGCGGATACACCTGGGTCCAGTTGGCGGCGCCGTCGGGGTAGCGGAAATAGTTGGCGCCCTGCGTGTCGCGCTGGTTGTAGGTGCCGAAGGCATAGACCTCGCTGCCCTGGCCGAACGGCAGCTTGCCGTTGATCCAGGCGTTGAGATCCTTGCTGGCGCCGTCGCCGAGGGCGTAGTTGCGCTTGCCGGCCAGGGCCAGGTTGGCCGGGGTCTGTTCCTCGAACGACGGGATCTGGTCGAAGCCGGCGCGGTTGGTGGCCTCGTGGTTCTTCAGTTCCAGGCCGACCTTGAAGAAGCCGCCGTCCTCGCCCAGGCGCGTGCCGACCTTGCCGCTGGCATAACCGGTCTGGCCGTCGGTGAGGGTGCGGTGGATCGGCTTGACGTCGGTGTGGTTGGCGCCGTAGCTGGCTTCCAGTGCGCCGCTGTCCGGATCGTCGTCGAGGATCACGTTGATCACCCCGGCCACTGCGTCGGAGCCGTACTGCGCGCCGGCGCCATCGCGCAGCACCTCGATGCGCTTGATCGCGCTGATCGGAATCGCGTTGAAGTCAACCGGCGTGGTGCCCTTGCCGATCTTGCTGTCGGTGTTGACCAGCGCCGAGGTGTGGCGGCGCTTGCCGTTGATCAGCACCAGCACCTGGTCGGGCGAGAGCCCGCGCAACTGCGCGGCGCGCACGTGGTCGGCGCCGCCGGAGTTGGACTGGCGCGGGAAGTTGAAGGAGGGCAGCAGCGCCTGCAGCGCGCTGCCGAGTTCGCCGTTGACCACGCCGGCCCTGCGGATGTCCTCGGCGCTGAGCACGTCCACCGGGGCGGTGGATTCGAGCACGGTGCGGCCGCTGGCGCGGGTGCCGGTGACGATCACCGTGTCCAGGTTGGTCGCGGTGGCCGGGGTGGCGTCCTGGGCGAAAACGGGGGCCGCCAGGGCCAGGGCGATGGCCAGGCTCAGCGGCCTGACGAACGGGGACGACATGGGGGGTTCTCTCCTGAAACGATGACCATCAAGACCGGCCGCGCCGGCCATGGCGGCGACTGGGGTCGGCAAGGGTTGCTGCATCCATCCGGATGAAGCGATATATTAGCCCGACGTTAAGGCGATGTGCGAGCCGCGTGTTCGGTGCTGTCGGGCATGAGCTCATGCCTGCCGGTTATCCGGCGCCTCGCCGCGCCTGGCCTACGATCGCGTGTTGCTTTCCCTTCCTGCCGAGACCCTGCCGATGCTGCTGCGTGCCCCGTTGATCGCCGTCCTCCTGGCCCTGAGCGCCTGCGCCAGCGTCGCGCCGCCTGCTCCTGCTCCCGCTGCCGCGGCCACGGTCAGCGCGAGCTTGCAGGGCGATGCGGCGCGGCCGGCGCAGGCCGGCGGCTGGGTGCGCAGCGAGCTGTATTTCGGCGTGGGCGAGGAGAGCGGCCCGGCCGACCGCCCGCAGGCCGAGCCGATCAGCGAGGCGCGCTGGCGTGCGTTCCTGGACAAGGAAGTCACGCCGCGCTTTCCCGACGGCCTGACCGTGTTCGACGCCTACGGCCAGTGGCTGTTCCGCGGCGCCAAGGAGCCGAACCGGCTCAACACCAAGGTGCTGGTGATCCTGCACGAGGACACCCCGCAGCGCCGCGCCGACATCGAGGCGATCCGGCTGGCGTGGAAGCAGGCCACCGGCCACCAGTCGGTGCTGTGGGCGCGGCAGGCGGTGGACGTGTCGTTTTGATCGCCGGGATTAGGAAGTGCGGCGTGGGGATTCGCACGGGCGGGGTGCTGCGGTGACGGTGGGGGCGTTCGTGATCCGGCCGGGGGCGTTGGACGATCCGGCGGTGCGGGGGCTGCTGGAGTACCACCTGCAGCAGATGCATGCGCAGTCGCCGCCCGGCAGCGTGTACGCGCTGGATCTGTCCGGGCTGCGGCAGCCGCAGGTGCGGGTGTGGAGCGTGTGGCGCGACGACGCGCTGGCCGCGGTCGGCGCGCTGCGCGTGCTCGACGCGGGCGGCGGCGAACTGAAGTCGATGCGCACGCACCCGGCGTTCCTGCGTCAGGGCGCGGCCGCGGCCCTGCTCGACCACCTCATCGCGCTCGCCCGCGCCGAGGGCCTGCCGCGGCTGAGCCTGGAAACCGGCAGCGGCGCGGCGTTCGAGGCGGCGCTGGCGCTGTACCGGCGGCGCGGCTTCCGCAACGGGCCGGCGTTCGGCGACTACGTGCCGAGCGCGTTCAACCAGTTCCTGCATCTGGCGCTGTAGCCGCCGCGGCACGCCGCCGCCGGAAAACGCCATCCTGCGCGTGCGCCGATCCGTCGGCACCGCTTGCCCTTACCATCCCTCGACCCCCAACGCCGACACTTCCGCATGTCCAGTCCCGCTCCTATCTCGCCGCGTCCGCGTTGGTTCGTCGCCGGCGACCTCAACGGCTTCTTCGGCCTGGTGGTCGACAATCTGTCGATCCTCGGCTTCATCACCCTGGCCCTGGTCGGCCTGTTCCAGTTCCCCGCCGAGGTCATCTACACCCGGATGATTCCCGGCACCGCCTTCGGCGTGCTGGTCGGCAACCTGCTGTACACGTGGATGGCGCGGCGGCTGGCCGCGCGCAGCGGGCGCAGCGACGTCACCGCGATGCCGCTGGGCCTGGACGCGCCGACCAGCATCGGCATGGCCCTGCTGGTGCTCGGCCCGGCCTTCGTGCGCTACAAGCAGCAGGGCCTGGACCCGCAGGCCGCGGCGCTGGCCACCTGGCACCTGGGCATGGCCGCGCTGGTGGTGATGGGCGCCTTGAAGACCGTGCTGTCGTTCTTCGGCGACGCGGTCACCCGGGCCTTGCCGCGCGCTGCGCTGCTCGGCTCCATCGCCGGCATCGCGATCGTGCTGATGGGCTTCCTGCCGCTGCTGGAGACGCTGCGCACGCCGCTGGTCGGGCTGGTGGTGCTGGGCCTGCTGCTGTACGTGTTGATCGCCAAGGGGCGGCTGCCGTGGCGCCTACCCGGGGTGCCAGTGGCGCTGGCATTGGGTACCGGCCTGTACTACTGGGCCAATGCGGCAGGGATCGGCATTCCCGGCCACCAGGCGCCGCAGTGGATCGCGCCGCAGCTGGTGCTGCCGTGGCCGAGCCTGGGCTTCGTCGCCGGCTTGCCCGACACGGTGCCGCTGCTGCCGCTGCTGCTGCCGTTCGGCCTGCTGATGGTGGTCGGCGGCATCAACGTCAGCGAAAGCGCGCGCGCCGCCGGCGACGACTACCGCACCCGCGACATCCTGCTGGTCGAAGCGGGGGCGACCTTGATCGCCGGCGTCTGCGGCGGCGTCGCCCAGACCACGCCGTACATCGGCCAGCCGGCCTACAAGCACATGGGCGCGCGCAGCGGCTACACCCTGCTGACCGGCCTGTTCATCGGCCTCGGCGGCATGTTCGGGCTGGTCGCCGGCCTGGTGCAATGGCTGCCGATGGCGGTGCTGGCGCCGATCATCGTCTACGTCGCCATCGACATCACCACCCAGGCCTTCCAGGCCACGCCCAAGCGCCACGCCGGGGCGATGGTGCTGGGATTCCTGCCGTCGGTGGCCTACCTGCTGGCGATCAAGGCACCGGGCTGGATCGCCCCGGCGCAGCTGGCGAAACTCACTACCGACCTGGACGGCCATGGTTTGCCGGAGCTGGCGGTGATCCTGACCCTGGGCAACGGCTTCATCATCACCGCGATGCTGTGGATCGCCACGGTGGCGGCGATGGTCGACGGCCGCCTGCGCCGCGCCGCCGTGTTCCTGCTGGTGGCGGCCGGGCTGACCCTGTTCGGGTTGATCCATTCGGTGGATCCGCGCGGCGGCCTGTACCTGCCGTGGACGCTGAGCGGCGTGCCGAAGCTGATCGCCTGGCAGTTCGTCGGCGGCTACCTGGTGCTGGCCGCACTGCTTGGTCTGCTGTCGCTGCAGAAGCCGCGTGCGGTGCTGGTGGAGTGAGCGATACTGCGCGCTGAGGGCCGCGGCCAGCGACAGGAAAGGTGCATGCGCAGCAGTGGGATGAAACGCGGGCTGCTGGCGGCGATCGCGCTGGGCTGGCTGTCGCAGGCGGGGGCGGTGTCGTTCGACTGTGCCAAGGCCGCCAGCGCGGTCGAGCGGCTGCTGTGCAGCGACAAGCGCCTGGATGCGCCGGACGAGGCGCTGGCGCGGCGTTACGCGGCGCTGCTCGCGGCGGTGCCGAGCGCGCAGCAGGCGCAGGTGCGTGGCGCCCAGCAGGCGTGGCTGGCGCAACGCGGGCAATGCCTGGCCGAACGCGATCCGGGCGACTGTCTGAAGCGCCGGATCGACGCGCGCGCGCAGGCGCTGGATGCGCAATTGATGCCCGCGGCGGCACGCCTGGACGCCATCGTGGCGAGCATTTCGCAGGCGCCGGCCGCCGCTGCCGCGCAGTTGCGCGCCTATGACGGGGGACTGGCCGCGGCGTGGCTGGTCTACCTGCATCGCTTCGTGCCCGCGGCCGGGGTCGGTGCGGACGAAGCGCAGCGGCGGTTCGACGCGGCGAGCGCGGCGTTACGCCGGCAGGACCGAATCGCCGGCAGCATGCTCGACAGCGATGGCCCGGTCACCGCGGGCAGCCTGCAGGCGCGCGATCTGACCCTGTTGCGGCTGTGGATCGAACGCAGCGGCTATACCGCGGATGCGACCAGATCGCCGAATGCCCGTCCCTACGTGCACTGCTTCGTGTTCGCCGCGCAGGGCGAGGCCGCCTACGACGCGATGGGGCCGCTGTACGGTTCCAGCCGCGACACCGACGCACCGATCTGCCGGCCCGCGGCCGGGCTGTTCGATCAGCCGGCCTGGCAGCGGCTGTACCAGGCGTTCGACCCGCTGGTGCAACGCGCATCGGAGAATTCCGGGACCATGCAGTACGCGGATTTCGCAGCGTGGGAGGTGCTCGCGCTGAAGGCCACCACGTCGCCGCTGCTGTTGCTGCAGGCGCCGAAACAGGGCGATCGGCCCGGCGATCCGGCGGCCGCCATCGCCGCGTGGCACGATGCTGCGATGTGGCCGGAGGCCGATCGCAAGGCGGCATCGGCGGCCTTGCAGCCGGCGCGCGCGGCCACGGCGCGCTGGATGGTCGCGCACAAGGCGATGCCGGCGGCGCAGGCCGACCGCGTCGCGGCCGCGCTGGTCGCGGCCTGGGTCGGTGCGCGCATCGACTTCGCCAAGGGGGCGGCGCTGTAGGTTCCGGCGGCGCCCGCATAGGCCGCACCTCCTCCGGCCTTGCCGGACCCGCCGCGGCATCCGCCGCCCAGACTGAACGCTGCCCGTCCCGCCATGGAACCGGTGGCCGCTGCGATGGTCACAGCTCCATTGCCCGATGGAGAAGTGCATCCCATGCAGCCGCGTCAATCGTTCTGGCCGTGGATCCTGGTGGCGGTACTGGTGGCCGCCGCCGCGGCGTGGTTGTTCCGCGACAACATCGCTGCGCTGTGGCCCGATGCCGCGCCGGCACCTGCCGCGGTGGTGCCGGCGCCCGCCGCCGCTCCGCCTGCCGCATCCGCGGCGCCGGCCGCGGCCGCAACGCCAGCGCCGATCCAGCACCCCATCGATGCCGCGGAAGCCGCCGATGCGGCGATTCCGGCCCTGGCCGCCAGCGACGATGCCGCCTGGGCGGCGCTGAGCACGCTGGCCGGCGGCGATGCGCCGCTGGCGCTGCTGTTGCGCGACCACCTGATCCAGCGCCTGGTCACCATGGTCGACAACCTGACCCAGCGCCGCGTCACGGCGCGCGCGCTGGCGCTCAGGCCGGTGCCGGGCGAGTTGCAGGTGAGCACCGATGCCAGCGGCGTCAGCGTCATTGCCGACGCCAACGCACCGCGCTATGCGCCCTACGTGGAGGCGTTCACCCGGGCCGATCCGGCGACGGCGGTGGCGACCTACCGGCGCTTCTATCCGTTGTTCCAGCAGGCCTACGTGGAACTGGGCTATCCGCAGGGCTACTTCAACGACCGCCTGGTGCAGGTGATCGACCACCTGCTGCAGACCCCGACGCCAAAGGCGCCCCTGGCGGTGGAGGTCGATCCGGTGCGCGGCAAGTACCGCTTCGTCGATCCGGCGCTGGAGTCGCTGTCGATCGGGCAGAAGGCGCTGCTGCGCATGGGTCCGACCCAGGCCGCCGCGGTCAAGGCGCAATTGCGTGCGGTGCGCGTGGAGTTGACGCGGACCTGAGCCAGACGCGAGGCGCGTGCCGCGTCATGCGGCCGCGTCTGCGGGCTTTTTGTTTTTGCTAGGAGCGGCTTCAGCCGCGATGGGCGTTACCGAGCGTGCCCATCGCGGCTGAAGCCG
>JBEVKG010000054.1:0-5307 GCA_040509765.1 Xanthomonas sp.
ACGCAGGCAGCGCACGGACCAGCGGCGTGGATCGAACAGCCGGCGCAGCACGATGCCGTCCAGCGCCGCGTCGGTGTGCTGGTGGTACTGCTGCGCCAGTTCGGCGCAGCCCAGGTCGCTGAAGTAGCGCAGGCTGCGCGCGGCGCTGGCCCGGGCCTGGTCGGGGTCGGCGTAGAACGGGCTGTCGAGGATGTGCAGTTCGCCGTCGTGCTGCAGCAGTTGCAGCAGGCGCGCGATCAGCGCACGCGGATCGGCGAAGTACTGGAAGCAGGCCGGCACCACCACGACATCGAACCGCTGCGTCGGCAGCGGCAGGCGCAGGATGTCGCCGGCAACGAAGCTCAGCCGCGGCTCGGCGGCGAACACCCGCGCCGCCTGCGCCAGTTCGGTGCGATTGACGTCCACACCGCAGACCTCGCGCTGCAGACCGCTGGCCAGGCGATGCGACAGCCAGCCGTTGCCGCAGCCCAGTTCCAGCAGCGGCCCGTCGCCGCCGCGCGCGCGCAGGTGGCGCAGCAGGCGCCGGCACGATTCGGCGCGCACCCGCCATTCGTGGCTGGCGCCCAGCGCACCAGGCGGCTGCGGCAGCGTGCGCACCTGCGCGTCGCTGTAGAGCCGGCCTTCGCGGCGGCGCACTTCAAGATACCGCTGCTCGAACGGGTCCTCCGGCAAGGCGTCATCCACCAGCACGCCGGCGCGCAGCGTCAGCCCCGGCAACTGCCGCAACTGTGCGCGCAGGCTCTCGGCAGGCGTGCTCACGGGAGCATCAACGCACCTGGCCGGAGCCGTCGACCGGCGGATCCTCCAGGCCGACATTGCTCGGCGCGGCCTCGTAGGTGGCACGGTCGAGCAGCCCGGTTTCCTTGGCCACCAGCACCGGCACCAGCATCTGGCCGGTGACGTTGGTCATGGTGCGCATCATGTCCAGCACGCGGTCGATGGCGTACAGGTAGCCGATCACCTCCAGCGGCAGGTTGGCCGCGCTCAGCACCACCGTGGCCATCACCACCGCGGTGCCGGGCACGCCGGCGGTGCCGAAGCTGCCCAGCACCGAGGCGATCAGCACCACGAAATACTGGTTGGCGGTCAGCGGCACGCCGGTGTACTGGGCGATGAACACGGCGCACAGCGCCGGGAAGATCGCGCCGCAGCCGTCCATCTTGATGCTGGCGCCCAGCGGCACCGCGAACGCCGCGTAGTCCTTGTTGACGCCGAGATTGTGGGTGATCGAACGCAGCGCCACCGGCATCGCGGC
Source organism: Xanthomonas sp. (assembly GCA_040509765.1). Classification (GTDB taxonomy): domain Bacteria; phylum Pseudomonadota; class Gammaproteobacteria; order Xanthomonadales; family Xanthomonadaceae; genus Xanthomonas_A. The sequence goes on from JBEVKG010000054.1 coordinate 1,256, forward strand.
GAAGCTGGAAGAACTGACGAAGGCCACCTGCATGCCGGGCGCGGCGCCGCGGAAGAACTTCCACGGGTTCAGTCCGTGCACCAGCAGCAGGCCGCTGTACACCACCACGATGTGGATCGCGCAGGCCAGGTACAGCGCCAGCACGAAATTGCCGAACGGCAGCAGCTTGCCGAAGCCGTAGCCGCCGACCAGCGCGGCGATCAGGCCGAAGGTACCGAGCGGGGTCATCTCCAGCACGAAGCGGGTGACCTGGATCATGATCTCGCTCATCTGCGTGGTGAGCTTGCGTGCCTCGGCCACGCGCTCGCCGAGCTTGACCATGGCAAAGCCCAGCAGCGCGGCGAAGAAGATCACCGGCAGGATCGAACCGCGTCCGGCCGCCAGCACGGTCTCGCCGGCGGCATTGGTCTTGGTGCCGATGCCGGTCAGCGCGTAGAACGGATTGGACGGCACCACGTCCAGCAGCACCTGCATCGGGCTGGGCACGTCGCGCGGGGTCCAGGCGCTGTCCACGCGCAGGCCCAGGTGGCCGGCGCCGGGCTGCAGCACGGTGCCCACGGCCAGGCCGACGCCGACCGCCAGCGCCGCGGTGACCACGAACCACAGGAAGGTGCGCCCGCCCAGCTTGGCCACCGACTGCTGCCCGTGCAACGCCGAGATCGCGTTGATGACGGCGAAGAACACCAGCGGCACCGCGATCATCTTGATCAGGGTGACGTACAGGTCGCCCAGCGGCTTGAACCAGGTTTCCGCAGTCGGCCCCAGCGCCCAGCCGGCCAGGGCGCCCAGCACGAAGCCGGCGACCACGCGCTGCCAGAACGGAATGCGTAACCAGGCCGTCACCAGTTTCATCGACGCTGTCCAGAAAGATCGGGGGGTTTCGCACGATAGCGCACCCCGGCAGCAGCGACGACGCCATGGCTGGAAAGGCGCGATGTCATCGGCGTGCCTTGTCGCAGCCGGCATAATGCGGGGGACTTCGTGTTCAGGACCCGTTCCGCGTATGCGCCTTCCCGTTTCCGCTCTCGCCGCCGCCTCCACCCTGCTGCTGGGTGCCTGCGCCAGCGCGCCGCACGCGCCGGCCGCCAGCGCCAACATCGCGCCGATCGTCGTCCCCGCCGTCGCCCATCCGGCCGGCGAAACCCCGGCCTGGTGGTACCGCAGCGGCGCCGCAAAGGCCGCCAACAATGGCGCGATGCGCGGCAAGGCCAAGAACGTGATCCTGTTCCTGGGCGACGGCATGAGCCTGACCACGGTCGCCGCCGCGCGCATCCTCGACGGCCAGCGCAAGGGCGCCTCCGGCGAGGAGAACCAGCTGTCGTGGGAAGCGTTCCCCGCCACCGCGCTGAGCAAGACCTACAACACCGATTCGCAGACGCCGGATTCGGCCGGCACCATGACCTCGATCACCACCGGGGTGAAGACCCACATGGGCGCGATCGGGGTGGCCGCGGGCAAGCGCGACGCGTGCGCCGACAGCCTCGGCAAACAGTTGCTGAGCTGGCTGGAACTGGCCGACAGCGCCGGCATGGGCACCGGCATCGTCACCACCACCCGCCTCACCCACGCCACCCCGGCCGCGACCTATGCGCACGTGCCCGAGCGCAACTGGGAAAGCGATGCCGACCTGCCGGAGAAGGCGGTGACCGAAGGCTGCCGCGACATCGCCCAGCAGATGGTGAGCGCGCGCTTCGGGCGCGGCCCGCAGGTGATGCTGGCCGGCGGCCGCGGCCAGTTCACCACCGTCGAGCAGCGCGACCCGGAGTACGACGACAAGGTCGGCCTGCGCCTGGATGGCCGCGACTTGGTCGGCGAATGGCGCCAGCGCCATCCGCAGGGCGCCTACGTGTGGACCCGCGGGCAACTGGAGGCGGCGCAGAACGCGCCGGCGCTGCTGGGCCTGTTCGAGCCGGACCACATGCAGTTCGACCACGACCGCGACCGCAGCGCCAACGGCGACCCGAGCCTGGCCGAGATGACCCGTGCCGCGATCCGTACCCTGTCGCAGGACAAGAACGGCTACGTGCTGATGGTCGAAGGCGGACGCATCGACCACGCGCACCACGCCGGCAACGCCTACCGCGCGCTGGACGAGACCATCGCCCTGTCGCAGGCGGTGCAGGCCGCGGCGGACGCGACCTCGGCCGAGGACACCCTGATCATCGTCACCGCCGACCACTCGCATACGCTGAACTTCGTCGGCTACCCGCAGCGCGGCAACCCGATCCTGGGCAAGGTGCGCGGCACCAGCGGCGAGGACGCCAACACCGGCGACCTGGCGCTGGACGGCAACGGCCAGCCCTACGCCACGCTCAGCTACGCCAACGGCCCCGGCTACACCGGCGCCAGCAACCAGCAGCCGGCCGGGGTCAAGACCTTTCCGCATGCGCCGAGCAGCTTCGAGCCGGCCAACGGCCGCCCCGACCTGACCCACGTCGATACCGAAAGCCCGGACTTCATGCAGGAAGCGCTGGTGCCGACCAAGGCCGAGACTCACGGCGGCGACGACGTCGGCATCTGGGCGCGCGGCCCCGGCAGCAACGCCTTCCGCGGCAGCCTGGAAGAGAACGTGATCTACCACGTGATCGTGCAGGCCACGCCGACGCTGCGCGCGCGGCTGTGCCAGGCCGGCACCTGCAACGGCGACGGCGTGCCGGTGGAACTGCCCAAGCCGGCGGCGTTCATGAGCAACGCCGCCACCGCGCAATGAGCCGGCATCGGCGGCACGGCGGCCGCCTGCGTACGGCCATTGCACTGTGCGCTGCGCTGGCCGCGCTCGGCGCGGTGCCGGCGGCCGCGGCGCAGCCGGCCACCGAGGCCTGCCGGCTGGGCGATCCGAACACCGATCGGCCGCTGGTGCCGGGCTGCCGGCTCGGTGCCGACGGACGCCTGGCGCTGACACCGCAGGCGCTGCGGCGCCTGGACTACGATCGCGACGGCCTGGCATTGCTGAGCGTCGGCGAGCGGTTCTATTACGTCCGCGCCGATGGCCGCAGCCTGCCGGTGATCACCTGGGACAACGGCCCGGACTATTTTGCCGAAGGCCTCACCCGCGGCATCTTCCATGGCCGCATCGGCTTCTACGACCGGCAACTGCGCGAAGTGATCGCACCGGTCCACGACTTCGCCTGGCCGTTCGAGCAGGGTGTGGCCAAGGTCTGCGACGGCTGCAGCGCAGGCACGCCCGACGCCGATGGCCACACGCCGATGCAGGGCGGCCGCTGGTACTCCATCGATCGCCACAACCGCGAAGTGCCGGGGCCGGCGCGCTGAGCCGATGACCGTGTGCGGCATGGCCGCGTTGTCACGGAGAGCGTCGCCAAAGCCGGTCCTCTGCAACGCGTCTCTTGCTGCATCTTCGCGATGTCGGGGGAAGCGCATCGTCCGCGCGGTAAGAAACTGCCGCGTCGGGACTGAAGTTCCTCCCACAGCGGGCTCACTGGCGTTTGCGCGGCTCCAGACGCCGTGGCGCGCTGGCCGCAGGCCGGGCGTGGCGTGCTGGCGGCCGACATCGAGCGGGCGCCGTGCCGAGCAGGCCATCAGGATCGTCCCGAGTGCCGAGACCTGCTCTTGTGGAAGGGACTTCAGTCCCGAGTGCCGAGGCCTGCTCTTGTGGGAGGGACTTCAGTCCCGAGTATCGAGGCCTCCTCTTGTGGGAGGGACTTCAGTCCCGAGTGACGAGACCCGCTCTTGTGGGAGGGACTTCAGTCCCGACGCGTTCAGCTGAAAGGCGTCGGGACCGAAGCCCCTCTCGCAGCGGATGCTGCAGCGCTATCGGCCCCCTCGCGTTGCGGCGCATAGCCTAAGGCGCTCCGGCGCCAAACGGTCGTTTTCTGTTCACCCTCGCGGCATCGCGGCGATGTACGGGAAGCGCGGAATCTGCAAGACGCAGGCTCCTCGCGTCGGGACTGAAGCTCCTCCCACAATGCTGCTCAGGTGCAAAGACGTCGCGCAGGCCGCGCTTCGCGCTGCGTGCGCTTGCGTCTACAGTGGCGCGATGGCTCCGCACGTCCCCACCGCACCGTTGTCCGCGCTCGCCGCGGCACTGCCCG
>JBEVKG010000055.1:0-3342 GCA_040509765.1 Xanthomonas sp.
ACGAAATCGACGTTGAGCGAGTGGATCAGCTCCGGGGTTTCAGCAGCAACCTGCTCGATCTCCACGCCGCCTTCCGAAGAGGCGATGTAGGTGATGGTCTTGGTGCCACGGTCGACCAGCACCGACAGGTACAGTTCCTTGACGATCTCGCCGGCGGTGGTCACCAGCACCAGGTTGATCGGCAACTCGACGCCGGCGGTCTGGTAGGTGGCCATCTTGGTGCCGAGCAGCTTCTCGGCAACGGCCTTCACATCGTCGGTGGTCTTGCAGAACTTGACGCCGCCTGCCTTGCCGCGGCCGCCTGCGTGGATCTGCGCCTTGACCATCCAAGGGCCAGCACCCAGCGACTTGGCGGCTTCAACCGCTTCTTCCGGAGTAGCCGCGACCTTGCCGGCCGGGACCGGGATGCCGTACTCGGCAAGCAGTTGTTTTGCCTGATATTCGTGGAAATTCATGCGTCACCGTGGGAAAAGGAACGGCCGTCCCGCAGCGATCCGGGCCCTGAGTGGCGGCCGGGAGCGGTACGGACGGGACGCCTATTGTCGCCGACCCAGGGCGGCGGCGCAAAAGCGCACGTGGTCCGGCCGGCTGCGACCGTCGGGCGCGGGGCTGGACCGCCGCCGGGTGGAGCGGGACCGGCCCAGCGCGCGGCCGCCCTCACTCCGCCAACGGCCCTTGCCCGCCCGGGCGAGGGAGCGCCAGCGGCGGCAATCGCGATGTCGCCGCCGTGGGCGTGCTCGGCCCCAGGCTGACGCCGCCAATCCTGACCGCCATCCACGTACACGGCACCGCCCCTATACTCGCGCCGTCCGCTGTCCGCCCGGAGTCCGGCTTGCCCACCAGCGCCTCGCTCATCGCCCGCATCGAGTCCATTCCGCGCCGCGAGCTGTACTTCTTCGCGCTGTACCGGGTGCTGGTGGCCGGGCTGATCGCCGCCCTGGTGTTCAGCCCGCTCAGCGTGCTGGTCGGCGAGCCGCGCTACCCGCAACTGGCCAGCACCCTGGCCACTGCCTACCTGGCGGTGGCGCTGGCCTTGCTGATGTGGGGCCGCAACGAGGCCCACCTGGCGCCGATCGTCGGCTTCAGCGCCATCGCCGACATCGTCGCGGCGACCCTGGCCGCGCACGCCCTGCCCGCGGCCAGCGCCGGCATCGCGATGATGCTGCTGTTCAATGTCGCCGCCGCGGCGATGCTGCTGCGCCTGCGCGGCGGCCTCGCCATTGCCCTGATCGCCTCGGCGGCGACGCTGGCCGAGTACGTGTGGAGCGTGCTGGACGGTGCCGACAACACCCGCAGCCTCGCCGAACTGGCGATGTTCGCCACCAGCTATCTGGCGGTGGCCTACATCTGCAACGGCCTCGGTCAGCGCGCACGCACCAGCCAGAGCCTGGCCGAACGCCGCGGCGCCGAGGTGGCCAATCTCTACGAAATCAACGAACTGATCATCCGCCGCATGCGCACCGGGGTGCTGGTGGTGGATGCGCAGAACCGGGTGACGCTGGCCAACGAGGCCGCGTCGGCCCTGCTCGGCGACACCGACGGCAACAGCGGCAGTGGCCGGCTCGACCTGCTCAGCGCCGCGCCGGAGCTGGCCCGCCGCCTGCAACGCTGGCGCAACGGCTGGAACCAGGACGAAAGCCCGTTGCAGCTGTCGCCGGACCAGCCGGAGGTACAGCCGCGCTTCGCCCGGCTGCTGGCCGAGGGCGACCTGACCCTGGTGTTCCTCGACGACGCCACGGTGGTGTCGCGCCGCGCCGAGTCGCTGACCCTGTCCGCGCTGGGCCGCTTCTCGGCCAGCCTGGCCCACGAGATCCGCAATCCGCTGGCCGCGATCAACTACGCCTCGCAGCTGCTGGAGGAATCGCCGGCGATCGGCGATGCCGACCGCCGCCTGCTGCAGATCATCCACCAGCAGTGCCAGCGCACCAACGGCATCGTCGAGAGCGTGCTCGGCCTAGCCCGGCGCGAGCGCTCCAATCCGGAGAACCTGGACCTGGGCGCGTTCGTGCGCCGCTTCGTCCTGGAGTACCGGCAGACCCTGTCGATCGAGACCGACAGCCTCGAGGCGATCCTCGCCCCGCAGCCGGTGCACGCGCTGGTCGACCCCAAGCACCTGCACCAGATCCTCAGCGCGCTGGTGCACAACGCGCTCAAGTACGGGCGGGTGATGGAGGAGCCGGCGCGGGTGCGCCTGCGCGTGGCGCTGCAGGAGCGCAACGCCATCGTCGACGTGATGGACCGCGGCCCCGGCATCCCCGAGGCGGTGGCGGCGCAACTGTTCCGGCCGTTCTTCACCACCTCCGAGCACGGCACCGGGCTGGGCCTGTACATCGCCCGCGAGCTGTGCCGGGCCAACCAGGCGCGGCTGGAGTACGTGCCGGTGCCGGCCGGCGGGGCCTGCTTCCGCGTCGCCCTGCCCGGCCCGCACGCGATGCTCAGCGGCTGACAGGTGAGAATCGCTCCGCCAACGCGCGGCCGGCGCCGGTAAATTGGCGCATGCCCCGGTTCCTACGCTATCTTCCCTGCACATGAACGAAACCCGAAGCGCCCTGGTCGTCGACGACGAGCGCGACATCCGCGAATTGCTGGTCCTGACCCTGGGCCGGATGGGGCTGCGCATCAGCACCGCCGCCAACCTCGCCGAAGCGCGCGAACTGCTGGCGAGCAACCCCTACGACCTGTGCATCACCGACATGCGCCTGCCCGACGGCAACGGCATCGAGCTGGTCAGCGAGATCGCCAAGCACTACCCGCGCACGCCGGTGGCGATGATCACCGCCTTCGGCAGCATGGACCTGGCGGTCGAAGCGCTGAAGGCCGGCGCCTTCGACTTCGTCAGCAAGCCGGTGGACATCCAGGTGCTGCGCGGCCTGGTCAAGCATGCGCTGGAACTCAACAACGAGAGCCGCGCCGCGCCGCCGCAGCCGGCCCCGGAACACGCCAGCCGCCTGCTCGGCGCCTCGGCGGCGATGGACGCGCTGCGCAGTACCATCGCCAAGGTCGCGCGCAACCAGGCGCCGGTCTACATCCTCGGCGAGTCCGGCGTGGGCAAGGAACTGGTCGCACGCACCATCCACGAACAGGGCGCCCGCGCCGCGGGCCCCTTCGTGCCGGTGAACTGCGGCGCCATCCCCGCCGAACTGATGGAAAGCGAGTTCTTCGGCCACAAGAAGGGCAGCTTCACCGGCGCCCATGCCGACCAGGCCGGCCTGTTCCAGGCCGCGCACGGCGGCACCCTGTTCCTGGACGAAATCGGCGACCTGCCGCAGGAATTGCAGACCAACCTGCTGCGCTTCCTGCAAGAGAAAACGATCTCCCGCGTCGGGAGTACCCGCTCGATCG
>JBEVKG010000056.1:0-6105 GCA_040509765.1 Xanthomonas sp.
GGAGCGGTGAGGATCAAGTCCAGGACTGTGAAGCCCTCGTCCCGCTGCCAGTCGTACTCATGCAGGAAGGCGCGCCCATCCAGGCGCTTGCCCACGGTGCGGGTACGCGGCGCGGCGATGAAGGCCTGGCAGCCGGCCAGGGCCCATTCCGGGCGCAGCTCGGCCCAGTCGCGGGCGCGAGGCGCGATGTCCTCGCTGCGCTGCGCGCGCGGCAGGCGCAACGCGCGCTCGCCGCGCCCCACCGCGCCGGCCGCGTGCAGCCAACGCGCCGCCTGGTCGATGTCGGCGGCATGGTCGGGCGAAGGGTGGTCTGCACCGTACAGCTTGACCGCATCGGTCGTGGTGTCGTGCAGGGCGCCGACGAACAACGTGTCGGCGGGGATCGCGATGCCACGTTCGGCGAGACCGGCGCGTACCTCGGAGTCGTTGAGCAGCGCGGCCAGCAGACGCGCGTTCACTTCGCTGGAATAGCCGCCGCAGGCGCCGCAGTGCAGGGCGCTGGCATGCGGATTGTTGACCACGTTTGCCCCGTGGCCGGCGATCACCACGAGTCGTGCGAACCCGGTGGTGAGCGACATCGCGGTGAGGATGCGCGTGGCCATGGTCAGTCGCGTGTCGAGGTCGAGCGCCTCGGCCGGGCGCGGCGCGGGATCGTTCGGCGCCGCCTGCCGCGTCAGTCCCAAGCCATCGCGCAGCAGCTTGGCGACGTAGATCGGGCCGGTGGCCTCGACGAAGGCGAACGAGGAAATGGCGGCCAGCTTGAAGCGTCCCCAGGCACGCTTCGCGCGGGCCGCGATCCGCGCGGCGAGGTCCGCCTCTGACATCGACGACGTCGCCGCTCCCGCGCAGGTGTGCACCGCTGGTGTCAGCAGCACCGGAAGGCGCGCCTCGACCACGTCCGAGGCGAACCGCCGATGGCCGATGCCCAGCCCGAAGAATCCGGCGAATCCCAGGGTCTGGACGCCGGCATCCAGGCTTTCCAGCGCGCGGCGGAACACTTCCGAGCGCACGTCGATGCAAAAGGCCATCTGCAGCTTCATCCGCTCGGGCGTCGCCGGGAGCGGGGCGGGTGCCGCAAGCAGGGCGTCGAGCCGCCGTTGCGCCGCGCGTTCGGCCGCTTCCTGCAGGAGGCTGTCGACGACATCGTCCGGTGTCGCCGCCACCGGCGCGCTGTAGGCGTCGATGGCGCTTCGCCACTGTGGCGCGATCACCGCGCCGAACTTGCCCAGCAGCGCGGCTTCCCAGCTGATGCGGATGGCGAGCAGGTCGGTGACGCAGGTATCGGTTCCGCCGCTCAACTCCGCTTGCCAGAGCCGATACCGCGCAATCTGGCTCCAGCCGCCCAGCGTGGTCAGCAGGCGGTGGAAGTAGCTGTCCAGTGCCTCCGGCGCGAGGCCGAGGCGGGCGACCCCCTCGGCGATCGCCTCTTCCGCAGTCGCTGGCGCGTCCGCCACCTGCTGGGCGAATCGGGTGAGTCCGGCGATTTCCGGCGTCAGATCGTGGGTCGCGACCAGCCGCCATGCGGCGTAGGCGCCGCCGGACTGTCCGGCGACCCACAGCGCCTGGCCCTGATCGAAGTAGCTGGCGGCCCAGTGTCCGATGCGCTCTTCGACGATGCCCGGCCAGTCTACCTGCGACGCATCGCGTGCCAGATCGGCGACGGTCGGGATCGCCTGCGGGGCAGGGCGCGTGGCTTCGATGGCGCGCTTCAGCGCGGACAAGCTCGGCGGACGCAGCGCCGCCGGCGCGGCGTGCCAGGCCGCCTGCAGATCCTCCTCGGCGATCTCGCCGGACTGCAGCCGCTGCGCATACCAGGCGCGCGGCATGGTCACGGCGATGCCGGCCGCGCGCCGCAGCCGCGCCGCCGCGATCGGCAGCGGTTCGCCGGTCTGGCCGAGGAAGGGATTGACCGCCACGCTCGAGGCGAGCGGCCACAGCGGGGGAATGGCGCGCGCCGCACGCGCGGCGGCGGCGATGATCGCAGCGTGGGACAGGGGCGACGCGTCGGTGGTGGTCATCAGCATGGGGGTGTCCTGGCGGTTAGGGAGTCACGAGGTCTTGCGGACGGACCAGCCGCCGAGCAGGCGATCGAGCGTGGCGTTGGCATACAGGCCGTTGGCGAGATGCACACGCAGTCCGGCGGCGGCCGGGTGCGTCGCCCACAGCGGGAACAGCGCCTGCGCCACCGCCACCAGGCCGAAGCTCAGCACCGCCAGCGCCATCAGCGTCCACTCCAGCCGGCCCGGCGCCGGCGTTGCCGGCAGCACGCCGGCGGTCAGCCATTCGGCGGCGGTCTGCAGCGCGAAATACCCGACCGCAGCAGCGCTGGCGTAGAGCGCGGTCTTGCGGGTGAGCGGGCGCGGCGCCGCATCGGCCAGGCCCTGGGCCAGCAGGTAGGCCACACCGAAGATCAGGATGGCGCCCAGGGCCAGCGCCTGTGGCGACTTGTGCCCGAAGCCGAAGGCGAACCCGAAGGCCGCGCCGATGCCGATGTAGATCGCCAGCGCGATCAGGAAGGCGCGGCCGACCGCGGCCCCATCGGGCACCGCCACCGGCCCGGGCCGGCGAATCGAGGCCACCTGTTCGACCGCGCCGCCGGAGGCCAGGAAGGCATGCGCCTTGTACAGCGAGTGCGCGACGATGTGCAGCAGCGCCAGCGGGAACAGCGCCAGCCCGCACTGCAGGATCATGAAACCCATCTGCGCGACCGTCGACCAGGCCAGCGAGGTCTTGACCGCGGGCTGGGTCAGCATCACCAGCGCACCGAACAGCGCGGTGAAACCGCCCAGCATCGCCAGCACGGCGAGCACGCCTGGAGCGGCCAGCATCAGGTCGGCGAAGCGGATCAGCAGGAAGCCACCGCCGTTGACCACGCCGGCATGCAGCAGCGCCGACACCGGGGTGGGCGCTTCCATCATCTCGGTGAGCCAGCCGTGGGTCGGGAACTGCGCCGATTTCAGCACCGCGGCCAGCGCAAGCAGGGCGGCGGCCGCGGTCAGCGACCAGCCATGCTGGCCGCTGCGGGACAGGGTGTTGATCGTGGCGATGTCGGTGGTGCCCAGGCTGTTCCAGACCAGCGCGGCCGCACTCACCAGGGCGATGGCGCCGATGCTGGAGAACAGGCGCTTCTTGCGTGCGGCGCGCTGCGCCGCCACGCGGTCGGGATAGAACAGCAGCAGGCGATTGAGCGCGACGCTGGTCGCGATCCAGGCCACCACGACCTGGACCAGGTTGCCGGCCTGCACGAGCAGCAACACCGCCGCGAGCGCGACGCACAACCAGCCGGTGAAATAGCCCTGGCGCGCCTCGCCATCAAGGTAGGTGCGGGTGTAGCGGACCACGATCCAGCCGACGAAGGCGACCAGCAGCAGCATCGTGGCGCTCACCGCATCCAGCCGAACCGAGAGGCCGATGCCGTTCGCTCCGATCAGTTCGCTGTCGCCGGCGCCCCGGGCGATCAGCAGTGCCAGCGAGGCGATGGCGACGATCAATGCGCCGAGCGCAGCACTTTCGGCGAAGGCGGGGAGGACGCGGGGGCGTCGGCCGTTGCGGACGAAGCCGAACACGGCGGCGACCAGCAACAGGAACGGTGCGGAGAGCGGCAGCAGATAGAGCGACAAGGCAATCCCCTTGGATCGAGCGCAGTGGCGGGCGGCGCCACGATAGCGATCACCGGGATCGAACAAAAATTCATTGTTTTCACGATATCGTTCGTTATTATCGAACGATGGCCGCCTTGAACTACAACCACCTGCGCTACTTCTGGGCCGTGGCCCACGACGGCAATCTCACCCGCACCGCCGAGCGGCTCAACCTCACGCAGTCGGCTCTGTCGGTGCAGATCCGCAAGTTGGAGGAGCGTCTGGGCCACGCACTGTTCGAGCGGCGCGGGCGGCAACTGCATCTGACCGAGGCCGGGCAGATCGTGCTGGACCACGCCGACGCGATCTTCGCCACCGGCGATGAACTGCTGGGCACGCTGCGGCAGACCGGCGCCGCGCGTCAGGCGCTGCGGGTCGGCTCGCTGGCCACACTGTCGCGCAACTTCCAGTTGGAGTTCCTGCGGCCACTGCTCGGCCGAACCGATATCGACCTGATCCTGCGCTCGGGCAGCGCCGGCGAACTGCTGCGGGCGCTGGAGGCGCTCAACCTCGACGTGGTGCTGCTGAATCAGGCGCCGCCGGGCGACGCGCTGACCCCGCTCGTCACCCATCGGCTCGCCGAGCGACCGGTCAGCCTGGTGGGCACGCCGGATCGGCTGGGCCATGCCGCCAGTGTCGCCGATCGGCTTCGCCAGCATCCCATCATCCTGCCGACGGTGGACAACAGCGTGCGTGCGGGCTTCGACGCCCTGGCCGATCGCCTGGGCGTGCGCCCGCAGATCGTGGCGGAAGTGGAGGACATGGCGATGATGCGCCTGCTGGCACGCGAGGACATCGGCCTGGCCGTGCTCCCGCCGATCGTGGTCAAGGACGAGATCGCCGCGGGCGTGCTGGTGGAGGGTGATCAATTGCCGGACATCGTGGAGACCTTCCACGCTGTCACCATGTCGCGGCGCTTCCCCAATCCCTTGGTCAGGCTGCTGCTGCAGCCCACGGTCGGGTCTGGCAGCCTGTAGCGCCAACGGTGGCAGCCGTCGGGCACGGGCCTTGACCGGCGTGTGCATCGTTCTTGGAGATTCGGCAGCACGAACCAGAACGGTTTCCACACCGCCTTTCCCACGTCAGCGACGAGGCGGCCCTGCACGGGTTCGCTGCCGATGGCGGTCTCGCCGCGCAGCGCGCCTGTCTCCTTCGCCACTGGCGACGCGATCGCGTGTGCGCCGTGCGTGGTGGCCGATGCACGTGCATCAGGCGGGTCGTGCAACCCAGAGGGTCCAGCGATCTTTCTCGACGATTTCCCCATGCGCGGGCAATCGGCGACGGAGATCGTCGATCAAGGACTGCAGTTCTTCATCACTCAGTTCGTGCAGGATCGAGCGACCCGTGCGTGCCGCTAGGTCGAGGGCCAGCGATGCGATGCCATCGTAGCGTTTGCGTGTTTCCCACAGCGAACGCTCGGCGATGTCGGTGAAGCCGGCAGCTTGCATTGCCGCCACGACGGTCGCGTGCGTCGGCCGACGGCCAGCCTCGACGGCGCGCAGCCGCGGAAAGCAGTCGAAGAAGTAGCCGCGCACGTGCGTGCTGGATCCAGGCAGGTCGACGTCCTCGGGTGTGCGGTCCTGCACGAGCAGGCGGCCGCCGGGCGCCAGGAGGCGACGCGCCTCGGCAAAGCACGCCACGTAGTCCGGCAGGTGGTGAATCAATGCGCGCTGGAACACCACATCGCAGCTCGCCGTGGGAAGCCCCGTCGCGGTGGCGGTGCCTTGCACGAAGCAGACGTTGTCCACGCCCGCGCCTCGCTCGCGGCTCGCAGCCACCATCTCCGCGGAGAAATCCACACCCGTGACCTGGGCGGCACCCAGCGCATGCCAAGCCAGCGAATAAAGTCCGCCCCCGCAGCCAACGTCGGCAATCTGCTTGCCGACAGGTTCGACAAGGGCGTGCACGGCGTCCATCCAGACAGGATCGACGTCCCTGCCGGAGTAGGTGTATCGGTTCTGGTGTGCGTGGAAATCGATGGGCATTGCCAGTGGTCCTTGGAGGGATTCACGGCCTGCGATGCTAGGGAGGGATCATGGGAATGTAAAATATCTGCTTGGTACCATGAGCAGATATTTTTAATATCATTGACGCCATGGAATTGCGCCATCTCCGTTATTTCGTCGCCGTGGCAGCTGCGCAGAGCGTCACCAGGGCGGCGGCACAGTTGGGCATGCAGCAGCCGCCGCTCAGCCAGCAGATCCGCGACCTGGAGCGCGAACTGGGCGTCGAACTGTTCCAGCGGACACCGCGCAGCGTGCGCCTCAATGATGCCGGGCGCGTGTTCCTGGCGGATGCGCAGGCCATTCTGGCCGCGGCCGACGACGCCGTCGTTCGCGTCCGGTGTGCGGCGCAGGGGCAGTTGGGTCGGCTGGTGATGGGCTACACCAGTTCGGCTGCGCTGCATCCGCTGGTACCGCGGATCCTGCGGGCGTTCCGCGAACGTCATTCGCAGGTCGCGTTG
>JBEVKG010000057.1:0-3784 GCA_040509765.1 Xanthomonas sp.
ACATGCATTCTCCGGGCGGCAGGCGCCGCATGCGCACAGCCTAACGGGCCTGTGCGCGCGGGGGAATGCGGGCGGTGCTTCAGGCCGCCACGGCCTCCTTCTTGCCTTCCAGCGTCTCCAGCCACTCGTCGTCCGAACCCTCTGCCACGCCCTCGAACAGGAACGTCGACAGATAGCGCTCGCCCGTGTCGGGCAGCACCGCCAGCAGCACCGAGCCCTCCGGCGCGCGCTCGGCCACCTTCAGCGCCGCGGCCACGGTCGCGCCGGCGGAGATGCCGACGAACACGCCTTCCTCCGCGGCCAGGCGCCTGGAGGTGTCACGCGCCAGCACGTCGTCGACCGGCAGCACTTCGTCGGCGATGGTGCGACTTAGCACGGCCGGCAGGAAGTCCGGCGTCCAGCCCTGGATCTTGTGCGGCTGCCATGTGTTGCCGGACAGCAGGGCCGCGCCCGCCGGTTCGCTGGCGATGATCTTCAGCTCCGGTCGCGCCAGCTTGAGCACTTCGCCGGCCCCCGTAATCGTGCCGCCGGTGCCCCAGCCACTGACGAAGTAGTCCAGCCGCTTGCCGGCGAAGTCGCGCAGGATCTCCGGACCGGTGGTGCTGCGGTGGTAGGCCGGGTTGGCTTCGTTCTCGAACTGGCGGGCGAGGAACCAGCCGTGCTTCTCGGCCAGTTCGGCAGCCTTGCGCACCATGCCGCTGCCGCGCTCCGCGGCCGGCGTAAGGATTACCTTGGCGCCGTAGGCGCGCATCAGCTTGCGGCGTTCGACCGAGAACGTTTCGGTCATCACTGCTACGAACGGATAACCGCGCGCGGCCGCGACCATCGCCAGCGCGATGCCGGTGTTGCCGGACGTCGCCTCGACTATGGTCTGCCCCGGTTTGAGCAGGCCCTTGCGCTCCGCGTCGAGGACGATCGCCAGCGCCAGGCGATCCTTCACCGAGCCGCCGGGATTGAACGATTCGACCTTGGCGTACAGGGTGACGTGCGCCGGAGCGATGCGGTGGAGGCGGACGATCGGCGTGCTGCCGATGGTGTCGAGGATGCTGTCGTACAGGGCCATGGGTTTGCTCCAGGGGAAGGGGTGGGGCGCGTTGCGCTATGCCGCCAATGCCAGCGCCGTGCCACCGAGCGGTGGCTCGCCGAACCAGTGCAGCGTGCCGGCGAGCGCGGCGACCTCGCCGATGATCAGCAGTGCCGGCGATTGCACGTCGTGCTCCCGCGCCCGCTCGGCCAGGTCGGCCAGCGTGCCGACAACCACGCGCTGCTCCGGCCGCGAGCCGTTCTCGAGCAGCGCGAACGGCGTCGACGCTGCGCGACCGTGTGCGATCAGCCGATCGCACAGGCCATCCAGTCCGGCCACGCCCATGTACACCGCCAGCGTCTGCCGTTCGAGCGCCAGCGAATGCCAGTCGAGCGTGTCGAGCGAGTCCTTGCAGTGCGCGGTGACCAGGCGCACCGATTGCGCATGGTCGCGATGGGTGAGCGGCACGCCGGCGTAGGCCGCGCATGCCAGTGCGGCGGTGATGCCCGGCACGACTTCGAACGCGATGCCGTCGGCGCGCAGCACCTCGAGCTCCTCGCCGCCGCGTCCGAACACGAACGGATCACCGCCCTTGAGCCGCACCACGCGCTTGCCGGCGCGCGCGTGCTCGAGCATCAG
Organism: Xanthomonas sp.; assembly: GCA_040509765.1. Lineage (GTDB taxonomy): Bacteria > Pseudomonadota > Gammaproteobacteria > Xanthomonadales > Xanthomonadaceae > Xanthomonas_A. The sequence continues at coordinate 1,664 of JBEVKG010000057.1, forward strand.
CGCGTGGATCTGCTGCTGCGTGGTGTGGTGGTTGCCGGCCTGCTTGCCGACCTCGATCCGCAGTGCATCGCGGCGCACCAGTTGCAGCACGTCCTTGCTGACGAGGCGGTCGTGGAGGATCACGTCGGCCTCGTTGAGCACGCGCAACGCGCGCAGGGTCAGCAGGCCAGGATCGCCCGGGCCGGCGCCGACCAGCGCGACCGAGCCGCGGATGGTGTCGCTCACTGCTTCGTTGCTGCCTGCCAGTGCGGCGCTGAACTCGCGTTCGGCGGCCAGCTTGCGTCGCTGGCGCAGCAACGCCGGCAGTGGACCGGCAAGCAGGCGCTCGAAGAAGCGACGACGCTGGCCGATGTCCGGGAATCGCGCGCGGATGCGAGGGCGCTCGCGCTCCAGCAGCTCCGCCAGCGCGCCCAGGGATTCGTCGAGTTCCGATTCCAGTTTCTCGCGCAGGTGGCGGGCGAGCATCGGCGCGCCGCCGCCGCTGGAGATCGCCACCTGCAGCGGGCCACGTTCGATGCGCGCGGGAATCTGCACGCTCGATGCCTGCGCGTCGTCGACCACGTTGACCCAGATGCGCCGTGCTTCGCCCGCCGCGGCGACGGCCTGGTTGACCGCATCGTCATCGGTCGCGGCGATGGCCAGCCAGGCGCCGTCGAGCCAGTGCGCATCGAAGGCACCGTCCAGATGCTCGATCCGGCCCTCGGCGACGTGCCGGGCGAGGGGCCGGTTCAGCGACGGGGCGCCGAGGCGGACCCGCGCCCCCGCCTCGAGCAGGGCCTCGGCCTTGCGCTGGGCCACCGTACCGCCGCCGACGACCAGCACATCACGGCCGCGCAGGTCTGCGAATACGGGAAACAGTGGGCTGGCCATGGTGTCGATCGAGGGATGGAGCGGCGATACCGTGAACCTACCCACGCCCCCGCACCGGCGGAAATGACGCCGCCGTCTGGCGGTATGCCGTTTCGGAATGATGGCCCCGGTGCTGGACAGCGGGTCCGCGCCGGGGTAATTTCTTTCCATCCCTCCATTCGCATCGAGCGATATATAGTCGCTCCGCCATGACCCTGACCCAGCTGCGCTACCTCGTTGCCATTGCCGACTCCGGGCTCAACATCACCCTGGCGGCCGAGCGCGTGCATGCGACCCAGCCGGGCCTGTCCAAGCAGCTCAAGCAGCTGGAGGACGAGCTCGGCTTCCAGCTGTTCACGCGCAAGGGCCGCAGCCTGGAGGCGATCGCGCCGGCTGGTGAGCGTGTGCTGATGCACGCGCGCCGCATCCTCGAGGAAGCCAGCAACATCCGCGCCTATGCCGCCAATGAGCGTGGCCAGCACAGCGGCCGCCTGGTGCTGGCGACCACGCACACCCAGGCGCGTTTCGTGCTTCCCGAAGTCATCGCCGCGGTGAAGCGCGAGTTCCCGCAGGTCAGCGTGCACCTGCAGGCGGCGGCCGATGGCGAAGTGCTCGAGCAACTGGCGCGTGGCGAAGCCGACCTGGCCGTGATCAGCACGGCCGGCGGCGAGCCGGAGGGCGGCGTCGCGGTACCGCTGTTCCGCTGGCGCCGGGTGGTGCTGGTGCCGCTCACGCATCCGCTGGCCAAGCTCGATCGCGCGCCGACGCTGGCGGAGCTGGCCGCGCATCCGTTGATCAGTTACGAGTCCTCCACCAAGCCCGAATCGTCGCTGCACCGCACGTTTGCCGCTGCCGGCCTGGAGCCGCAGCTCGCCATGACCGCGCGCGATGCCGACCTGATCAAGACCTATGTGCGCGCCGGCCTGGGCGTCGGCGTGCTGGCGGAGATGGCGGTGGGCGTACGCGACACCGACCTCAAGGCGTTGCCTGCGCCGGACGCATTGCCCGAGTGCATCACCTGGGCCGTGATCCCGCGCGCACGCGTGCTGCGCGAATACGCGCTGGCGCTGATGCACGGCATCGCGCCGCAACTGGAACGTCGCGACCTGCGGCGCGTGCTGGAAGGCAACCTCGAACCGCGCTGGCCGCAGGCCCCCGCGTGGCGAGAGCTGAGCCAACCGATCACGACCTGATCGTCGTCACCGTCGTCCCGGCGAACGCCGGGACCATCTTGATCCTGCAGTCGCCGGGCAACGTCCCTGGATTCCCGCC
>JBEVKG010000058.1:0-10455 GCA_040509765.1 Xanthomonas sp.
TCGCGCCCGGAGGTCATCATCAAGGAGATCGACGGCAAGCTCATGGAGCCGGACGAGCAACTGGAGGTGGACATCCAGGAGCAGCACCAGCGCGGCGTCATGGAGAAGCTGGGCACCCGCAAGGGCCAGCTCAAGAACATGGAGCCGGACGGCAAGGGCCGCGTGCGCCTGGACTACATGATCCCGGCGCGTGGCCTGATCGGCTTCCAGAACGAGTTCCGCACCCTGACCCAGGGTTCGGGCCTGCTGTTCCACGTGTTCGACCACTACGGTCCGAAGGAGCAGGGCGCCATCGCCAAGCGCCAGAACGGCGTGATGATCGCCAACGCGCCGGGCGCCACCCCCGCCTACGCGCTGGGCCCGCTGGAAGAGCGCGGCCGCCTGTTTGCCGCCGAAGGCGACAACGTGTATGAAGGTCAGCTGGTCGGCATCCATTCGAAGGACAACGACCTGACCGTCAACGCGATCAAGACCAAGCCGCTGACCAACATGCGCGCCTCGGGCAAGGACGATGCGATCAAGCTGACCCCGGCGATCAAGTACACGCTGGAGCAGGCGCTGGACTTCATCGAGGACGACGAACTGGTCGAAGTCACCCCGAAGGAGATCCGCTTGCGCAAGAAGCACCTGACCGAAAACGAGCGCAAGCGCGCCGGTCGCGCGGGCTGAGCGGCAGCGCACGCCCATGGCCGCCGACAAGGCGTACAACCCGGATCCGCATGCGCATCCGGGCCTGCACCTGATCGCACTGCTGGAGGCCGGCAAGGGCCTGCTCGCGGTGCTGGCGGCCACGGGGCTGGAACTGATGGGTCCGGCCCCGCTGCGCGCGGGGGTGGACCGGCTGATCGTGCGTTTCAGCCTGGACCCGGACCACGGCGCCCTGCCCTCGCTGCTGACCATGATCAGCCCCGGCGCGGTGCACCTGGCCGCCGCCGGCATGCTCGCCTACGGCGTGCTGCACATCATCGAGGCGTGGGGCCTGTGGCGCGCCAAGGCCTGGGCCTCGCTGCTGGGCTGCATCTCCGCGGCCATCTACCTGCCATTCGACGTCTACGCGATCGTGCGCCATCCCGGCTGGGCGTCGTGGGCGGTGCTGGCGATCAATCTCGCCGTGGTCGGCATCCTGGCCCGCGACCTGGTGCGGCGCCGGCGGCATCCCCCGGCCGCCTGAGCCGGATCCGGCGCCACAGCGGCACCGGCCTCCTTCAAACGACACGTGCCTGCCGGTCAACGGTGGGCGCATTCGTGTGCCTGGCATACGGCCGGCAACATTGACCGCAGCGCAGGCACCTGTCCGCCGCAGCATGCCCATGTCACAGCGTCGCTCAGCGATCAGCGCGACGCGCGTGCCTCGCCCGCTGTCGCAGTCACTGCCGGCGCCCCATCCTCGGCGCCCGGCGAACGCATCGCATCGGAGTCGCTGGCGCGCACCGGCGGATGCGACAGCCGCACCGGCTCCGGCGCCAGTTCCGCGCGCAGCAGCGGCAAGGCGTAGGGGTGCTCGCGCACCAGGAAATCCAGCATGCGTTCGCGCACGATGCAGCGCAGGTCGAAGGCGTCGCCGGAGTTGCGTGCGCTGACCAGCAGGCGCACCTGGATCGTGCGCTCGCTGGTATCGGTCACCTGGGTCACGCAGACCCGTCCGTCCCACAGCGGCTCGCTCTTGCAGATGCGCTCCAGCTCGGCGCGCACCTGCGCGATCGGCGTGCGGTAATCCAGCCACAGGAACGCGGTGCCGAGCAGGTCGGCGCTGCTGCGCGTCCAGTTCTGGAACGGGTTCTCGATGAACCAGGTCAACGGCACCACCATGCGCCGCTCGTCCCAGATGCGCACCACCACGTAGGAACTGCCGATCTCCTCGATGCGGCCCCACTCGCCTTCGACGATGACCACGTCGTCGAGCCGGATCGGCTGGGTCAGCGCGATCTGCAGGCCGGCGATCAGGTTGCCGAACACCGGCTTGGCGGCGATACCGGCGACCAGGCCGATGATGCCGGCCGAGGCCAGCAAGGTGGTGCCGATCTGCCGCACGGCCGGGAAGGTCAGCAGCACGATCGAGGTGCCGAGCAGGATGATCGTGCCCATCACCACCCGCGCCAGCACCCGGGTCTGGGTCTGCACGCGGCGCGCAGTGAGGTTGTCCGCCACCTCGATCGGATGGCTGCGCAGGATCGCCGTTTCCAGCGCCGCCACGCCGCGCACCAGCAGCCAGGTGACGCAGCCGATCATGCCGATGTGCAGCAGGTGCTGCAGGTCGGTCAGCGCCGCCTCGTCCAGCGGCGTGGATTCGAGCGCGAAACTGAGCATCAGCATCGGCAGCAGGAAGGCGACCGGCACGCTGATCACGCGCACGATGCGCGCGCGCCGGTAGTCGCGGCCGCGCATGCGCTGGGCGATGCGCAACAGCAGCCACCAAGCCAGGAAACCGAGAATCAGCGCGGCGCCGATCGGCACCGTATAGGCACGCCAGGGCACCCAGTGGAGATCGAGGGTCAAGATGCGCTCCTTGGTCGGGGGGAGGAGTCGCGACAGTCTGGCAGCACGGGGATTAGCGCGATGTCGAGCACGCACGGTGCGGCGTCAGGCGCGGCAGCCGCAGCGGGCGTCGGCGCGTGCGCGCGCTGCTGCACAACGCCTGCATGCCGGTGGCAGCGCGATGCCGCCGCGCGACAGCGCAGAGGTCACGGCGCCACTCAGGCTCCTGCACAGCGCCAGCATCGACGCGCACGCCGCGCGCCGGCGACGCCAACCGGTTACGCGAGCGGCGTGGCGACGTTGCGCCCGTTCTGCTTGCGCACGATCGCCATCGCGATCTCCAGCGACTGCTCGTAGTTCAGGCGCGGATCGACGCTGGAGCGGTAGGCGCGCTCCAGGTCGCGCTCGGTCAGTTCGCGCGCGCCGCCGGTGCACTCGGTGACGTCCTCGCCGGTCAGTTCCAGATGCACGCCGCCCAGGCGCGTCCCGGCCGCGGCGTGGATGTCGAAGGACTGCTCCACCTCGCCGAGAACGTTCTGGTAGCGCCGGGTCTTGTAGCCGTTGCTGGTGCTCTCGGTGTTGCCGTGCATCGCATCGCACACCCACAGCACGCGACGGCCGTCGCGCTTCACCGCCTCCAGCAGCGGCGGCAGCTTCTCGGCGATCTGCGCCGCGCCCATGCGGTGGATGAAGGTCAGCCGGCCCGGCTCGTCTTCCGGATTGAGCACGTCGATCAGGCGCAGCAACTGGTCCGGCTGCGCCGACGGCCCGACCTTGATCGCGATCGGATTGCGGATGCCGCGGAAGTACGCCTCGTGCGCGCCGTCCAGCGCCGCGGTGCGCATGCCGATCCACGGATAGTGCGTGCTGAGGTTGAACCAGCCCCACTGCCGCGGCACCTCGCGGGTCAGCGCTTCCTCGTAGGGCAGCAGCAGGGCCTCGTGCGAGGTGTAGAAATCGACGCGGTTGAGGTTGTACAGCTGGGCGCCGGAAAGGGTCTCCATGAAGCGCACCGCATCGCCGATCGAGGACACCATCTTCTGGTAGTCGTCGGCCAGCGGCGAGCAGCCGACCCAGCTCAGGTTCCAGTACTCGGGATGGTGCAGGTCGGCGAAGCCGCCGTCGATCAGCGCGCGCACGAAGTTCATGGTCATCGCCGAACGCGAGTGCGCGGTGATCATGCGCCGCGGATCCGGCACCCGCGCCTGCGCGGTGAATTCCGGGCCGTTGACCACGTCGCCGCGGTAGCTGGGCAGGGTCACGCCATCGCGGGTCTCGGTATCGGCCGAGCGCGGCTTGGCGTACTGCCCGGCATAGCGGCCGACCCGTACCACCGGCAGGCGCAGCCCGTGCACCAGCACCAGGCTCATCTGCAACAGCACCTTGAGCCGGTTGGAGATGGTGCCGGATTCGCAATCGCTGAAGTTCTCCGCGCAATCGCCGCCCTGCAGCAGGAAGCGCTTGCCTTCCTGCGCCTCGGCCAGTTGCTTCTTCAGCGCGAAGATCTCCCAGGAGGTGACCAGCGGCGGCAACTTCCGCAGCTCCGTCAACGTGGCTTCGAGCGCCTGCGGGTCCGGATACACCGGCATCTGCAGCGCCGGCCGGTCGCGCCAACTGGTGGGCGACCAGGACGACGAGGCGGATTCGGACACGGCGGCGGTGGCGGACAGATTCATGAAAGGACTCCTTGGCAGTGTGCGATGTTCGCAGAGCCGGGGCGCGCCGCATAGCGCCGCACCCCGGTCACGCTGGCAGTGCCGCGACATGAATGGCAAGCAACACCGCAACGCCACCATGACTTCCGGCCTACGCCGGCGTTTTTGCGAAAGCACACTGTTATTAAGTAACAATTCCTTTCCATTCGGTCCACCTCGCCATGACACGTCGCCCCCTCTCCTCCGCCATCGCCCTGATCCTCCTGGTCTCCCCGGGCCTCGCCCTTGCCGCAGATGCCGCCACCGACAGCACTGCTGCCGGCGCCGAGCCGACCGTCGATCTCGATCCGGTCACCGTCACCGCCAAGCTGGAAGCCGCGCGCAACGCGCTGTCGCCGGACATCGGCAGCAGCCAGTACGCGATCACCGCCGAGGACATCGCGCGCCTGCCGCTGGGCGCCTCCACCCCGCTCAACCAGGTGCTGCTGCAGGCGCCGGGCGTGGTCCAGGATTCCTACGGCGGCATCCATGTGCGTGGCGACCACGCCAATCTGCAGTACCGCATCAACGGCGTGATGATCCCCGAGTCGATCTCCGGCTTCGGCCAGACCCTGGATCCGCGCACGATCAAGAACATCCGCCTGCTCGATGGCGCGCTGCCGGCGCAGTTCGGCGACCGCACCGCGGCGGTGGTCGACATCACCACCAAGAACGGCGTGGAACTGGGCAACGGCGGCAGCGTCGGCATCACCGGCGGCTCCTACGGCACGCTCAACCCCAACGCCTCGTGGTGGGGCAGCGACGGCCGCTTCAGCTGGTTCGCCAGCGGCAACTACCTGCAGAACCGCATCGGCATGGAGAACCCGACCGACAGCGACAACCCGATCCACGACAAGACCCACCAGGGCAAGGGCTTCGCCGACCTCAGCTACCTACTGAACGAGAACACCCGACTCAGCCTGCTGGTCGGCTACGCCAACAACCGCTTCCAGATCCCCAACAATCCGGGGCAGACGCCGGCGTTCACCTACCTGGGCAACAACAGCTTCGATTCCGCGCAGCTCGACGAGAACCAGCGCGAGAACACCCGCTTCGGCACCCTGGTGCTGCAGGGCGCGCTCGGCGACACCAGCTACCAGCTGTCGGCCGGCCAGCGCTACAGCAGCGTCGCCTTCTCCCCGGACATCGCCGGCGACCTGATCTTCAACGGCATCGCCTCGCAGGTGCAACGCGCCAACCGCGCCAGCACCCTGCAGGCCGACTTCTCCACGCCATGGGGCAGCACCCACACCTTGCGTTATGGCGTGTACGGCAACTTCGAACACGCCAACGCCAGCAACAACGCCTACGTGTTCCCGGCCAACGACGACGGCAGCCAGAGCAGCGACGTGCCGCTGTTCATCCCCGACGGCAGCCGCTTCCACGCCAGCACCTACGCGGTCTACCTGCAGGACGAATGGCAGCCGAGCGACGCCTGGACCATCAACTACGGCGTACGCGGCGATCGCTACAAGGCCTTCGGCACCACCGAGGGCCAGCTCAGCCCGCGCCTGGGCGTGGTCTGGCACGCCAGCGACAGCACCACCCTGCACGCCGGCTATGCGCGCTACTTCACCCCGCCGGCCACCGAGCTGATCTCCACCAGCGACATCGCCCTGTACGACGGCACCACCAACCAGCAGTCGGCGGCGGGCGGCCCGACCAAGCCGCTGAGCGAGCGCAGCGACTACTACGACCTGGGCATCTCGCAGATGGTCGGCGATCACCTGACCCTGGGTCTGGACACCTACTACCGCAAGGCCGACCGCCTGCAGGACGAAGGCCAGTTCGGCGCCGCCTACGTCTACTCCACCTTCAACTACCGCTACGGCCGCATCCGCGGCGCCGAGTTCAGCGCCGACTACAGCAACGGCCCGATCAACGCCTACTTCAACGCGGCCTACAGCAAGGCCATGGGCAAGCAGGTGATGACCAGCCTGTACAACTTCGACCCGGATGCGCTGGCCTACGCCTACGATCACTGGATCCACCTGGACCACGACCAAAAGCTGACCTCCTCCGGCGGCATCAACTACGCCCTGGCCGAGGACAGTCACGTCGGCGCCGACTACCTGTTCGGCAGCGGCCTGCGCACCGACGCCAACGGCGTGCCCAACGGCGGCGAGCTGCCGGCGTACTTCCAGCTCAACCTCAGCGCCGGCCACGACTTCGCCCTGGCCAGCAGCCACCCGCTGCACGCGCAGCTGGCGGTGCTCAACGTACTCGACCGCCACTACCAGTTGCGCGACGGCGGCGGCATCGGCGTGTTCGCGCCGCAATGGGCGCCGCGCCGTGGCGTCTACCTGAGCCTGCAGCAGGACTTCTGAGCAAGCCGCGGCGACGGCCTGCGGCGCACGGCGGTGCGCTGCAGGCGTCGTGGCAGAGAGGCGGCGGCAGGCCGCCGCTCCGCCACGACAGTTCGCCGCGATCGCAGGACGCGACGGGTCCGGCCACTTGCCGCGCCCGTCCCGCATTCCAGCGAAGCCGCGTGCCGCGTCGTGGCCGTGGCCTCGCCCAGCGACGGCGGGCCCGCGACGGCACGCCCGATTGCACCCGGACCGCCACGACGCGTTGCCACGCATCCCATCCAGGCGAGGTCCACCCATGATCAAACAACGGTTCGCTTCCGCCCTCGCGGCCGCCGTCCTCACCGTCGCCGTACCGCCGCTGGCGCATGCCGAAAGCGTCACGGACTTGCGCATGCCGGTGGTCGTGCAAGGCGTCGACTACGATCTCGCCGCACGCGTGTATCGCCCCACGGGCAGCGGCCCCTTTCCGCTGATCGTCATCCATCACGGCACCCCGGCGGACAAGCGCAAGCTCGCCGACACCCGCCTCGGCTTCGCCCACGCTGCACACTGGTTCGTTTCCCACGGCTACATGGTGGTGCTGGCACTGCGGCCGGGCTACGGCAACTCCAGCGGCACGTATCTGGAAGGCGCAGGCAATTGCCGCACTGTCGATTTCGTCGTCGCCGGGCGCAAGATCGCCGCAGCCGAGGCCGCGATCGTCGACGCGGCCGCACGCCTTCCCGGCGCGGACCCGCAGCGCATCGTCGTGGTCGGCCAGTCCGCTGGCGGCCTCGGTGCGGTGGCGCTGGCCGATGCACCGCCACCGGGGGTGCGCGGCGTCATCAGCTTCGCCGGCGGACGTGGCAGCAACGGCAAGGAGGTCATCTGCGCCGGCGAGGATCGCCTGGTCGCGGCGGAAAAGACCCTCGGCGCAGCCAACACGCTGCCGCAGCTGTGGCTGTACGCCGAGAACGATCACTTCTTCCGGCGCGAACTGGCGCACCGCATGGTCGAGGCCTACCGCGCCGGTTCCACGCCGCCGGTGGCCTTCGTCGATCTGCCGCCGTTCGGCGACGATGGCCACAAGACCTTCGCCCAGGCCGATCCGTCGGTCTGGGCCAGGCCGGTGGCGGCATTCCTGGCGCAGGTCGTCCCCCAGGCCGCAGGCGCGCAGGCGCTGCCACAGGCCAGCGCGACGCACTGAGGCAGGTAGAAGGCATGACGGATCGCCAGCGGGCGGCCGCCGACCAGAACCTCAGCCGAAACGGATCGACAGCAGCGGCGCGCGGCGACGTGCACCGGCGCGACGCGCAGCGGCCGCCCCGGCTCTCAACGGCGCGTCCACCGGGCCGCCATCAGACCGCGTGATCGGCCCGCAGCAGCGAGACGCTCAGATCAGCGTGCGGCGCCGGCCCTTGAAGCCGGCATACAGCGCGAACACGGCCAGCAGCACGAAGCAGATCAGGCACCACATCGGCATCGACAGGCCGAGGAAGCGCCAGTCGATGTTGCCGCAGTCGCCCGTGCCGGTCAGCACCCGGCGCAGCACCTCGAACGGCCCCATGGTCTCGCGCAGGAAGCTCAGCGGCGGGCCGCAGGAAGCCATCGGGTCCGGGAACAGTTGCACCGAGACGTGCTTGGTGGAAATGCCGGCGCCCACGGCCGCGGCCAGGAACGCCAGGACGCCGTAGAGCTTGCGTCCGCCGGCGCTGCGCGGCCCATGCAGGGCGCCGAGCAGGAACAGCACGCCCAGTGCGGCGAACGCGATGCGCTGGAAGATGCACAGCGGGCACGGCTCGATGCCCAGGCGGTACTGCACGAAAATCGCATAGCCCAGCAAGCCGGCGCAGATCAGAAAGCCGAGCAGGAACTGCGCGCGGAAACCCCAGCGGAACGGATTCATCGGACTTGGACTCGCATCGACGATGCGCGCATTATCCGCGATCGTGCGCTCCATCACCATGCGCCATAACGACGTGTGCGGTCCCTCGCCGGGCCGGCGACCGCGTCCCCCAGTCCCCAATTCCGAATCCCGGCCCAAAAACAAAAAAGCCCGGCCAGGCCGGGCTTCTTGCTGCTGCAGGCGTGGACCGATTACTCGGCCACTTCCTCGGCCACGGCCGGGCGGTCGACCAGCTCGACGTAGGCCATCGGCGCGTTGTCGCCGGCGCGGAAGCCACACTTGAGGATGCGCAGGTAGCCACCCGGGCGCGCCTGGTAGCGCGGGCCCAGCGTGGTGAACAGGGTGCCCACGGCTTCCTTGTCGCGCAGGCGCGCGAAGGCCAGGCGGCGGTTGGCGACGTTGTCGACCTTGGCCAGGGTGATCAGCGGCTCGGCGACGCGGCGCAGTTCCTTGGCCTTCGGCAGGGTGGTCTTGATCAGCTCGTGCTTGATCAGCGACGCCGCCATGTTCTTGAACATCGCTTCGCGGTGGGCGCTGGTGCGGCTGAACTTGCGGCCGGATTTCTGGTGACGCATGGGTTGGGATTCCTATGGAAGAGTGTGACTGTTGGAGATCGCTGTCGCCGTCCTGGCGTTGAAAGTGGACTGCGGATGGTCCGTGCCGGCCGTCCTTGACCGGGACGCCGCGGGCTTGGCGACCCGTCGACGTGGTGATGCGGATGAAGCGAACGACACGCGGCCGATGCCTTGCGGCACCGGCCGGATGCGCAAAACTCAGCCGAGCATGCCGTGCTGGGCGACGCCGGCCGGCGGCCAGTTCTCCAGCTTCATGCCAAGCGACAGGCCACGCTGGGCCAGCACTTCCTTGATCTCGGTGAGCGACTTCTTGCCCAGGTTCGGGGTCTTGAGCAGCTCGACTTCGGTCGTCTGGATCAGATCGCCGATGTAGTAGAGGCTCTCGGCCTTCTGGCAGTTGGCCGATCGCTCGGTCAGTTCCAGATCGTCGATCGGACGCAGCAGCACCGGATCCACGCCATTGCTGGCCGGCTTGGCCGCGCCACGGTCGCGATGGGTGAAGTCGCCGAACACCGACAGCTGATCGCTGAGGATGTCGGCGGCGGTGCGCACGGCTTCCTCGGCATCGATCGTGCCGTTGGTTTCGATGTCCAGGACCAGCTTGTCCAGGTCGGTGCGCTGCTCGACGCGGGCCGATTCGACCGCGTAGGCGACGCGGCGCACCGGCGAGAACGAGGCGTCCAGGACCAGGCGACCGATGGTGCGGGTCTCTTCGTCCGGACGGCGACGCGCGGCGGCCGGCTGGTAGCCGAAGCCACGCTCGATCTTCAGACGCATGTTGATCGCCGTGTCCTTGGTCAGGTGGCAGATCACGTGGTCGTTGTTGAGGATCTCGACGTTGTGGTCGGTCTTGATGTCGGCGGCAGTGACCGTGCCCGGACCCTGCTTGGACAGCGACAGCGTGGCGCTGTCACCGGTGTGCATGCGGATGGCCACGTCCTTGAGGTTCAGCAGGACTTCCAGCACGTCCTCCTGCAGCCCTTCGACCGTGGTGTACTCGTGCAGCACGCCGTCGATCTCGACTTCGGTGATCGCGAAGCCGGGAATCGAGGACAGCAGCACGCGACGCAGGGCATTGCCCAGCGTATGCCCATACCCGCGCTCCAAGGGCTCGATCACGACCTTGGCGCGGTTGTCGGTAAGGCGTTCGATCTGCGGCCCACGCGGGCGCAGAACCTGGTTGGCGGTAACCGTCATGTTGCGGGTTCTCCTGACGAGCCTCCGTGACCGGAGGCTCTCCAATGTGATTACTTCGAATACAACTCGACGATCAGCGCTTCGTTGATGTCGGCAGGCAGGTCCGCACGATCCGGCACGGCCTTGAAGATGCCGCTGAACTTCTTCGAATCGACCTCGACCCACGACGGGTTCAGGTCGTGCGTTTCGGCAACGGTCAGCGCTTCCTGCACGCGAAGCTGCTTCTGCGCCTTTTCCGACAGGGCGATCGCGTCGCCGGCCTTGACCTGGTACGAAGCCAGGTTCACCGACTTGCCGTTGACCAGCACGCCACGGTGCGA